>NZ_JCAFUD010000003.1:0-484492 GCF_059370935.1 Stenotrophomonas sp. YJH_SMC_12-1 | reverse complement strand
CGAGCACACCAGGATCGCGCCGTCCATCTGGGCGGCACCGGTGATCATGTTCTTGACGTAGTCGGCGTGGCCCGGGCAGTCAACGTGGGCGTAGTGACGGATCGGGGATTCGTATTCGACGTGCGCGGTCGAGATCGTGATACCACGCGCCTTTTCTTCCGGAGCGGCGTCGATCGAGGAGTAGTCCTTGAACTCGCCACCGAAGCGCTCGGCACCGATCTTGGTCAGTGCGGCGGTCAGCGTGGTCTTGCCGTGGTCGACGTGACCGATGGTGCCGACGTTGACGTGCGGCTTGGTGCGCTCGAACTTACCCTTGGCCATGGCTGCTTATCTCGAATTCGTCTGAGAGGTGATGCTTAAGATGGTGCTCACGAAAGGAATCGAACCTTCGACCTCTTCCTTACCAAGGAAGTGCTCTACCGACTGAGCTACGTGAGCCGAGTTTTGCATTATGACATGAACTCGATAATATTCAAAGTTCATTCAATGGAGCGGGAGACGGGAATCGAACCCGCACCATCAGCTTGGAAGGCTGAGGTTCTACCATTGAACTACTCCCGCGCCGGGAATGTCACAACGTGAAACTGGTGGAGGGAGGTGGATTCGAACCACCGAAGGCGTAAGCCAGCAGATTTACAGTCTGCCCCCGTTGGCCGCTTGGGTATCCCTCCTTACCACCCCATTCCGTTGCCGCCGAAGCGTTGCGGTGCGTGGTGGTGAGCCGCTTATTCTGCTGATGGGACGGGGGGCTGTCAACGCTTTTTTCCATTTTTTTCACACGCTGTCGCAAACCCATTGATACGCAAGGTTATTGCCCGGGAAGCGGCAGGGTCTCGTTGGCGAAAATTGCGACATGAGGGACGCCGTCGCCGCCGATCCAGCCCCGATACATGCCCTGGGTGTTGAACGGCGTGGCCATTTTTCCGTCTGCGCCGAGCACGATCGCACCGCCGTCGCCGCCCATCTGCGGAATCGTCTCGTTGATCACGCCCTTGCCGGCTTGCTCCGGGCTCTGCCCCTGGTAGCGCATGCGCGCACAGATCTCGTGCGCGGCCGCAGTGCGGATGTAGTACTCGCCCCACCCGGTGCCGGACACCGCGCAGCGTGCGTCGGCCCAGGTGCCGGCACCGATGATCGGCGAGTCACCGACCCGGCCGTAACGCTTGTTGGTCATGCCCCCGGTGGAGGTGCCGGCGGCCAGATGCCCCTGCGCGTCCAATGCGACCGCACCAACGGTACCGAAGTGCTTTGCAGTCTCCAGGTCGGCATGCGCCTGGCCGCTGGCCTCTTCCTTCAGCGCGCGCTGCAGCTGCTGCCAGCGCTTCTCTGTACGGAAGTAGGAGGGATCGACCAGAGGAATGCCCTGCTCGGCCGCGAAGGCTTCGGCGCCCTGCCCGACCATCATCACGTGGCGGGATTTCTGCATCACGGTCTGCGCCAGCAGGATCGGGTTGCGCACACGCTGCACGCCCGCCACCGCGCCCGCCGCCTGGTTCGCGCCATCCATGACCGCCGCATCCAGCTCGTTGCGGCCGTCATGGGTGAACACTGCGCCCTTGCCGGCGTTGAAGGTGGGATCGTCCTCCAGCACGGTGATCGCGGCGGTGACTGCGGCCAGCGCGGGGCGCCCCGCCGCCAGTTCCGCATGACCCTTCAGCAGTGCCGCCCGCAGCGCGTCACGTGCGGCCTTTTCCTCGGCCGGCGACAGGTCCTTGCGCTCGACGCCGGCGCCGCCGTGGATGACCAGCAGCGGTGAAGTGGCCGGTGCGGCCTGGGCAAGCATGGGCAGGGACAGCAGCATAGACAGCGCCAGGCGCAGTTTCATCGGATACGTCTCCAGCAGTAACGGGGAATGGATTGCAGGGTAGTGCCGGCCGCTGGCCGGCGAGGGGCGTATCAGGAAAGGTGGGTTGCCGGCGAGCGGCCGGCACTACCGAAGCGTGAACTCAAGCTCGCCATCGCTGACGTCGGCCACGGCCTGGTAGTCGGCCTCGGCCTGGACGTCATCCAGGCGCATGCGGCTGCCGCTGGCGACCACCGTTACCGGCACGGCGCGGAAGCGCAGCGGCTCGCCCTCGACCAGGCGGTCGGCATCGCGGCCAGGGCTGACCACCCAGACCTTGCCCTCGCCATCAGCGCTGTAGACCTGCGCCTGGCCATCGGGCTCCACGCACAGGGCGGTGTCCTCGTCGACGCCGATGCCGACGATGTCGGGGTTGCCACTGTCCTGTGCGGCGCGCGCCACGAACACGATCAGGCGACCGAGCCGGTCGCGCTTGTCGAAGTGCGTGTCGGTGACTACGCGCTGCAGGTAGGGCATCTGCAGGAAGCCGCTGTCCATGGTCACCGCGCTGCCCATCGGGTCCGCCAGGGCACCGGCAGAGGTGATGCTGCCGCCGTCCATCGCGCCGTAGGCATAGCCACCGAGGATGGCGAGCCCCGCACTGGTACCGGCAATCGGCTTGCCAGCGCGCACGTGGGCGTTCAGCGCGCGGTTGAGCGCAGTGCCCTTCCAGAAGCGGATGTAGCGCGATTGGTCACCACCGGCAATGAAGATGGCATCAGCCGCGGCAACCACGCGCAGCACGGCCGGATCGTCGGCGCCGCGGCGGCTGTCGAAGACCAGCGTCTGCACTGCGGTGGTACCGCCGATCTCGCGGTACAGGCGGTCCTGCAGCTCATCACTGCCAGAAGCGCGCAGGATCAGCACGCGGCCATTGCCAGCCTGCTTCAGCCACCAGTGGAAGGCCTCCGGCACCCATTCGCCACCGCCCATCAGCATCATGGCCGGTGCGCGCGGACCGGGCCGGGGCGCGTCGAGATCGCCGGCTTCGTAGTAGGCGAAGCCCGGGCCCTGCAGGTCCTGCGCAAGGGCGACCAACGGCACGGCCAAGACCAGCAGCGCCAGCCAGGCGAAGGGGGCACGCAGGGTCCGATGGAGGCGTCGCATCTTGATCTCCCTGAACAAAATCGACTTGCAAGCGTTTCCACTCTTTGCCAGATAGGGACCCAGTAGTCAAGGACATGAAAAAGGCGTTAAATGCGCGCGCCCGTTCCGGAAATCTGAATGGGGGACAGGGCCCCTCCTCTGCGGGCCGGCTTCATTTCCGAGAATTCCTCATGCGTAGAAAGGCGATGGCGTGGTCGATCCAGCTGGCGTTGATGGGCGTGGCTGCTTCCGCGGCGGCCCAGGCACCGGCTTCCTCCCCGGTTCAACAACTGGATGCGGTGCAGGTCACCGGATCGCGCATTCCGCGCGCCCAGGTGGAAGGCCCCGCCCCGATCACGGTGATCAACGCCGAACAGATCCGCTCCAGCGGCTTCACCAGCGTGCCGGACGTGCTGCGTGCAATGACCCAGAACGGCGGTGAGACCCAGAGCCAGCAGTCTTCCAGCGGCGCCGACTTCTCGCCGGGCGCCCAGCAGGTGGACCTGCGCGGCCTGGGCCCGAACCACACGCTGGTGCTGGTCAATGGCCGCCGCATCGCCGACTTCCCGATGCCGTTCAAGGGCCGCAGCAACTTCACCGATGTCTCCAACATCCCGCTGGGGATGATCGAGCGCATCGAAGTGCTGACCGGCAGCGCCTCGGCCATCTACGGCTCGGACGCGATCGCCGGCGTGGTCAACTTCATCCTGAAGAAGAAGGCCGACGGCACCACGATCGACATGCGCATGGGCACCACCAGCGAAGGCGGTGGCGAGTCGTTCGACATGAGCCTGGCCAGCGGCTTCAGCCGCGGCAACTTCAACGCCGTGTACAGCGTCGAGCTGCAGTCGCAGACCCCGCTGTGGGCCTATGAGCGCGACATCCAGGATTCGACCCAGGACGGCCCCACCGAGGGCTCGCGCATCGCCCGCCGCGCTTACCTGCGTACGGACTACAACGACGACTACCTGGATCCGGGCGCGGCCACCTGCGAAGCGCTGGCCGGGCAGAACCAGGGCAGCACCTACCGCGCCTACCGCCCGCGCTACGGTTACTACTGCGGCAGCGACAGCTCGATCGGCTATGGCACCATCCTCAGCAAGCGCCGCGGCGCCAATGGCTACGCCTCGCTGAGCTACGACTTCGACAACGGCCAGCAATGGTTCGCCGATGTGCAGCTGGGCTACCACACGATGTCGCTGATGCGCGACGTCACCAAGTGGGGCCGCATGGACGCCAATGGCGATGAGTCGGGCTATTTCAACAACCAGGCCACCGGCGAGATCGAGTTCTGGCAGCGCCAGTTCTCACCCGAGGAAATGGGGGGCCTGCGCAATGCGATGGTACGCAGCACGCAGAAGACCTTCAGCGTGACCACCGGCTTCAAGGGCAATCTTGCCGGCAACTGGGACTACGAAGCGGCGCTGAGCCATTCGCAGTACCAGTCGCGGATCAGCTGGGCGCAGATCATCGCCTCCAAGGCGAATGACCTGTTCCTGGGCCCGCAGCTGGGCGTGGACGACGACGGTTTCCCGATCTACAACGCGGACCCGTCGCGGCTGTACCGGCCGCTGACCCGCGCCGAGTACGATTCGATTGCCGCACGCACCACCTATTCGCCGAAGTCGCGCACCGAGACGGCTGCATTCACGCTGACCAATTCCGCGCTGTTCGGCCTGCCGGGCGGTGATGCCGGGTTTGCCGCGACCGTGGAAGTGGGCCAGCAGGCCTATGCGCTGAATCCCGATCCGCTGGCCACCCAGTACTACTACTACAGCTGGAAGGATTCGGACGGCCAGGGCTCGCGCAACCGCTGGGCGACCGCCGCCGAGCTGCGCATGCCGCTGCACGAGACGGTCAACCTGAGCGTGGCCGGCCGCTACGACCAGTACCGCTATTCCGGCCACACCATCGGCAAGGCGACCTGGAGCGGCGGTCTGGAATGGCGCCCGATCGACACGCTGCTGGTACGCGGTTCGTATGGCACCGCGTTCCGCGCGCCGGACCTGCACTACGTGTTCGCCGGACCGGGCAACGACGAGACCACCGCCGAAGACCTGTACAGCTGCCGCGCCGATGGCGCTAGCGACTGTTCCGACTACGAGCGCAACCTGATCCGCAGCCGCACCGGCAACCGCCAGCTCGACCCGGAAACCAGCACCTCGTGGAGCGCAGGCTTCGTCTGGTCGCCGGCGATCGGCCTGGACCTGTCGGTGGACTGGTTCGACATCGACATGCGCAAGCAGGTGCAGGACATGGATGTGCGCACCCTCCTGGCCAACGAAGCGAACTGCCGGCTCGGCAGTGCCGACATCAGTTCGCCGACCTGCGTGGACGCGCTCGACCGCATCACCCGTACCAGCGACGGCCGCCTGTACGGCGTGCGCGTGGCGCCGATCAACGTCGCCCGCGAGTCGACCTCCGGCATCGACGTCGGCCTGCGCTACCGCCTGCAGACCGGTATCGGCGACTTCATCCTCAATGGCACCCACACCTGGGTGAAGAAGCACGATTTCCAGCGCTACCCCGGCGATCCGACCCTGGACCAGTTCGCGGTCAACAGCGGATTCGACATCCCGCGCACCAAGACCAGCCTGAGCGTGACCTGGGAGAAGGACGCGTGGTCGGCCACGGTCTACGGTTCGCGCCTGGGCAAGCTGCCGACCTCGGACAACTACGACCAGTCGTTCGACTGGGAAAGCGGTGACAGCCCCTACGTGAAGGCGACCTACCGCTACAACGCCTCGGTGCAGTATCGCTTCGACGACCATTCGCGCCTGTCGCTGTCGGTGGTCAACGTGTTCAACAAGATGCCGCCGAAGGATGCCACATACACCGCGTATCCGTACTACGACGTGTCCTGGTTCGACAGCGTCGGCCGCACCATCAACCTGCAGTACACCCACAAGTTCGGTGGCAGCGCGCTGTAAGTGCCCGGCCAATGTCGGTACAGGAGACCCCCGCTTCGGCGGGGGTTCCTTTTTTTTGCCACCTGAACGGTGCCCGCGTGCAGGCTCCGGGCCGGCCGGCCAGCCGGGGATTTTAGGAAACAGCTGATTCCGCGCCGTCCGCGCGGCTTCCTAGCATCGTTGCATGTTCCGCTTCCCCCGCCCTTCGCTGCAGAAGACCGTGCCATCGACCACCGCGTCGGTGCTACTGCGCTGCCTGACCGTCTGTGTCTTCATCTGCCTGGCCGCCGCGGCCGGGTTCTACCTGCTCACGGCATTCACCGAGGACATCTCGACCCATCGCCGCGAGATGAATGCAGCGGCCTACAGGGCCCAGATCTATTTCGACCAGCGCGAAGCCCTGCTGCGCTACCTGGGCGATTCCGTGCTGGCCGGCAATCCGGATGCGCCTGCCACGGACAGCAAAGGCATGCGCCAGGTGGCGCTGGATGGCCCCGGCGGCCAGCCGGGCCAGCGACTGCTCTTGTCGGCACGTGCCGAGCACACGCTGCAGGCGCTGCAGACGCACCTGCTGCTGGTCGATGCGCGGGGTGCGCACTGGCTGGCCGGAGGCGCGGTCGACTTGGACGTGGCACGCCTGCCATCGCTACGTGCACTGCAGACGCGCAACGGCAGCCTCGAGGGCGCTGACCGGGTGTACTGGCTGCGCCCGGGTGACCGTGGCGTCGCACTGGCGCAGCCGGTGCAGTCCGGTCCCCATCCGGCGCAGTGGCTGGTACTGCTGCTTGATACAGATGCAGCGGCGGGCATGATCGATGGCCAGGGCATCGGCGGTTATGCGTTGCTCGACCGTTCTGGGCAGCCTGCATTGTCCAGCCAGGCGCCGCGGCTGGATCGCGCGGGCTGGACAATCCTGCGGGAACGCCAGGACGACAGCTTCGGTACGTTATGGAGCGGCGGCCTGCCGCGCGGCGTAGCGCTGGTGAAAAGTGTCGGCAATGACGGCTGGCGGTTGGTCTACCACCTGCCGCCGCAGCTGCTGCTGGGCGACCTGGCCGTGCCCCTGCTGGTCTGCGTGCTGTTGCTGCTGCTGGCCGGTGTTGCGCTGCGCCTGCTACGGCATCGCGTGGACCTGCAGCTGATCCAGCCGGCCCTGCAGCAGCACCGCCGCCTGCTGGAGAACCTGGACTTCAGTTCGACGGTGATCGACATGGCGCCGGTCGGCATCTGCGTCCTGCGCCGCAACGACCGCGCGCTGCTGCTGTCCAACCAGCTGCTGCGCGACTGGCTCGGCGAGGAAGGCGAACACAGCGACTGGCAGGCGCCATGGCGCGGACATGCCGGCGAGCGCGGGCGCGGACTGGAATTCACCGCCCGCGACGGGCGCCAGCTGCAGGTGCTGCACGCGGCCTGCCGCTACCAGGGCGATGATGTGCTGCTATGCGTCTTCCATGATATTTCCCGACACCGCCAGGCACAGGCCGCACTGTCGTCGGCACGCCAGGCGGCCGATGCGGCCAATCAGGCCAAGAGCGCGTTCCTGGCCACCATGAGCCATGAAATCCGCACTCCGCTGTACGGCGTGCTGGGCACGCTGGAGCTGCTGGGGCACACCTCGCTGGACGCCCGGCAGTCGCAATACCTGCGCACCATCGAGAGTTCCTCGTCGGTCCTGCTGCAGTTGATCAGTGATGTGCTGGATGTGTCCAAGATCGAGTCAGGGCAGCTCAGCCTGGAGCCGGCGGCGTTCTCGCCGCGCGAGCTGACCGAGAGTGTGCTGCGCAGCTTCGCCGCGTCGGCCACCTGCAAGGGCCTGCAGATCCTGGTCTGCACCGATCCGCGCCTGCCGACGCGGGTGCTCGGTGATGCCGACCGCATCCGCCAGGTGCTGGGCAACCTGCTCAGCAACGCGATCAAGTTCACCGAGCATGGGCGGGTGGTGTTGCGCGTGCGCCAGGTGCAGCGCGAAGGTGAATCGAGCGTGCTGGGCTGGCAGGTGACCGATACCGGCGTGGGTATTGCTGCGGAGGAACAGGCGCGGCTGTTCGAACCGTTCCGCCAGGTCCGCGGCGCGGCCAGCGCGCAGGGTACCGGCCTGGGCCTGTCCATCAGCGACCGTCTGGTGCGCTTGATGAGCGGCGAGCTGCAGGTGGTGAGCGAGCCGGGCCTGGGCAGCAGCTTCAGCGTCCGCCTGCCATTGCCGGTGCTGGCCGCTGCCGAGGATGGGCCCACGTTGCTGCCGGAACCACCGATCCTGGTGCGCGGCCGCGACCGCGAGCTGGTCGACAGTGCCTGTGGCTGGCTGTGTCGCTGGGGTGCCAACGCGCAGCCCCTGCTTGGCGACCCGACGCTGCTGGACCATGACGGCGCGATCCTGATGGATGGCGAAGCAGCCACTCCGCTGGCATGGTCGGGTCCGCGCGTGGTGGCATCGATCGAGGGCGGTGACCAGCCGATCACTGCCGCCGATGGCAGCCTGGTCGTGACCCTGCATGGCATGACCGCGATCGGCAATGCGCTGGCCAACGTGCAGCAGCAACGTGCTGCGCAGCCGGAGACCACGCGCTTGGCACCGCCCGTGCCGCTGGGGCTGCGCGTGCTGGCGGTCGAGGACAACCCGATCAACCGGGTGATCCTGGCTGAGCAGCTGCGCACCCTCGGCTGCGACGTGGAGCTGGCACAGGATGGCATTGAAGCGCTGCAACGGTGCCGCGAGCAGTGCTTCGATCTGGTGGTGACCGACATCAACATGCCGCGCATGGACGGCCACGCGCTGGCCCGCGAGCTGCGCGATGACGGCAACCTGGTACCGGTGATCGGCGCCACCGCCAATGCCACCGCCGAAGAGCGCGAGCGCTGCCTGGCCAGTGGCATGCAGGGCTACCTCAGCAAACCCATCGACATCGCCCGCCTGCGCAAGACACTCACCGCCCTGCGCCAAGGAGATCCCGCATGACCCAGCGTGTCCTGATCCTGGAAGACCAGCCCTTCCAGCGTGGTTTCCTGGCCAATCTTTTCGGCAGCCGTGCCGGCGTCCAGGTCGATGCCTGCGAAGACGTGGATGCCGCCATCGCACTGTGTGCCTGCCAGCCCTACGACCTTGTGGTCAGTGACCTGCTGATGCCCGGGCAGGACGGCATCCAGTTCATCCAGGCGCTGGCGGCGCAGCCACGCCCACCCCGCCTTGCCGTGGTCAGCGCGGCCCCGCGGCGGATGATGACCTCGGCACGGCTGATGGCCGAATCGCTGGGGCTGGAGGTGATCGGCCTGCTGCCCAAGCCGGTGGCGGCCGCCGACGTGGATGCCCTGTTCGAGGCGCTGGCGCAGGCGCGTCAGGCCACTGGCAAGGCCCCCACGCGCGCGGAGGCTGCACCCGAACCGGATGTTTCGCAGCTGCGCCAGGCCATGGCCGATGGCAGCCTGACGGCCTGGTTCCAACCGAAAAAGTCACTGCAGTCAGGGCGGGTCGTGGCGGCCGAGGCACTGGTGCGCTGGCGCCATCCGCAGCTGGGCACGCTGGCAGCTGGCAGCTTCCTCCCGGCGATCTGCCGATACGGGCTGGAGGGCGATCTGCTGCGGATGATGCTCAAGGCCAGCATCAGCGCACAGGCACGCTGGCGCAAACAAGGGTTCCGGGTACCGGTATCGATCAACCTGCCCCCTCACCTGCTGGAGCAGTCGGACCTGCCCGACGAACTGCTGGCACTGACCCTGGCCAACGGCGGTACGCCTGGTGAATTGTGCTTTGAGCTGATGGAAAACAGCACCACGCGGCACGTCAGCGACTTCTATGCCGGTGCCTGCCGGCTGCGCATGAAGGGCTTCGGCCTGGCCCAGGATGATTTCGGGCAGGGTCTGAGCTCGGTCCACAATCTGGTCAATACCCCCTTCACCGAGGTCAAGATCGACCGCGCGCTGGTCAGCGGCTGCGCCCGTGACCCGGCCCTCCACCTGACCTTGTCGACGGTGATCGCGCTGGCCAACCAGCTCGGGCTGACCATCGTGGCCGAGGGCGTGGAAAGCGATGCCGACCTCGCGGCGTTGCGACAGCTCGGCTGCAACCAGGTGCAGGGTTTCCTGATCTCGCAGGCGCTGCCCTCAGATGAGTTCACCCGCCTGCTGGACGAAGAAGCACCGCGTCTGGACGAAAGATCGCGAGCCGCCCTGAGCTGACACGGTTTCCACAGCGACTTCACAACATCATCAAGCGCCATTGACGATCCTGTCTGTGCAGTGGCGGCGGACTTTGCGCTGCCGCCACCGGTGCCTCTGTCCGCCCCCTGCCCTGAGACCCGCCATGCCGGCCGAGGCCGTACCTGTTCGCCGACTCGCTCGCCGCTCACTGCGCGTCCACGCCCTGCTGATCGGCGTGGTGGTGCTGGCGACCCTGCAGGCCGGACTGCTGCTGTCGGCCGGCTCGCAGCTTTTGAACGAAGAGCGCAGCAAGATCGAGTACCACTTCCGCCGCCTGGACGGCACGCTTCGCGAGCAGGAGCGCTTCCTGCGCCAGTGGCGGCTGCACGATGTCGGCGCACGAGGACAGCCGGTTGCCGATGCCAACGTGGAACTGCAACGCGGCCCGTTGTTCGCCAACTTCGCGGCGATCGGGAGCGAGGGAGCCAGTCTTTCGCTACCGAACGAGCTGGGCGATCGTTTCCTGCGCTTCTACGGCACGTTCTGGTCGGCCTCGCACTACCCACCACCGCAATGCCTGCTGGTCGATGGCCAGGGCACGCGCGGGCTGCTGGCACCGGTGCAGATCGGCGTTACCGATGCGAGCCAGAACAGCCCGCATCACCTGCGCCCGGCGATCGCCGACATCCACCGGGTCATGGGCACGCGTCCGGCGCTGCAGCGCGGTGGCATCGTCTGGGTGAGCGTACCGTGGCGCGACCGGCAGACCCGTTTGCTGGCCATCGCGCATGCGCCGCAGGATGCACGCCTGTGGGGCGAGGACGACAAGGATTCACAGGCCGCGCTGGCCTGCCTGCTCGATCCGGGACGTGTCGATGACTACCGGCAGGTGCTGGGTGTTCCGGTGTTCCAGCGGCTGTCGCTGTTCGATACCGATGGCCAGCGCCTGCTGGGCGATGCAGCAGACGCCAGTGACGCTGGCACCTCCTGGAAGGCCGGCCTTGCAGGCCTGCAGTTCCGCATGCGCAGCGAGCGCGGCTGGCTGGCGGTGTACCACGTCAGCTGGCGGCAGGTGTTCCAGCACCCACAGGGGCCCTTGCTCGGCGCGACCGTGGTGGCCCTGCTGCTGGCGTTGGGTGGCACGCTGCTGCTGCGCGCGTATCGGCGTTCGGTCATCGAACCACTGCGCAGCAACCACGCGCGCCTGCTGGAAAGCGAGGCCTTCAGCCGCACCATCCTGGACAACGCGCCGATCGGGCTGTGCCTGCTGCGCCGTACCGATGGCAATGTGCTGCTGGACAACACCCTCGCCCGCCGCTGGCTGGGCGAAGACCACCACAGCGGAGGCTGGCATGGCCCTTGGCGGCGCAGCGTGCTGGCCGCTGGAGGCACCACGCTCGGCGATGCGCTGGCCTACACCACGCCCGAAGGCCGCCACCTGCTGGTGACCGCGACGCCGGCGCGCTATCGCGGCGAGCCGGCGGTGCTGTGCCTGTTCATCGATCTCAGCAGCCAGCATGAAGCCGAACAGGTGCTGCAGCAGGCGCGCCGTGCCGCCGACCAGGCCAACCGGGCCAAGAGCCAGTTCCTGGCCACGATGAGCCATGAAATCCGTACGCCGCTGTACGGCGTGCTCGGCACCCTCGAACTGCTCGGACTCACGCCATTGGATGCGCGGCAGCAGGACTATCTGGCGACGATCCAGCGTTCGTCCTCGACCCTGATGCAGCTGATCAGCGACATCCTCGACGTCAGCAAGGCCGAGGCCGGGCAACTGAGCCTGGAGCCCAGCCCGTTCGATCCGGTGCGACTGACCGAGGATGCGCTCGACTCGTATGCTGCCGCGGCCGCCAACAAGGGGCTGCGGTTCTACGCCTGCATCGATGCCGACGTGCCACCCGTGGTGTGCGGTGATGCCGCGCGGATCCGCCAGGTCCTCAACAACCTGATCAGCAACGCACTGAAGTTCACCGACAGCGGGCGCGTGGTGGTGCGTGTTTCGGCACGCTGGCAGGAGCAACGCTGCTGGCTGCAGTGGCAGGTCGCCGATACCGGTATCGGCATTGCCAGCGAACACCAGGCGCACCTGTTCGAGCCGTTCTTCCAGGCCAACCCGGGCACCGATGCGATGCGCGGCACCGGCCTGGGGCTGGCCATCTGCGCGCATCTTGTGGCGTTGATGGAAGGCCAGCTGCGTGTGGTCAGCGAGAGCGGCCTGGGCAGCAGCTTCAGCGTCGAACTGCCGCTGCCACCGGCGCCGGCGGATCCGCAGCAATCCCCTGCGCCGCAGCTGCCTGCGGGCCTGCAGGTCCAGGTACGGGGCAGCGTGCGCGAGCTGGTGCAATCGCTGTGCGAACGCCTGCAGCAGCGTGGTGCACAGGCCAGCGTGTACCGGGAAGACAGCACGGCAGACTTGCCATCGCCCACCGTGCTGCTCGACCTGGTCCTTGACGACCCGCTGCCCGGGTGGGCCGGTGGACCGCGTGTGGTCGCCTGCCGCGAAGGCGGCGTGCGCCCCCGGCACATTGATGGCTTCTGGCAGGTTGGCCTGCACCGGTTCGATGCGATCGTGCTCGCGTTGGCCGCGGCCAGTGGCCAGCCGCTGGCGGCGAGCGCCGAAGGGCGCCTGCCGGCGACGCGCCGTTTCGGCCTGCAGGTGCTGGTGGCCGAGGACAACCCGATCAACCAGGCGATCCTGCGCGACCAGCTGGAACAGCTCGGCTGCCGCGCCGTGGTCGCCAGCGATGGCAATGAAGCGCTGGGCTACTGGCAGCAGGGCGCGTTCGCGCTGGTGCTGACCGACCTGAACATGCCCGGGATGGATGGCTATGGCCTGGCGCGCGCCTTGCGGGCGCGCGGTGTCAGCGTGCCGATCCACGGTGCCACCGCCAACGCCGATCCGTCCGAACGCCAACGCTGCCAGGAATCGGGCATGCAGGGCGTGCTGGTCAAGCCGATCACGCTGGAAGCGCTGCAACGCCTGCTGATCCGGATCACCCAGGGCGATGTGGCGGTTTCCGCGCCGCCGCAAAGTCCTGTATCCACCGATACGCGCGATGATGATCCGCCGCTGCAGGTTCCCGCAAGAATGCAGGCATTGTTCGTGCAGACCATGCAGGCTGACCTGGACAGCCTGCGCCAGTCGATTGCCACCGCCGATCCCGCGCGCGTGGTGCAGGTACTGCATCGCATCCGCGGCGCACTGGTCATCGTCGGCGCACCTGCGCTGGTGGACAGCGGCCTGCAGATCGAACAGGGCCTCGCAGGCGGCGATGACCTGGTCACCCAGGAGGCTCCGCTTGCCGGCTTCCAGCGACGCCTCGAACAGCTGCTGCATCCGCTGCTCGGCGCGGCATCTCCTTCCTCATCTGACGACCCGAACCCGCCATGACCACACGGATCCTCATCGCCGACGACCACCCGATCGTGCTTGCCGGCATCCGCGACGTACTGGCCGGGGAGCTGGACCTCGAGGTCGTGGGCGAAGCGACCGACCCGGCGACGCTGATCGAGCTGATGACCCGGACCCGGCCACAGGCGGTGATCACCGACTACAGCATGCCAGGGGGCGAGCGCTTCGGGGACGGCATCAAGCTGATCTCGTTCCTGCGCCGCAGCTTCCCGGAGACGCGCCTGCTGGTGCTGACGATGGTGTCCAACCCGTCGTTGGTTGCGGCGATGTATGCCGCTGGTGCCGGCGGCGTGGTGCTCAAGAGCCATGGATTGGGCAGCCTGGTACAGGCCCTGCGCGTGGTGCTGGCCGACCGCGTCTACCGGCCCCCAGGCCTGCTGCCGGTAGCGGCGAGCGAGCCGGCCGATGCCGATGCGGTGCGTGCGCGGCTGTCGCCGCGCGAGCTGGAAGTGATCCGGCTGTTCACCGGCGGCATGAGCGTGGGCGACATTGCACGCCAGTTGCAGCGCAGCGCCAAGACGGTCAGCACGCAGAAGATCAGCGCGATGCGCAAGCTGGGCGTGGACAGTGACCAGGCGCTGATCGAGTACTGCCTGCAGGCCTCGTTGTTCGCCTGAGGTCCACTCCAGGCTGAACCCTGCAGCCCCTGTACAAGGGCCTGCACCGGCTTTAGGAAACGCCTGATTCCATAGGACAGCGCCGATTTCTAGGCTGGACGCATCCCGCCTTGGTGCGCCTGCCGGCAGTAGCTGCGCCGCCCTGGGGGACGGAAGTCCGATGGCGCCTGCAGCTGCCATCGCGTGTGGCTTCCGCAGCGACGCGGCACTGCCGCGCCAGTTCGCGCAGCCGTGCTGCGCCCTGCCACAGGAAGTCCAACAGAATGTACGCCTCCCCCACACGGTACCGCCGTGCGCCCGGGCGCGCGCGCCTCGCGCCTGCCCCCCTCCTTCCCAGCCTGCTGGCCACCGCCCTGTGGGCGGCGCTGCCGGTCCACGCTGCCGATCTGACCGGGCCGCTGAAGGTCATCAATGGCCAGACCCTGCAGCTGGGTGCGAGCGATACCCTGCTGCACTCCATGGGCGGCTTCGCCCTGGACGTGAACGGAGCCGGCAGCACGGCAACGCTCGATGGCACGCGCGTCGATGTCACCGGCGGCGGCAGCGCAATCCAGGCCTCCGCAGGTGGCGGTGTTCTTGTACAGGGAGGTCACATACAGCTTGGCAATGGAAGTTCAGGCGTCGGTTATGCGCTCAACGCAACCGGCATCGGCAGTGTCATCCACGCCAGCAACCTGGTCATCAATGCCTATCGCAACAGTTCCGGCTACGGCACGGTCAACGCCACCAACGGCGGCAAGATATGGCTCGATGGCGGCAGTGTAAGCAGCGATGGTCATGCCCTGTATTCCAGCGGACGTGGAAGCGAGCTGCATGTATCGGGTACCACGATCAGCAACGGTGCCGGCCGCGCCATCTATGCCGACGGCGGCGCACTGCTTTCGTTGGAATCACTGGCGATGACGTTCGCGCAGGCGACCAACGGTTCCAGCGGCCGCCTGTCCGCAAGCGGCAGCGGAAGCGTGTTGTCGCTGCGCGACGTGGATGTCATCAATGGCAACTTCGACATTGACAACGGGGGGATCCTCCGCATCACCGGGGGCACCGCCACCGCCAACGGCAGCAGCATCCGACTGATGGGAAACCGGACCAGTCGAACGTTCGCCACAGCGGAAATCACCAATGCCCGCTTTGAAAGCATCGGCGGCTACGGCGTCAACGTCAACAGCTGGGGCAAGTTGACCGCCGAGGGCGCGCACTTCACCGTGCGCGATGGCAGTTCCGGGATCTGGCTGTCCGGTGCCGATTCGCTGGCGGACCTGAGCAACACTGTGATCAGCACCTTTGGTGACAACGGGTATGGCCACGGTGTGGACGTATGGGGTGGCACCGCGACGATCACCGGTGGCAGCATTGATACCCATGGCGATGGCGTCTACGGCCTGCGCGCTTCCGGCAGCAACCCTCCAACGCCCTACTCCCGGATCCGTGCCAGGAATCTCGACATTGCGACCTACGGTGCGGTGTCCGGTGGTGTGTTCCTGGGCGGCAGTACCGCGGACATACAGCTGGAGGGCGGCTCGATCACCACCCATGGCGCAGCCTCGTTCGGCATCGTGCAGATGAACACTGCAAAGCTCACTGCGGACGCCCTGCACATCCAGGCGCTGGGAACGAACTCGGGCGCCTATCGTTCCTACATCACCGTATTTGGTCCCTACTGGGATCGGCTGGTGTTCAACGACAGCCAGATCGAGACCCTGGACGGCCCTGCGTTGTGGCTGCAGGGAAGCAACCACGAACTGACACTCAACAATACCGCCGTTATCGCCCGTCAGGGAGGTGACCTGGTTGGCGGCCGACTGCTGAGGGTCAGCGATACCGTGTTCACTGATGGCAGCTCGGTGGCAACGTCCGAGATCCGCATCACCGCGGACAACAGCCGCCTGAGCGGCGACGTGATCGTCGACAGCGCGACCGCGGATGTTCGCATGGTGCTGCGCGACGGCACTTCCTTCAGCGGCGCCCTGCGCAACGACTCCGGCTACCAGGTCGCACAGCTGGCGCTGGATGGCAGCAGCCAGTGGAACGTGCGTGCCAGTTCCAGTGTCGGCGCGCTCGAGCACGCCGGCACCATCGCCTTCGATGCGCCGGCGGCGGACGGCTTCAAGACCGTCACTGTCAGCGGCGACTACGTGGGCAACGGTGGCCAGTGGATCTTCAACCGCGCACTGGGTGACGACACCTCGCTCGGCGACCAGCTGGTGATCAACGGCAACAGCAGCGGCACTGCCAGCGTGAGCGTGCGCAACGCCGGCGGCGCCGGTGCACTGACCCAGGAGGGCATCCGCCTGATCACCGTGGCTGGCCAGTCGGATGCACAGTTCAGCCTGCAGGGGCGCGCGGTCGCCGGTGCCTACGACTACTTCCTGTTCAAGGGCGGCGTGTCGACCCCGGATGATGGCAACTGGTACCTGCGTTCGGAATACGCGCCGCCGGTCGATCCACCGGAGCCACCGATTGATCCGCCGCAGCCACCAGATCCCCCGGTCGATCCGCCGTCGCCGCCGGAACCGCCGGTCGATCCGCCATTGCCGCCGGAGCCGCCGATCGATCCGCCGCGCCCGCAGGTGGAACGCCCGGAACCGGCGGCCTACCTGGCCAACCGCAGCGCCGCGCTGGGCATGTTCCGGCACAGCCTGCACGACCGCGCCGGTGATCCCGCCGCCGAAGCGGGCGTCAGCGGCGATGCCGTGGCCTGGATGCACCTTCGCAGCGCGCAGCCCGACAGCCACGACCGCAACCGCCAGGTCCAGGTCGATGGGCAGATCAGCAGCGTGCTGGTCGGCGTCGGCCGCCGCTTCGAGGTGGTTGGCGCGGGCGAACTGCAGGCAGGTGCGATGCTCGGCCACGGCCGTGCGCGCAATGACAGCCGATCGCAGGTGACCGGCTACGCCGCGCGGGGCGTGGTCACCGGCACCAGCGTGGGCGCGTATGCCACCTGGCTGCAGGATGCACGCATGCAGGGCGGCGCCTATGTGGATGGTTGGCTGCAATACGGCCGCTTCCGCAACAGCGTGCAGGGCGAAGGCCTGCAGAAGGAGCGCTATGACGCCCGCAACTGGAGTGCGTCGGCCGAAGCCGGCTATGTGCTCCCCCTGCGGCGCACCGCGCAGCGCGGCATCTACCTGGAACCGCAGCTGCAGGTGGTTCATAGCCGCTATGACAGCGACCGCGTGGTCGAGGCCAACGGCACGGTGGTCGAGGACCGCGGCGGTAGCGAGACCAGCAGCCGCCTCGGCCTGCGCCTGTACAGCCGCGGGTTGAGCCCGGCGCAGGGCCAGGTGCACCCGTACGTGGCGGTGAACTGGTGGTCCGGCGGCAATGGCGCAGGCCTGGCGATGGACGGCGAGCGCCTGCAGCGGCAGCTGCCGCGCGACATCTACGAAGCCAAGGCCGGTGTGCAGGTGAATCTGTCCGGCGGTTGGCGAGGCTGGGGTGAATTGAGCGGGCAGAGCGGTGGCATGGGCTTCCGCGATGTCGGTGCGCAGATGGGCGTGTCGTACACCTGGTGATGCGGGAAGTGCCCGGCAAGGGAGTGCCGGGCGCTTTTTCCACATGCCGCGTGGAAAGCGATGGGGGTTAGGTGTGGACAAGTGGCGGTGAGCGCCACGCATCAAGCGTTTCAGCGCGTGGTGAATTTTTGTCCATGCCCATCCGCGGTTTTCCACACCCGGCGTGGAGAGCGGTTTGGATTTGATGTGGACAAGTGGGTGGGAATGTTGCCACGCAAGCGTTTCGATACGTGGCGAAATTTTGTCCACGCGGAACGATTGAGGCGTCTAGCGCCGAGCCCACGCTCAGCTCACGTCCATCGCAGCCGAGCATGGGCTCGGCGCTGCATCAGGTTCGCCGGTTTTCCACACCCGACGTGGAA
This sequence comes from Stenotrophomonas sp. YJH_SMC_12-1, assembly GCF_059370935.1. Lineage (NCBI taxonomy): Bacteria > Pseudomonadati > Pseudomonadota > Gammaproteobacteria > Lysobacterales > Lysobacteraceae > Stenotrophomonas > Stenotrophomonas sp. YJH_SMC_12-1. The sequence goes on along the minus strand of NZ_JCAFUD010000003.1, from coordinate 466,614 downwards.
AGCGATGGGAGTTTGCTGTGGACAAGTACCGGCGAACGTCACACCGCAAGCGTTTCGCAGCGTGGTGTTTTTTTGTCCATTACCGGAAACGCGAACGCCCCGCATTGGGCGGGGCGTCCGGGGTCGATCCGATGCCGCTGGATCAGACGTTGAAGCGGAAGTGCAGGATGTCGCCTTCCTGCACGCGGTATTCCTTGCCTTCCAGGCGCAGGCGACCGGCTTCCTTGGCGCCGGCTTCGCCCTTGTACTTGATGAAGTCGTCATACGCGATGGTTTCGGCGCGGATGAAGCCCTTCTCGAAGTCGGTGTGGATGACTGCGGCAGCCTGCGGGGCGGTGGCGCCCTTGCGTACGGTCCACGCGCGGACTTCCTTCACGCCAGCGGTGAAGTAGGTCTGCAGGCCGAGCAGGCTGTAGGCCGCGTTGATCACGCGGTTCAGGCCCGGCTCGCTCAGGCCCAGGTCGGCCAGGAAGGTATCGCGGTCTTCGTCATCGAGCTGGGACAGCTCTTCTTCGATCGCGGCCGACACCGGCACCACCTGCGCGCCTTCGGCGGCAGCATGCGCACGCACGGCTTCCAGGTGCGGGTTGTTCTCGAAGCCGTCCTCCAGCACGTTGGCGATGTACATCACCGGCTTCAGGGTCAGCAGGAACAGGTCGCGCACCAGCGCCTTCTCTTCCTCGTCCAGACCGACCGAGCGACCGGCCTTGCCGTCCGACAGCGCAGCCTGCAGCTTGGCCAGCACCGGCTTGCGCGCCGCTGCGTCCTTGTCGCCGCCCTTGGCCGCACGCTCGGCACGGTTCAGCGCCTTCTCGACACTGTCCAGGTCAGCCAGCGCCAGCTCGGTGTCGATGGTTTCGATGTCCGAGATCGGATCGACCTTGCCAGCCACGTGCACGATGTCGCCGTGCTCGAAGCAGCGCACCACGTGGGTGATCGCATCGACCTCACGGATGTGCGCCAGGAACTTGTTGCCCAGGCCTTCACCGCTGGCGGCACCGGCCACCAGGCCGGCGATGTCGACGAACTCGACCGCGGTCGGGATGACCTTCTGCGGATTGATGATGCCCGCCAGCTCGTTCAGGCGCGGGTCCGGCACCGGCACGATGCCGACGTTCGGCTCGATGGTGCAGAACGGGAAGTTCGCCGCGGCGATACCCGCCTTGGTCAGCGCATTGAACAGGGTCGACTTACCGACGTTGGGCAGGCCGACGATGCCGCATTTGATACCCATGGGTGACAGCTCTCTGGGGTGAAAGTGATTGGGGAAACAGCGGCCTGGGCGCTGCTTTTCCAATCATTCTCCGTACCGACCAACGGCCGGTACCTAGCGGATTGGATGGTTCCACACCGACCAACGGTCGGTACCTACCGCTTATTTCGGGGTGTGCAGCCGCTTCATCGCTTCGCTGAAATCGCCCTGTACCGCCAGCGGCAGCACGTCGATCGCATCGTCGATGGCGCGTGCGATCAGCACGTCGTCCTCCTTGGACGGGCGCCCCAGCACCCAACCCACTACGCGGTCCTTGTGGCCGGGATGGCCGATGCCCACGCGCAGGCGATGGAACTTGCCGTGGCCGAGCAGGCGGATGGTGTCGCGCAGGCCGTTCTGGCCGCCGTGGCCACCGTCGAACTTCAGCCGCGCCACGCCGGGCGCCAGGTCCAGTTCGTCGTGTGCGAGCAGGGTTTCTTCCGGTTCGATCTTCCAGAACCGCTGTGCGGCGGTGACCGACTTGCCGCTGAGGTTCATGAAGGTGGCGGGCTTGAGCAGCCACACCGTCTGCCCGGCGATCTCGACCTTGGCGGTCTCACCGAACAGCTTGCTGTCCACATTCCATCGCGCACCGGCTTTCTCCGCCAGGGCCTCAACGAAATGAAACCCGGCATTGTGCCGGGTCCGGGCGTGTTCCGATCCGGGATTGCCCAGACCGACGATCAGTCGCAGTCCTGCCATGGTTCCTTCCAGTACGGTGCCTGCCCGGAGGCAGGCACCGTAACGGTATTACTCGGCGGCAGCCGCTTCTTCGTCAGCCTCGTCGGCCTTGCCGGCCTTGGCGGTGACGATGGCGTCGTCGTGGTCCTTGCCCAGCGCCAGGGCCGGGATTTCCACGCCCTTCGGCAGCTTGATGTCGGACAGGTACACCACGTCACCGGCCTTCAGCTCGCCCAGGTCGACTTCGATCGACTCCGGCAGGTCCTTCGGCAGGCAGGTGATGGTCACTTCCTTCAGTTCGTGGGTGACCACGACGTCGGCAGCCTTGCCGGCCGGCGAGGTGTCTTCGTTGACGAAGTGCAGCGGGACCGAAGCGGTCAGGGCTTCGTTCTCGTTCACGCGCTGGAAGTCCAGGTGCATGATCAGCTGCTTGTACGGGTGGCGCTGCATGTCACGCAGCAGGACCTTCTGCACCTGGCCATCCAGGTTCAGGTCCAGGATCGAGGCATAGAACCACTCGTTCTGCTGGGCCAGCCAGATTTCGTTGTGGTCCAGGCTGATGGCGACCGGCTCGGCGTTGCCGCCGTACACGATGGCCGGGATCACACCGGCGTGACGCAGGCGGCGGCTCGCACCCTTACGCTGCAGTTCACGCTTGGTGACCTTGATTTCATGGGTCTTCGACATTTTCGACTACTCAGGTTGTTGCCGCGCCCCGCGGCGTGGCGGTTGAAGATGCTTCCGCGACCAGAAGCATCCGGGTATGCCCCCGCCGTTGCCGGCAGGGGCGAAAAACTCAGTCGACGTACAGCGAGCTGACCGACTCGCCGAAGGCGATGCGGCGCATCGTTTCGGCCAGCATTTCCGCCACGCTCAGCTGGCGGATCTTGCTGCACACCCGCGCCGCGTCCTTCAGCGGGATGGTGTCGGTCACCACCAGCTCGTCGAGCTGGGAATTGGTGATGTTGTCCACCGCCGGGCCCGACAGCACCGCGTGGGTGCAGTAGGCGGCGACCTTGAGCGCACCGCGCGCCTTCAGGGCAGCGGCAGCGGCGCACAGGGTGCCGGCGGTGTCGACGATGTCATCGACCATCACGCAGGTCTTGCCTTCGACGTCACCGATGATGTTCATCACGGTGGAGACGTTGGCGCGCGGGCGGCGCTTGTCGATGATCGCCAGGTCGGCGTCATCCAGGCGCTTGGCCACGGCACGGGCGCGGACCACGCCGCCCACGTCCGGCGACACGACGATCAGGTTCTCGGTGCCGTAGGCGCGCCAGATGTCGGCCAGCAGCAGCGGGGACGCATACACGTTGTCCACCGGAATATCGAAGAAGCCCTGGATCTGGTCGGCGTGCAGGTCGACGGTCAGCACGCGATCAGCGCCAGCGGTGCTGAACATCTTCGCCGCCAGCTTGGCGGTGATCGGCACGCGCGAGGAACGCATGCGGCGATCCTGGCGCGAGTAACCGAAGTACGGCACCACGGCGGTCACGCTGGCTACCGATGCGCGCTTGAGCGCGTCGATCAGCACCAGCAGTTCCATGAGGTTTTCCGCGCTCGGCGCGCAGGTCGGCTGGATCACGAACACGTCCTGCTTGCGGACGTTCTCTTCGATTTCCACCTGCACTTCACCATCGGAGAAGTGCGAGACCAGCGCCTTGCCCGGGCGAACCCCCAGTTCCTTGCAGATGTTCTGCGCCAGACGTTTGTTGGCGTTGCCGGAAAAGACCAGCAGGTTCGGGGACTCTTGCATCATGATTGTCTCGGGCGGGGACGAGTGGCGGGGATCCGGAGTCGGCAAGGACCCCGATGGACCCTTGCTGCTGACAACACCGCGGTTGTTTCCACGTCCCGCGCGGGCGATGCGCTGGAAGGCGCGGACACAGCCGCTATTGGCAGGGGCGGTAGGATTCGAACCTACGAATGCCAGGATCAAAACCTGGTGCCTTGGGCCTCTTGGCGACGCCCCTGCATTGATAAATCAGTGTTGCTCGAGTGCATCCAGCAGTGGCGAACGCGCAACGCCCGCTGCCACCCTTGCCCGCAACTCCTTCGGCAACTTCGACCGTCCCTGCTCTGCGGCAGACTGCGATGCGAACTCGACGAAACAACCACTTCCCGAACCGGTCAGCCGCGCCGTGCCGATATTGCTCAACGCGGCGAACGCTGCCTCGACGGCAGGCTCACGGCGGCGCAGCACCGGTTCGAACGCGTTCCCGACCAGGGTCCCGGAAGCGAAGTCCTCTATTTTCGCCACTGGGCTGCCGCGCGTCAAATCCGGGTCTGCGAACAGAGCCGGGGTGGGAACATGAACACCCGGTTCAACCACCACATACCAGGCCGGCTCCAGCACGATCGGCTGCAGGCGCTCACCCACCCCTTCGGCCCAGGCATTGCGCCCGCGCACGAACACCGGCACGTCAGCGCCCAGGCGCAGGCCCAGCGCAGCAAGCGCGTCCTCATCCAGACCGGCACGCCAGAGCCGGTTCAGCACCACCAGTACGGTAGCCGCGTCGGACGAACCGCCGCCAAAGCCACCGCCTGCAGGAACGTGTTTTTCGACGATGATGTCTGCGCCTTGCACGATATTGGCCACATCTTTCAGAAGCCGCGCGGCGCGGACCGCCAAGTCATCCGCCTCGGCCACGCCAGCCAGCCCCTCGCCCTGCCGGCGCACCTGGCCGTCTTCACGCAGGCGCAGACCGATGCGATCGCCCCAGTCCAGCAGGCGGAACACGGTCTGCAGCTCGTGGTAGCCATCGGCACGGCGGCCGTTGATGTGCAGGAACAGGTTCAGCTTGGCCGGGGCCGGCCACCAGGACCAGCCCTTATCATCGCGCCCTGCACTCATGGGGTGCCCTGCCCCCATTGGTCGACCAGCAGGCGCACCTTGGCGTCGCCATTGCCGGCCTCGATCCGGCGCGGCAGCGCCGGGCGCCCGGCCTCGGCCGGGTACCAGTCCAGGTACTGCACCTGCCAGCCCATCTGCTGCATGCGACGCGGCCGGCCTTCACCATCACGCTCGACCTTCTCCGGACCGGCCGCATCACCGGCCACCAGGCCACGGATCCACGCCGGCAGCTGGTTGACCGGGATGTCCCAGCCGGTCGCCTCCAGCAGCAGTTGCTGGGCGTCTTCGCCGTCACGCGGCCCGCCGGCCAGTCCTTCCAGGCGACCGGCTTCGGAATGGGTATCGCCGGTCAGCTTCCAGCTCTGTCGGGTCACCGGCGCGCTCAGCTCAACCACATAGCGGCGTCCTTCCTGCTTCCAGTCGATGCGTCCGCTGCCGCCGTCCTTGCCCTTGCTGACCGCGACCCGGCCCTGGAAAGTCCAGTCCAGCTGTGCCTGCAGCGCGGCCACGCGCGCCGCCTCGGCCTGCGCCGCCTCGGCCGAAACAACCTCGACCACCGCCGGCGCCGGGGTCTTCTGCGTGCCCACGCTGGTACAGGCGGTCAACGCCAGGGCCGCAGTTGCCAACAGCAGCGGCCGGATCAGGGAAACACTCATGGATTGAATTTCTCGCGGGCGCGCAGCAGCGCGCGGTTTTCGGGGTCGAGCTTGGCCGCTTCGTCGAAGAAATGGCGGGCCTCGTCATGCTTGCCCAGCACCCACAACACTTCGCCGACATGGGCGGCGATCTCGGGGTCCTTGGCCAGGGTCCAGGCACGGCGCAGCTGCACCAGTGCTTCTTCCTTGCGGCCCAGGCGGTACAGCACCCAGCCATAGCTGTCGACGATGGCAGCGTTGTCCGGTTCGGCTACGCGGGCGCGGTCGATCAGCTCCAGCGCTTCCTGCAGGCGACCGGTGCGATCGGCCAGGGTGTAACCCAGCGCGTTCAATGCCGGCACGTTCTCCGGGTCGGTCACCAGGATCTTGCGCAGGTCGGCCTCGGCGCGCGGGATCTCGTCGCGGCGTTCCCAGGTGAGCGCACGGGCGTACAGCAGGCCGTTGTCATCCGGGTAGGCGGCCAGGCCGCGGGCCAGCGCATCCAGCTCCCCGGCACTGTCGTCAGCACGCTGGCGCAGTTCGGCCTCCAGCAGGTAGGCATCGCGGCGCACATCGTCGTCGACCACCGCATCGGACTGGATCGCGTGCACTTCATCCAATGCCTGCGGCAGGCGCCCGGCCAGGGCCTGGGCGTTGGCCGCGCGCAGGCGCGCCTCGCTCAGTTCATCGCCACCGGGCACGCTGTGGTACCACTGCACCGCCTCGGGATAACGCTTCAGGTATTCGGCGATCTTGCCCAGCAGCAGGCGCTGCGCCGGGTCCGGCTTGGCCGCCTGCCGCGACAGTTCGTTGTAGAGGTTGGACAGCGCCGCCTTGTCGCCCTGCTTGGCCAGCAGCGAGGCGCGCATGCCCCAGGTCTGCACGTCCTGCGGGCCGAACGCCAGCACGCGCTCGGCGGCGGACGGCTGGCCGAGGCTGTCGTAGGCGATGGCCACTGCATTGCGCAGTTCCGGGTCCTGTCGGGTCTTCGGCTCCACATCGTGCAGCAGCGACAGCGCCTTGCCGGTCTCCCCGGCCTGCTGCAGCTGGCTGGCGCGCAGCAGCGCCACACGCGGTTCCTCGGGGAAGCGCTTGACCACTTCATCGATCATGCGCCGCGCCAGCTCGGGCTTGTCCATGCGCAGGGCAAGGCGTCCGAACTCCTGCCACGCCTCGATCTTCGGCGGAATGGCGTTGGCGTCGACCAGCTCGCCCAGCACCTGCGCCGGCACTGCCGGGTCGCGGCCGCCGCCGATCAGGGCGGCCAGGGCGAACTTCCAGCCACGTTCATCCGGGTCGGCCAGCAAGGCCTGCAGATCGCCACGCGCTGCCTTCACATCGCCCTGGCGCATGGCCAGCGCGGCAGCGGCACTGCGCATGGTCAACGAGCTGGGCGCGCGCTGCTGCCACAGGGCCAGGCCCTTGGCGGCGCTGGCGTCATCGTTGGCGAGCATGGAAATGCGGGTCGCGCGCTCGGCCAGGCCGGCGTCGCCGTCGGTCTGCTGGGCGGCCTGCAGGTACCAGCGGGCCGCCTCGGCCAGCTTGCCGGCCTGCAGCGCGAACTCACCGGCCATCACCGGTTCCAGCGCCAGTTCCTCAGTGGCCGGGGCCCGTACGGGGGCCTTGGCCGGCACCGCCGCCAGGGCCTGGCTGCAGGCCAGGGACAGCAGCAGAACACTGGGGATGCGAATCAATGCGGGCATCGTCGGCATCGGGGCCTTAAAATGTCGTCCAATGGCCAGCAGCTTATCGCAAGCAACTGAACAATGACCCTGTGGGTGCTCGGACTGAATCACCAGACCGCACCGGTGGAGCTGCGCGAGCGCGCGGCCTTCGCCGGTGAGGCGTTGCCGCGCGCGCTCGGTTCGCTGCGCGATACTCCGCAGATCGCCGAGGCGGTGCTGCTGTCCACCTGCAACCGCACCGAGCTGTATGCCGTGGCCGACTCGGCACAGGCACTGGACCAATGGCTGCAGGCCCAGGCCGGCGACCTGCAGGGCTACCTGTACCAGCATGCCGATGCAGAAGCCGTACGCCACCTGTTCCGGGTCGCCACCGGCCTGGACTCGATGGTGCTGGGCGAACCGCAGATCCTCGGCCAGGTGAAGGACGCATGGTCGACCGCGCGTGACCACGGCCTGCTCGGCCAGCGCCTGGACCGCCTGTTCCAGCAGACCTTCTCGGTGGCCAAGCGTGCGCGCACCGATACCCAGGTCGGCGCCAACCCGATATCGGTGGCGTCGGCGGCGGTGCGCCTGGCGCAGAACGCGTTCGCGCGGCTGGACGATTCCACCGTGCTGCTGGTCGGTGCCGGCGAGACCATCGAACTGGCTGCACGGCACCTGAGCGAAGGCAAGGTACGCCGGCTGCTGATCGCCAACCGCACCCTCGCCCACGCGCAGGAACTTGCCAGCCGCCATGGTGGCGTAGCCCTGCCGCTGACCGAACTGGACCGCCATCTGGGCGAGGCCGACGTGGTGTTCTCGGCCACCGCTGCGCGCGAACCGGTGATCCACCGCGAGATGGTGGCCAAGGCCCTGCGCGCGCGCCGGCACAAGCCGATGCTGCTGTTCGACCTGGCCGTGCCGCGTGACATCGAGGCGGAGGTCGGCACGCTCAACGACGCCTTTCTCTACACCGTCGACGACCTGGAGCGCGCGGTGGAAGACAACCGCCGCGGACGCCGCGAGGCGGCCGCCGAGGCCGAGGCGATCATCGACCTTCAGGTATCGCGTTTTATCGAGACCCAGCAGGCCAGCGCCCACCAGGCGCCGCTACGACAGCTGCGTGCGTTCGGCGAGGCTACCCGCACTGAACTGCTGGAACGCGCGCGCCAGCAGCTGGCCAACGGCAAGCCGGCCGACGAAGTGCTGGAACTGCTGGCCCACGGCCTGACCAATCGATTGCTGCATCCTCCTACCGCTGCCCTGCGCGCTGCCGCACTGAGCGGCGATGCCGACCTGACCCGCGCCGCCGAGCGCCTGTTCCCGGCTACGCCGGGTTACCGCCACCCACCCGTGAGACCCGATGACGCCGACCCTGCGCCGTAAGCTGGAAGCGCTGGCCGAGCGCCGCGAAGAACTGGAACGCCTGCTCGCCGAACCCGACGTGGTCGCCGACAACACCCGTTTCCGCGACCTTTCGCGCGAATTCGCCCAACTTGAACCGGTTGCCACTGCACTGGCCGATGAAGCACGTGCCAAGGCCGATCTGGCCGCCGCCGAAGGCATGCGCGCCGACCCCGACCTGCGCGAGCTGGCCGACGAGGAAATCGCCGCCGCGCAGGCGCGCCTGCTGGAACTGGAGCAGGAGCTGGCGTTGCTGCTGGTACCGCGCGACCCGCGCGACGAAGGCAACCTGTTCCTGGAAGTGCGCGCGGGTACCGGCGGCGATGAAGCGGCGATCTTTGCCGGCGACCTGTTCCGCATGTACGCCCGCTATGCCGAGCGCCAGGGCTGGAAGGTCGAGATCGAATCGGACAATCCCGGCGAGCACGGTGGCTACAAGGAAGTGGTGGCACGGGTGGTCGGCCGTGGTGCGTTCTCGCGCCTGAAGTTCGAATCGGGCACGCACCGTGTGCAGCGCGTGCCGGCCACCGAATCACAGGGCCGCATCCATACCTCGGCGGCCACAGTGGCAATCATCCCGGAGGCCGACGAAGTCGATGACATCGTCATCAACCCGGCCGACCTGAAGGTGGATACGTTCCGCTCCTCCGGCGCCGGTGGCCAGCACGTCAACAAGACCGAGTCGGCGATCCGCATCACCCACGTACCGACCGGCGTGGTGGTGGAATGCCAGACCGAACGCAGCCAGCACGCCAACCGCGACAAGGCGATGAAGCGCCTGAAAGCACAGCTGCTCGACGCCGAGCGCCAACGCCAGGACGCGGCGCAGGCCGAGTCGAGGCGCCTGCAGGTCGGCAGTGGTGATCGCAGCCAGCGCATCCGCACCTACAACTTCCCGCAGGGGCGCATCACCGATCACCGCGTGGAGGGTCTGACCCTGTACGACCTGCCCAACATCCTGGCCGGCGACCTCGATCCGCTGCTGCAGCGGCTCAGCCACGAACACCAGGTCGACGCCCTGGCCCAGCTGTCGGCAGGCTGAGCACGATGTCGGCCTGGCAGCAGCGACAGCAACTGCAGCAAGCGATCGCCCGCCAGCCCGACGACTTCGTCGCCTGGGTGATGCTGGCCGACGTGGAACTGGAAGCCGGCGACATCGCTGCCGGCGAACAGGCCGCGCGACGTGCGCTGCAGCTGCGCCCGAATCACCCCGAAGCGCTGGCACGGCTGGGCCGCGTGGCGTGGATGGCCGGTGCACATGGCGATGCGGCCAAGCTGCTCGGCCAGGCCTCGGCATTGGCACCGCAGCATCCCGGCATTGCGCTGTGGCTGGGCCATGCACTGGAAGATGCCGATGATGCCGAAGGCGCGTCGGCGGCCTATCGACGCGCGCATGGGCTGATGCCGGCCGAGCCGTACATCGCCGCCCAGCGCCTGGCCTGGCAGCGTCGCCTGTGCGATTGGCAGGACCTGGACACGCTGGCGGCACAGGTGCGCGCCGCCGTTGCCAGCGGCCAGGGCGTGGTCGAGCCGTTCGCCTTCCTCAGCGAGGACGCCAGCGCTGCCGAACAGTTGGCCTGCGCGCACACCCGTGCGCTGGCCGTGGCTGCCTCGGTGCGGCCATTGCCGCCGGCAACGGTGTGCCCGCACGGCCCGCTGCGCGTCGGCTTCCTCTCCAATGGGTTCGGCGCACATCCGACCGGATTGCTGACCGTGGCGCTGTTCGAGCAGCTGCGTCGCGACCCCGCACTGCAACTGCATCTGTTCGCGCTGAACCGCGACGACGGCAGCCGCATTCGCCAGCGCCTGCAGGCAGCCGCGCAGCTGCATGATGTGGCTGGCCTGCGACACACCGATACCGCCGCACGCATCCGCGCACAGGGCATCGACCTGCTGTTCGACCTGCGCGGCTGGGGCGGTGGCGGCACGCCGGAAGTGTTGGCGATGCGCCCTGCCCCGCTGCAATTGAACTGGCTGGCCTATCCGGGCACGTCGGGGGCGCCGTGGATGGACGCGGTGGTCGGCGATGCCTTCGCCCTGCCGCCGGCACTGGAGCCGTGCTACAGCGAACGCGTGCTGCGCCTGCCACGAGCCTTCCAGCCGTCAGACAATACGCGCGTGCTGGAGCCTGCGCCGACCCGTGCGGACTGCGGCCTGCCCGCGCAGGGCGTGGTGTTCTGCTGTTTCAACAACAGCTACAAGCTCAACCCGCGCAGCATGGGCCGTGCCTTCGCAGTGCTGCAGGCAGTGCCCGGCAGCGTACTGTGGCTGCTGTCCGGACCGGGCCAGGCCGACGCCCGCCTGCGCACTGCCGCGCAGGCTGCCGGCCTGGACCCGGCGCGCCTGGTGTTCATGGCCAAGCTGCCGCATCCGCAGTACCTGGCCCGTTACCCGCTGGCCGACCTGTTCCTCGACACGCATCCGTACAACGCGCACACCACCGCGTCCGACGCACTATGGGCCGGCTGCCCGGTGCTGACCTGCCCGGGTGACACCTTCGCCGCGCGCGTGGCCGGCAGCCTCAACCACCATCTGGGAATGGCACGGATGAATGTCGCCGACGATGCGGCGTTCATCACCACCGCCAGCACGCTGGGCAACGACCCTGCAGCACTGGCGGCGTTGCGCGCTGAACTGGCACAGGCGCGCGAGCGCAGCGGGCTGTTCGACATGGGCGGGTTTGCCCGCGATCTGTCGGCGTTGGTGCAGCAGCTGGCGCGCGAACACGGCTGGCTGGGAACAACCGAACCGACTGGGTAATGTCGGCTGAGTAATGTCGGCTGGGTAACGTCCATTGGATGACGTCGACTGGGTAGAGTCGACTGCCCTCGGCAGGAAGCCGAAAACCCCGCGCTGCGCGCGATAGTCGACTGACCGTCGACTCTACCCGGCGTCGACGTCGCCTGGGCAGCCCCTGCGCTACGCTCGGGCTTCCTCCCCGCGTGGTGTGACGATGGCCAAGCTCAAGCGCAAGGACTACGACGAACTGCTGCTGCCGCTGCAGCTGGAACTGACCGCCATGGCGCGCTGGGTGCAGCACAGCGGACAGCGCCTGCTGGTGCTGTTCGAAGGCCGTGATACCGCAGGTAAAGGCGGCGCGATCCAGGCCATCAGCCAGCACCTCAACCCGCGCCAGTGCCGGGTGGTCGCGCTGCCCAAGCCCACCGACCGCGAAGCCACGCAGTGGTACTTCCAGCGCTACGCCTCGCACTTGCCCGCCGCCGGCGAGATCGTGCTGATGGACCGCAGCTGGTACAACCGCGCAGGCGTCGAACGGGTGATGGGCTACTGCAGCGAGACCGAGTACCAGAAGTTCCTGCGCCAGGCGCCAGTGTTCGAAGAGCTGCTGGTGGACGACGGCATCCTGCTGTTCAAGTACTGGCTGTGCGTGGACCAGGAGCAGCAGGAGAAGCGCTTCGCCGAGCGCCATCTCGATCCGCTGAAGGGCTGGAAGCTCTCCCCGGTGGACCTGAAATCCCGCAGCAAGTACAGCGCCTACACCGAGGCGCGCGAGGCGATGCTGCGCGCGACCCATCGCGAGGCGGCACCGTGGACACTGGTGGATTTCAACGACCAGCGGCTCGGCCGGCTGACGCTGGTGCGCAACCTGCTGGACCGGCTGCCGGACACGCGCGTGGATGCGCCGTTGCCGGAGCTGCCGAAGCTGAAGGGCAAGCTGCATCGCGAGCACTACGATGTGCTGAAGCCGATCGAGGACTTCCCGGTCGAGGATTAGGGTGGGTCGGCAGGGCCTGCGGCCCTGCACCTGCAGGGGCCAGAGCAACGGCAACAGCAACAGCAACGGCGGGCTTCCTGAGGGATGGCGGGGCGGGTCCGGGTGCGGGGGGCGCTGCAAGTACGTCCATGTAAGCTCGGTCGCCGCATCCATGCGGCTCACGCCCCCGCACCCGGACCCACCCCGCCACAACACGGAAATCGCACTTTGGCTGTTGCTGTTGCCGTTGCTTGAATGTTTCGGCGGGTGCAGGGCCACAGGCCCTGCCGCCCAACCCCATTACTTGGCAGCAGCGATCTGCTTTTCGATGTCGGCGGCCGTCACCGGGCCGAGGAAGGTGTGCGCCAGCTTGCCCTGTGGATCCACCAGGTGCGTCAGCGGCAGGCCGCGCGGCGTGGCGAAATCGGCCGGCGGATCGAACGGGTCCACGATCACGATCGGATAGGTGACCGGATGCTTGGTCAGGAACGACTGCATTTCCGGCACTTCGATGTCCTCATAGGCCAGGCCGACCACTTCGATGTTGCTGCGCATCGCATGCAGCGCCGACAACTCCGGCATCTCCTTGCGGCACGGGGCACACCAGGTCGCCCAGAAGTTCACCACCACCCACTTGCCGCGGTGCGCGGCCAGGTCGTAGTCGCTGCCATCCACCGCCTTCATCTTCAGCGTCGGGAACTCGGCGGTGGTGCGCTCGGCCGGGGTTTCCTCGACCGGTGCCGGTGCGGTCGGCGTCGGTGCCTGCGCCGGCGGTTGGCTGCTGGCCGGCGTCGGCTCCTGGGCCGGCTTGCAGGCCGACAGTGCCAGCAGCAGGGCCAGCGGGAGCAGCAACGGGGTCTTGCGGGTCATGGCATGTCTCCAGAGTCGGTATAGATATCGCTGACCTTGCGCTTCAGGCGTTCACGCAGGGGCAGTCGCAGATCATCCAGCGCCGCCAATGCGGCACGGCCCAGGCTGTCGTCGCGATACGGCAGATGCTGCTCGGCTACCGGAATGCGCAACTGGGTACATTCGTAAAGATCGGCAAGGCTGACCTGGTCCAGGTCGCGCGAGAGCAGCCATTCGCCGCGTTCATCGCGGCGCAGCAGGCCGATCTCCTGCAGGTTGCAGGCCAGGTCCTGCAGCAGCGAATCGGTCAGCATCGGCTCCAGCCGCAGGATTTCATCGTCGGCCAGGCCCTTGCCCTTGGCACGGGCGTGGTGGAAGCGGCCGAGCAGGCGCAGCAGGCCATAGAACTCGTAGCCCTGCGGCAGGCGCAGTTCCACCGGCTGGTAGCGGAAGGCCGCCATCGACGAAGACAACGATGCGCCCAGCAGCACCGCCACCCAGCACAGGTAGATCCACAGCAGCAGGATCGGCACGAAGGCCACCGTGCCATACAGCTTCTGGTAGGACTGGAAGCTGCCCAGGTAGGCGCCGATACCCCACTTCACCAGCTCCAGGATCACCGCGGCCAGAATGGCGCCAGGCACTGCATGCCGCCACTTCACCGTGTGGTGCGGCACCACCCGGAACATCAGCGTGATGCAGACGAACTCGATCAGGATCGGCGCCAGCCGCAGTGCCAGTTCGGCCAGCCAGCGGCCCTCCTGGGTGCCGAACAGCGGCATCGCGAACACCCGCGCCGACACCGCCAGCGAAGCCGCCGCGAGCATCGCGCCCAGCGTCAGTACAGTCCAGTAGACCAGGAAGCGGGTCAGCTTGGGCCGGGTCGAGCCGACCCGCCAGATCTGGTTGAAGGTTTCTTCAACACTGTTGAGCGTGATCAGCAGCGACACCACCAGCGCGATGAAGCCGGCGGCGGTGAGCTGACCGGCACTGGCCGAGAACTGCCGCAGGTAGCCCTCGGCCGCGCGCGCGGCATTGGGCACGAAGTTGGAGAAGACGTAATCGCTGAGCTGGTCGCTCCAGCGGTCGAAGACGGGGAAGGCCGACAGCACGCCGAACACCACGATCGCCAGCGGTACCAGCGCGAACACCGTGGTGTAGGCCAGCGCCGCCGCTGCCTGGAACAGGCGGTCGTCGAGGAAGCGATGCCACAGGAAGCGGCCGAAACTGATGGCCCGTGCGCGATCCCGCGCGCGCTCCATCCACAGGTTGAGCGTATCCAAAGGTTCCATCGGTGGAAGGGTACCCGATGCGGAATGCTGGCAGGATAGCCATACTGGCGACCACACGACGAGGAGAAGCGGGCACGATGGGCGAGATTCTGGTGCTGTACTACAGCCGGGGCGGTTCGGTGGCACGGCTGGCGCGCCAGATCGCGCGGGGCATTGGCGAAGTGCCGGGCATGAGCGCGCGCCTGCGCACGGTGCCGCCAGTGGCCGCCGTGACCCAGACCGCGCAGCCGCCGGTACCCGACGACGGCGCCCCCTATGTGAGCGTGCAGGACCTGGTGGAATGCCAGGGCCTGCTGCTCGGCAGCCCGACCCGCTTCGGCAACATGGCAGCCCCGGTCAAGCACTTCCTGGATGGACTGGGCGCCGAATGGGTCAATGGCACCCTGTCCGGCAAGCCGGCCGGCGTGTTCACCTCCACCGCCTCGATGCACGGCGGGCAGGAATCGACCCTGCTGTCGATGCAGGTGCCGCTGCTGCACCATGGCTGCGTGATCGTCGGCATCCCGTTCACCGAACCGGCGTTGAGCCACACCACCAGCGGCGGCACGCCCTATGGCGCCAGCCACGTGGCCGGTGCCGCCGATGACCCGCAGCCGACCGACGACGAGGCCGTGCTGGCCCGCGCGCTGGGCCGCCGGGTGGCCGACATCGCGCAGCGGTTGGCCCGATGAGCCGCCCGCCGCGCACGGTCCTGCTGCTGGCCCTGATGGGGCTGGCCGCGCTGTTCGCCGGCTGGTTCATCAATGACAAGCACTGGCTGGCCACCCAGCTGGTGTTCACCGCGCCGCCGCTGGCGCTGGCCTTTGCGCTGCGCCTGGGCTGGCGCAAGGCCGGGTTCTGGGCCTCGGTGCTGGCGCTGGGCTGGTTCAGCCACGGCGTGATGAGCGCCTGGAGCCACCCGGAGACGCGCTGGCTGGCGCTGATCGAAATCGCCCTGGCCTTGCTGGTGATCTTCAGCGCCAGCCTGCCGGGGCTGCGCGCCCGCTTCGGCAAGCGACGCTGACGCTGCGCCCGCCGGGCCGTATCATCTGTGTCCCTGGCCCCGCGCCGCTGTACCTGTCCTGGTTTCGCGCATGCACATGATGGAAGAGCTCCTGGTCGTCACCACCGGTGGCACGATCGACAAGATCTACTTCGACGACAAGTCGGACTACCAGATCGGCGACCCCCAGATCGGCATGATCCTGCGCGAGCTGGGCGTGACGTTCCGCTTCAACGTGATTCCGATCCTGCGCAAGGATTCGCTGCACATCAACGATGAAGACCGCGAACTGATCCGCGCCACCATCGCCGCGCAGCCGACCCGCCACGTGCTGGTGACCCACGGCACCGACTCGATGGTGCAGACCGGCAAGGTGCTGGCGACGATCCCGGACAAGACCATCGTGATGACCGGCGCGCTCAGCCCGGCGCGGTTCCGTGGGTCGGATGCGGAGTTCAACATCGGCTGCGCGATCGGTGCGGTGCAGTCGCTGCCGAGCGGCGTATACATCGCCATGAACGGTCGTATCTTCGATCCGCAGCACGTGCGCAAGAACGTGGCCGCGAACCGCTTCGAGTCGGTCTGAGGAACAGCGTGCCGACCAAGGTCGGCACCCACCAAAGCGCTGCCCCTGCAAAGCCGGCACCTGCCCAAAGAGAAAACGCCCCGGCCTGAGCCGGGGCGTGCCCATGGAGAGGGGCTTGGGCTCAGTACTGGGCGTTGAGGGTCAGGCCCGAGAAGGTGCTGTAGGCCTTCACCCGCACATACCAGGTGCCAGCGGCAGGACTGTTGATGGTGCAGGTCTCGCTGTTGCCGCTCAGGTACGGACGGCAGGTGTAGGTGGTATCGGTCGGGGCACTGCCCTGGCGCACATACAGGTCGGCATCACCGCTGCCGCCACTGATCGCGACGCGCAGCTGGGTGCTGCCGGCCGGAACAGCCACGGTGTAGTTCAGCTCGGCACCGGTCGCAGCGCCCAGGCCGGTCACCGGCACGTTGTTCTGCAGCACGTTGCCACCCGGGTTCGGGTTGCCGCCACCGTTGATCGCCGCGGCCACGGCGGCATTGGCGTCGATGATGCCGGCGCCGCAACCACCCGAGCAGGCGCCCGGCAGCGGACGTGCCGTGCTCTTGATGATGCTCTCGACCTGCGCCGGGCTCAGCGGGCTCGGAGCGACCGACTGCATCAGCGCGACCACGCCGGCCACGTGCGGCGCTGCCATCGAGGTGCCATTGTACGACGCGTAGGTCGCGCTGCCCGGCGTGGTGGTGCCGGTGTTGAGGGTGGACAGGATGCTCTGGCCCGGTGCCGAGATGTCGATGCCGGTACCGTAGTTGGAGAAGCTGGCACGTGCACCGGCCGAGGTGGTCGCCGCCACCGCGATCACGTTCGGGCAGTTGGCCGGCACCGACGAGGACACGTTGGTGTTGCTGTTGCCGGCGGCGACCACCACGGTGGTGCCACGGCCGACCGCGCCGTTGATCGCGTTCTGGTAGGTGGTCGAGCAGCTGCCACCGCCGCCCAGCGAGAGGTTGATGACTTCGGCCGGATTGGCGTTGGCCGGTACGCCGCTGACGGTGCCACCGGACGCCCACACGATCGCATCGGCGATGTCGGAGGTGTAGCCGCCGCACTTGCCGAGCACGCGCACCGGCACGACCTTGGCATTGAACGCGGTACCTGCCACGCCGGTACTGTTGTTGGTCACCGCCGCCACGGTGCCGGCAACGTGGGTGCCGTGCCAGCTGGAGTTGGAGGCCGGGATGCCCGCGCCACACTCGTTGGCGCCGTACCAGTCGCCTTCGTCGTTCGGATTGTTGTCGCGGCCGCCGCCATCACGCGCCATCGCGGCGTCGCTGATGAAGTCATAGCCCGGCAGGATGTTGGCGTTGAGATCGGCATGGTTGGTGATGCCGGTATCGATCACGGCCACCACCACGCCGGTGCCGGTGGCCTTGTCCCAGGCCGGCCGGATGTTGATGCCGGCATTTGAGGTGCCGAAGCCCCATTGCTCGCTGAAGCGGGTGTCGTTCGGGGTCAGCGTCGCGCGCATGATCTGGTCGACTTCGACGTATTCCACGTTCGGGTCGGCGGCCAGCTTGCGCATCAGCAGTTCGGATTCGGCCTGGTCGAGCGGACGGTCGGTCTTGACCAGGGTCGGGCCGACGGCCAGCTTGCGGACCTGCTGCAGGCCCAGCGCGCGGCCCTGGCTGCTGGCCAGGCCGGCGGCGGCCGTCTTCAGCGACGAAGCCAGCGCAGTAGTGTTGGCCACGGCGGCGCTGCCGTCGCGGTACTTGACGATGAAGCGCTGGTGCGTCGGCGCGGACTGCAGGCCGCTGAGCTGGACATCACCGGCCAGCGCAGGCGTGGCCAGCAGCAGCGATGACAGAACGGACGCACCAAGGACCACCCACACTCGACGCACACGCGGTTGCGTTACCTGGGACATCGTATTTCCCTTTCTTGTGGTGTGAATGCCGGAATCGGCAGAAGCACCGGCCCGAACCCTGGGCTGGCTTGCATTGGCGAGGTTCGAAGTCCGGTGAGTCAGCGGATCCCCCTAACGATCCGCCGTGCACATGACGCTAATGGCCGAAACCGGACACCACAAGATTTTCAGCGTCTTTTCAGCAAGATGAAATGTTCGTTCTGAGACTTTTTGGGTCGAGGGTTTGTGAAGGTGAAGGAACTTTCTCGTGTCCTGCACAGACCTGACTGGGTCGTCACGTGTCCTGGAATGACTTTGCCGACATCGGCGTCCACCGATCCGGGGTCAGATCCCTTTTTCACGCGGAAAGGGATCTGACTCCTTGGCCCGAAACGCAGAAAGCCCGTCGCGGGGACGGGCTTTCCAGAAGCGCAGCCGGGCGCGGGCCCGGCTCTACGATTCGATGTGGCCGATCAGCCCAGCTTGACCAGCCAGTTGTGGCGGTCCGGCAGGCGGCCGTACTGGATATCGGTCAGTTCCTTGCGCAGCGACATGGTCACTTCGCCGGCCGGGGCGTTGATGTCGCCCACCGAGAAGCCCTCGCCCTTCAGCTGGCCGATCGGGGTCACCACCGCCGCGGTGCCGCAGGCGAACACTTCGCTGATCGCGCCGGAGGCCACGCCGTCCTTCCACTCGTCGATGCTGACCTTGCGCTCCTCCACCTTCATGCCGCGGTCGCGGGCCAGCTGCAGGATGCTCTCGCGGGTGATGCCCTCGAGGATGCTGCCCGACAGTTCCGGGGTCACCAGCGTGCCGTCCCTGTAGACCAGGAACACGTTCATGCCACCCAGTTCTTCCAGGTACTTGCCTTCGACCGGGTCGAGGAACAGCACCTGCGAGCAGCCCTGCGCCTGCGCCTTCTGCTGCGGCAGCAGCGACGCCGCATAGTTGCCACCGCACTTGGCGGCACCGGTGCCGCCCTTGGCCGCACGCGCGTATTCGGTGGACAGCCAGATCGACACCGGGGCAACGCCCTTGGCGAAGTACGGGCCGGCCGGGCTGGCGATGACGTAGTAGCCGGCCTTGTGCGCGCCGCGCACGCCGAGGAAGGCTTCGTCGCCGATCATGAACGGACGGAAGTACAGGCTGGACTCATCGGCCGACGGCACCCAGTCACTGTCGACCGCGATCAGCTGCTTCAGCGATTCGACGAAGATCTCCACCGGCAGTTCCGGCAGCGCCAGGCGCTGCGCCGAACGCTGCAGGCGACGGCCGTTGGCATCCGGACGGAAAGTCCAGATCGAGCCATCGGCATGGCGGTAGGCCTTGATGCCTTCGAAGATTTCCTGGCCGTAGTGCAGCACCGCCGCGGCCGGATCCAGCTGCAACGGGCCGTAGGCACGCACGTTGGCGTTGTGCCAGCCGGCATCCTTGTCCCAGCGCACTTCCACCATGTGATCGGTGAAGTGCAGGCCGAAGCCCGGCTTCTCCAGGATCTTGGCGCGCTCTTCAGCGCTGCGCGGGTGGTCCGAACGGGTAACGGCGAAGCTGGGGATGGACTGGGACACCGGAGGATTCCTGTTCTGGTTGCGGGTAGTGCCGGGCCCGCGTCACTGCGGGCCCTGGGTCAAAGCATGCCGGTCTCGAGCCGGGCCGCCTCGGACATCATGTGCTGGTTCCACGGCGGGTCGAACACCAGGTCGACGTCGGCCTCGGCCACCGTCGGGATCATTTCAAGCTTGCTGCGCACGTCGTCGACCAGGATGTCGCCCATCCCACAGCCCGGTGCGGTCAGGGTCATCTTCACGTCGATCTCGCGCTGGCCTTCGTCCAGGTGCTTGATCTCGACCTCGTAGACCAGGCCCAGTTCGACGATGTTCACCGGAATTTCCGGGTCGAAGCAGGTGCGCAGCTGCTGCCACACCAGCTGTTCCACCTGTTCATCAGTGGCGTCGGCCGGCAGTTCCAGCGGTGCCGGTGCCTCCTTGCCGATGGCGTCGCCGTCCTTGCCGGCGATGCGGAACAGGTTGCCCTCGACGAACACCGAATAACTGCCGCCCAGCGCCTGGGTGATGTACCCATAGCTGCCGGCGGGCAGGGTCACGGTATCGCCCTGCGGGACCATCACGGCCTCGCAATCGCGCTCGAAGTGGACAGGTTCGCTGCTACGGGAATACATGGGGACCGATATGGGGCCGTGGCCGGGGCCACGCAAGACGGCATTCTAGCCCAGCCGCTCCGGCACCGCCGGTGCACCGCCGCAAACCACAGTATCCTGTGGGTGATCTTCAGGGAGCTTCGATGTCCTCCAATGCCGCGCGTGCCAGGACCGTGACCTGGCTTTGGCCCATCATGCTGCTGCTGGGCCTGGTTGTTGCTCCCCTTGCCTGGATGGTGCTGGCGCTGATGACCGGCCGGCAGGTCGGCTGGATGGCGGTACTGACCGCCCTGGAACTGGTGTTCATGCTGCGCATGGGTACGCTCGGCCCGGGCCGGCTGCGCATCGTGCTGGTCGTGGTGGGCACCCTGCTGGTGGCCGCCGTGGCCAACTGGACCATCGCCAGCGCCTGGATGGGCGGCTCGATCGGGCTGGACCTGTGGGACGCCACGATGCGGATGGGCCCGCGCCTGGCCTGGACCCTGATCACCCTGGCCAATGGCGCGGTGGAGTGGCTGTGGCTGGCCGTGGCCGTGGCCGTAGGCGCCTGGCTGGCGCGCTGAGCGCGCCGGTTGCCACGCCCGCCGGGGACATGCAGGTAGATCCACGGATGCGTGGATGGGATGGTAGTGCCGGCCGCTGGCCGGCAAACGCGTGCGGACCAGGGCCCGCACCTACCCGATGCAGCGGCCACACGCGGATGCGGTAGTGCCGGCCGCTGGCCGGCAAAGGGGTCAGAGCCCATTCCTGCGGAAAGGGATCCGCCCCCGGTCCTCAATGCCCGCCGTCGAGCGCCTTCAACTCGCTGACCAGCGAGGCTGCCGCTTCGGCACCGTCGCCATACAGCATGCGGGTGTTGTCGGCGTAGAACAGCGCATTCTCGATGCCCGCGAAGCCCGTGCCCTTGCCGCGCTTGATCACCACCACGTTGCGCGCATTGACCACGTCCAGCACAGGCATGCCGTAGATCGGGCTGGCCGGATCGGTTCGTGCGACCGGATTGACCACGTCGTTGGCGCCGATCACCAGCACCACGTCGGTGTTGGCGAACTCCGGGTTGATGTCGTCCATGTCCGCGATCAGGTCGTAGGGCACGCCCGCTTCGGCCAGCAGCACGTTCATGTGCCCCGGCATGCGCCCCGCCACCGGGTGGATCGCGAACTTCACCTTGACCCCGCGCTGGCCCAGCCGCTGCGCCAGTTCCCATATCTTGTGCTGCGCCTGCGCCACGGCCATGCCGTAGCCGGGCACGATCACCACGCGCTCGGCGAAGGCCATCATCGCGGCGACGTCAGCCGCTTCGATCGGCTTCTGCGAGCCGCTGATCGCCTGCGCTTCGCCACCAGCACCACCGCCGAAGTTGGAGAACAGCACGTTGCGGATCGGCCGGTTCATCGCCTTGGCCATCAGCCGGGTCAGCAGGATGCCCGCCGCGCCGACCATCATGCCGGCGATGATCAATGCTTCGTTGCCCAGCACGTAACCTTCGAACGACACCGCCAGGCCGGTGAACGCGTTGTACAGCGAGATCACCACCGGCATGTCGGCGCCACCGATCGGCAGCGTCATCAGCACGCCCAGCGCCAGCGCAAGTACGAAGAAGGCAACGATCGCCCAAGTGCTGAGCGTGCTGGCGGCGATGATCGCCAGTACCACCACCGCCAGCGCCACGAGCAGGTTCATCACCTGCTGGCCCGGCCAGGTCACGCGCTTGTCCAGGCGTCCATCCAGCTTGGCCCAGGCGATCACCGAGCCGGACAGCGACACCGCGCCGATCGCTGCGCCGACCACCGCCAGCAGCAGCACCGTGCCCGACGGCTGGCGCGCGGCCAGATCGGCCAGCGCCTGTGCGCTCCAGTGGCTGGTATCGCGGTTGGCAAGGAAGGCGTAGCGCAGCAGCTCCACCGCGCCGATCGCCGCCGCCGATCCACCGCCCATGCCGTTGTACAGCGCCACCATCTGCGGCATGTCGGTGATGGCAACCTTGCCGGCCGACCACCAGGCCAGGCCCGCGCCGAGCAGCAGCGCCACCAGGATCAGCGGCACGTTGTGCAGTTCGGGAAGCAAGAAAGTGGCCGCCGTGGCCAGCAGCATGCCCAGCCCGGCCCAGCGGATGCCGCTGCGCGCGGTCAGTGGCGAGGCCATGCGCTGCAGGCCCAGCAGGAACAGCGTGGCGGCGACGAGGTAGCTGGCCTTGACCAGCCAGTCGAGCAGTTCGACGGTGCTGATGTTCAAGCCTGCGGCTCCTTCGGCTCGTCCTTGCCGGCCTTGGGCGCGCTCGGCTTGAACATTTCCAGCATGCGCGCGGTGACCACGTAGCCACCGGCGGCATTGCCGGCACCCAGCACCACGGCGAGGAAGCCCAGGGCCTTCTCCAACGGTGTCTGTGCGTGCCCCAGCACCACCATCGCGCCGATCAGCACGATGCCGTGGATGAAATTGGAGCCCGACATCAGCGGGGTATGCAGGATTACCGGCACCCGCGAAATGATCACGTGGCCGGCGATGGCGGCCAGCATGAAGATGTACAGCGCTACGAACCCGTCACTCACTGGCAACGCTCCCGCTCTGTCTTCGTCGGCCCATCATAACCATGGGCTGAACCCGGCGTGCACCCGGCGTCAACCGAAGCGGCGCTCACGCGTTGTCGATGGTGACCCCGAGCGAGGAACCGTACCCTGTGCTGGTGAGCAGCCCCGTCCCCCCGAGCGCCGAGACCGATGCCCTGCCGGCATCGCTGGAAGCGTTCCTGGCCAGTGTTGGCCCGCGTGCGTTCCGCTTCGCCGAGGCCGGCCTGCGCCAGCGCGAAGACGCCATGGACGCGGTGCAGGACGCGCTGCTGCGCATGCTGGACTACGCCGACAAGCCGGCAGCCGAATGGGCGCCGCTGTTCTGGAGCATCCTGCGCCGGCGCGTGATCGACGTGCAGCGCCGGCGCCGCTTCCGCCTGCCGTTCTGGCGCGACAACCAGGACGCGGAAGGCGGCGAGATCGACTGGGCCGATCCCGGCCCGGACCCGGCACAGGCGCACGAACAGCGCCAGCAGTACCAGCAGCTGGTGGACGCGTTGCGCCGCCTGCCCGCCCGCCAGCGCGAGGCCTTCACCCTGCGCGTGCTGCAGGACCTGGACGGGGCCACCACCGCCCGCGCCATGGGCTGCAGCGAAGGCGCGGTAAAAACCCATCTGGCACGCGCCCGGCAGGCGCTGCAGGACTACCTGGAGATCCACCCGTGAACCGCTCCCTGCCTTCCGATGACACCCTGCGCAGCCTGCACGCGCAGTCGCTGCACGCGCTGTCGCCGGCCACACTGGCACGCCTGCGCCAGGCCCGACACGGCGCCAGCGCGACCCGGCACGGGCGCCTGCGCTGGTGGCTGGCCAGCGCCTGTTCACTGGTGGTGGCGCTGGGTATCGGCCTGCAGCTCACTGGCCATGGCACGCTGACGGGCCCCGCGCCGGCACCTGTGCTGGCCTCGGTGGAAGACAACAGCGCGCTCTACGACGAAAATCCCGATCTGTACCTGTGGCTGGGCGATACCGACCTGGCGATGGAGTGAATCATGTCCCGACTGCACACCCTGCCCCTGCTGATGACCCTGTTGCTGCTGCCGGCCCTCCCGGCGCTGGCGCAGAGCGCCGCCCCCGCCCCTGCGGCACGCCCTGCGCCGGCCACGCCGCTGCCGGCCTGGGAACAGTTGAGCGAAGCGCAGCGGGAATCGCTGCTGGCGCCACTGCGCGACCGCTGGAACAGCGCCGATGCCGGCCAGCGCCAGCGCATGCTCTCGCATGGCCAGCGCTGGCAGACGATGAGCCCGGAGGAGCGCGACAAGGCCCGCCGTGGCCTGCGCCGCTTCGAGCACATGAGCCCGGAACAGCGTGAGCAGGCCCGGGCCCTGTTCGGCCAGATGCGGGAACTGCCGCCCGCGCAGCGCGATGCACTGCGCGAGCGCTGGTCGCAGATGACGCCGGAACAACGCAAGGACTGGGTGCGCGACAACCCACCGCCGGCGAAGCCGCGCTGAAACGCCGCGGGGAACGGGGTCAGAGCCCTTTGCTGAGGCAAAGGGATCCCCCCCCTGGCAGATTCCTGGAACCAGGGTCAGATCCCTTTGCCAGAGGCAAAGGGATCTGACCCCATGTCGTTCATGCCTGCCAGCGTGTCTTCGCCAGCAGCTCGTCGTCCCAGTCGAACGCCAGCTGCCCCTCGCGCACGAACAGCGCGACGAAGTTGAGCAGGTTGCGCGCATACATCTCGCTGGCCTGGGTCGCGCCGCGGCTGGCCAAGCCCAGCGGGCCGTCGATGGTCACGCCCTGATGCTCGATGCACTGCCCCGGTTGGGTCAGTGCGCAGTTGCCGCCGCTCTCGGCAGCCAGGTCCACGATCACGCTGCCGGTGGCCATGCCTTCCACCATCGCGGCAGTCACGATCGTCGGCGCCGGTCGCCCCGGTACCGCTGCGGTGCAGATCACCACATCCACGCTGCGCAGGTGGTCGGCCAGGCGGCGCTGCTGCTCGGCACGCTCTTCATCGGTCAACGCGCGCGCGTACCCGCCTTCGCCCGCCGCGCTCACCCCCAGGTCGAGGAAGCGCGCGCCCAGCGACTGGATCTGCTCGCGGGTTTCCGGACGCACGTCGAAACCTTCCACCTGTGCACCGAGACGCCGGGCAGTGGCAATGGCCTGCAGCCCCGCCACGCCGGCACCGATCACCAGCACCTTGGCCGGACGCACGGTGCCGGCAGCGGTGGTCAACATCGGGAAGAACCGTGGTGCGCGTTCGGCGGCGATCAGCGCGGCCTTGTAACCGGCCATGCCGGCCTGCGAACTGAGCACGTCCATCGCCTGCGCACGGGTGGTGCGCGGCAGCTGCTGCAGCGGGAACAGGTGCAGGCGGTCATCGGCAGCCAGTGCCGTCAGGCCCGGATCACTGGCCGGGGTCAACAGGCCAACCACGGTGGCACCCGGCTTGAGCTGTTCAAGCACCGCCGCCGGCGGCGCCTGCACGCACAACAGGATGTCGATTTCGGCCCAGCGGCCGGCGTCGAATGCGCGGGCACCGGCATCGTCATAGGCTGCATCGGTGAAACCTGCGGCCAGACCGGCACCGGCCTCGTACCAGACGGTAATGCCGAGGGCGCCGAGCTTGCGCGCGGTTTCCGGCGTCAGCGCCACGCGCCGTTCGCCCGGCGCGGTCTCCTTGATCCCCAGCAACGCCACGGCCATGCAGGTCCCCGCTGATCGGTGAGTTTTCCCGATCCTAGCAGGCGGCTCCACTCAGTGCAGCGTGGCGCTGCCCGGGTCCAGCCGATCGATCACACCCTGCATCGCGCTGTCGAACGCACCGTCATCCACATGGGCGCGCAGACGTCCCAGCCGCACCATCACCGCCAGTTCTTCCGGCGAGGCCACGCAGAAGCGCACGCCGCGACGGTTGACGAACAGCAGTCGCGAGGAAATCGGGCTGACCCAGGACAGCTTGCCGGCCTGCACCTTGCCGTCCTTGTCGACGAAGTCCAGCCAGTTGCCGATCTCCATGCGACGGAAGCGATCGGCGTCGGCATTGTCGAAATCATCGGCATCGATCTGCCCGCCCAGCTCGACCGCCGGCGATTCGGCCACCGGCGGGGCCGGTAGTGCCACCTGCGGCAGTTCCGGCAGCGCGCGTTGCAGTTCCGGCCGCGATTCGGCAATGCCCTGCAGGGTGTCATGCAGGGCATCGATGGCGCCGGTGGCGGCGTCGCCATGCACGCCCACGCTGGCGAACACCTTGGCCAGCACCGGCTGCCAGGCCTGCAGCCACGGCTTGCCGACAATCTGGCGGCGGGCCTCGGCAACTTCCTCCAGCAGCCCGTCGCCCAGGCTCAGCGCTTCGGCCACCGATGCGCCCTCCTCGCCCTCGCGCAGCAGCGCCAGGGTCAGGTGGTGCTGCCATGGCTGGCGCAGGAATTCAGCGATGGCCGGCGGCAGGGTGGCATCACCAATGCGGCGGTCCAGCTCGGCACCGGCACGGGTACGGGCCATTTCCAGCTTTTCCTGGCCACGCTGCGTTTCGGCGGCGCGACGCTCGGCGATTTCCACGCGGCGACGATGCTGCACGAGGAACTCGCGGAATTCTTCTTCCAGGGTCAGGAAGATCGCCAGGTTCTCGTTGAACTCGGCGACCAGGCGCTCGATGATCTCCTCGACCTTGGCCATCAGCATGCGCTCGGCCTGGCTTTCGCCGGTGTTGCCTTCGCAGGCCTCGGCCAGCGAGTTGAGCAGCTTGCGCGCCGGATGGGTCTTCTGCACGAACATGCGGCGGTCGAGCATGGCGACCTTGACGAACGGCACCACCAGGCGGCCGATCAACTCGCGGGAGCGGCCTTCCAGTTCGCGCTCGTCCAGCATCACGTCGAACAGCATGCCCACCAGGTCGATCGCATCCTCGTCCTGCGGGTCCAGCCGGGTCTGGCCCGGGTCGACACCGAGACGGGTGGCGCTGGACAGCACTTCGCTCTTCAACCGCTGCGCGAGTGATTCGCCGTCCTCGCCGATCGCTGCACGCAGGGTCGCACTGGGCGTGGCCTGCAGCAGCGACAGCACCGACATCATCTCGCGCTGGCTGAGCGGACGCTGCTGGCCGATCGCCACCTGTGCGGCCGACGTCGCGTCCTCGCGCACGTGGCGGGTCTGCTGCAGCAGTTCGTGCAGCGCCTCCAGCAGCATGCCCTGCTGGCCCGCATGGGCCTCGGCGGTGCCGCTGCCTTCGGCGCCCAGGTGCTGCTGCATGTGGCCACGCCGCTCGGACCAGCGTGCGGCAAAGCGCTGCGCCCAGGCCGGCGCGGCCTGCTCGTCATCACCGAATTCGCCGTCCAGGCCCGAGCCCGGGCGCTGCTCCACCAGGTCATCCAGGCCCGAGGCCATGCGCGGGTCGGGCGCGGCCGACGGTGGACGCCGCGGCGCCCCCATCTGCGACATCACCCCGGCCGCGGCCAGTTGCTCGTCCAGCTTCTCGTAGATGCGACCCACCGGCGCGCGCAGGTCACGCTCGCACAGCTTGATCAGCACCAGGTGCACTTCCGGGGCCAGTTCACAGCCGGCAAAGGCTTCGTGGATGGCCACGCCCAGGTGTTCGGGGCTGATGGGATTATGGTCGGCATCCAGTTCGGCGCCACCGACCAGACGGCCCAGGCGACGGTCGAGCCGCGCCAGCACCGGCTTGAAGTCACGCAGCAGCACCGTAGCGAAATTGCGCACCGCCAGCCGCGACTCCAGCACGTGCTCGGCCAGCAGGCTCAAGCCATCCTCGGCTGGGCCGGACAGCGTCGATTCGGCCGACATGGGCTCACCACTGGCCAGCGCATCCCAAGCCCGCTGCAGGTGGCCAGAGAAGGCACCGGCAATGTCCTCGCGGCGGCGGCGCAGTTCGCGCATCGCATCCAGGAACAGCAGCTGCGACGAACCGGCATTGCCGGCCCGGTCGAACAGGGCATCGTCGAAGCGCGCCAGTGCCGCGCCAAAGGCCTGGCACAGCGCGGGCAGGACCATGTCCCGGGCACGCTGGAGCTGGGCCGGGTCACGGCCCGGCGATCCCATCGGTGTGGGCGCGCTCATCATTCGGGAAGGCTCCCCACCTTCTCTGGTACGACAGACAACGTGGACATCGCGACAACCGGCACACCCCATGTACCGGTACGTCGATGGTAGGCCGGCCAGCCCGTCACGGACAGTGAAACAGTCCTCACTTCAAACCTCATGACCGGCGGCCCGGCAAGGTAGATATCGTAAGCCGTGCAAGGCCTGCGAGGCGAGGGGAAGCGGCCGCCCGTTTCCCGCCAGTGGCATGACGTTCATCACAGTTTGGTATTCAAAGGCCAGACGCGACACAGACGGTGTCTTTGACCACCCCGACTATAATCAAACCTTCGTGATGACCGGTTCAGACTCCATGCCCGATCCCGCCGCCCTGCTCGCCCTGGATGCCCGCCGCTCAGTGCCTTCGCGGCAACTGGCCGAGCCCGGCCCGGACCCGGCCACCCTGCAGCGGATGCTGGCTTCGGCAGTGCGCGTGCCCGATCACGGCAAGCGCGTACCGTTCCGCTTCCTGAAGATCGCTGGCGATGCACGTCACACTCTGGGCGACTTCCTGGCCGAGCGCAGCCGCCAACGCGACCCGCATGCGGGCGAGGCCGTGTTCGAGAAGGATCGCCAGCGTTTCAGCCATGCGCCACTGGTGATCGTGGTGGTGGCCAGCCCGCGCCCGGACCCGAAGGTCCCCGAACAGGAGCAGCTGATGACCGCCGGCTGCGTCTGCTTCGCCCTGCTGCAGGCCGCACAGGCGCTGGGCTTCGGCGCGCAGTGGCTGACCGCCTGGATGGCCTTCGACCCCGCCGTGCACGCCTACCTGGGCCTGGCCGAGGGCGAAGGCATCGCCGGTTTCATCCATATCGGCACGCCGAAGGCCGCCGTGCCAGAGCGCGAGCGTCCGGACCCTGCCACCCTGCTGCGCGACTGGACGCCTCCGGCATGACCCTGCCGGTACCACCGCCGTCGCTGTACCTGGTCGACGCCAGCATCTATGTGTTCCGCGCGTGGCATTCCCTGCCCGACCAGTTCCAGGACGCGCAGGGCTGGCCGACCAACGCCGTGCACGGCTTCGCCCGCTTCCTGCTGGACCTGCTCGAGCGCGAACGCCCGCGTCACATCGCCATCGCCTTCGACGAAGCGCTGGACAGTGGCTTCCGCCACCGCCTGTACCCCGCCTACAAGGCCAACCGCGACCCGGCGCCGGAGGCGCTCAAGCGCCAGTTCGTGCACTGCAAGGCGCTGTGCGCGGCGTTGGGCCTGGCGGTGCTGGCGCACCACGAGTACGAGGCTGACGACCTGATCGGAAGCGCCCTGCATGTGCATCGTGGCAGCCACCGCGGCGTGATCATCTCCGCCGACAAGGACCTGTCGCAGCTGCTGCTGGATCACGACGAGCAGTGGGACTACGCACGCAACCAGCGCTGGAACGTGGCCGGAGTGAAGGCGCGGCACGGCGTGCACGCGCACCAGATCGCCGACTACCTGGCGCTGTGCGGCGATGCGGTGGACAACATTCCCGGTATCAGTGGCGTCGGCAGCAAGTCCGCCGCCGTGCTGCTGGCCCATTTCGGCAGCATGGATGCACTGTACGAACGGCTGGACGAAGTGCCTTTCCTGCGCCTGCGCGGCGCCGCCCAGATGGCGGTGCGCCTGCGCGAGCAGCGCGAGCACGCCCAGCTCTGGCGCCAGCTGACCACCATCGCGCTGGACGCGCCACTGGAAGGCAGCCAGCCCGGCCTGCTGCGCCAGGCGGCCGATCCCGAGCTGCTCGGCGGCCTGTGCCAGACCCTGCGCTTCGGCCCGATGACCCGCCGCCGGCTGTTCGATGCCGCCGGCGTGCCCGATATTCTTCCCACCCACAGCGAGCCCGCATGAGCCAGCGCAACACCGAAGCCCCGCGTGTCGTCTATGAAGGCAAGTACCAGCGCATGCTGGTGCGCGGCACCTGGGAATACAGCGAACGTACCCACGCCGGTGGCCTGGCCGCGATCATCATCGCCGTCACCCCCGAGGACAAGGTGCTGTTCGTAGAGCAGTTCCGCGTGCCGCTGCAGGCACCCACCATCGAGATGCCGGCCGGCTTGGTCGGGGACATCCACGCCGGCGAATCGATCGAAGTCTCGGCCGTGCGCGAACTGGAAGAAGAAACCGGCTGGACCGCCGATCACGCCGAAGTGCTGCTGATCGGCCCGACCTCTTCCGGCGCCAGCAGCGAGAAGATCGCCTTCGTGCGCGCGACCGGCCTGCGCCGCGTTGGCGAGGGCGGTGGTGACGACAGCGAAGACATCATCGTGCACGAGATTCCGCGCAGTGAGGCAGCGGCCTGGCTGGTGCAGAAGATGGGCGAAGGCTACGAGCTGGACGCCAAGCTCTGGGCCGGGCTGTGGATGATCGAGCATCACCTGGACGGACGCCCGCGTGGCTGACGCCGACCTGCATGCGCTGCCGGCGCTGCTCGGCGCCGACGACCCAGCGATCTACACCCTCCACCGGCCGCATGGCGCGTCGCCGTACCTGCTGCTGGCCGATCATGCCGGCCAGCAGGTGCCGCGTGTCCTCGCAGGCCTGGGCTTGCCGCAGGCCGAACTGGACCGCCATATCGGCTGGGACATCGGCATTGCCGGCACCACCCGCGCACTGTCCGAACGGCTGGATGCCTGGGCCATCGAACAGACCTATTCGCGGCTGCTGATCGACTGCAACCGCCCGCTGGCCTCGCCGACGCTGATTCCGGAGGTGAGCGACCACACCGTGGTGCCGGGCAATGCTGGGCTGTCGGCGGCACAGCGGCAGCAGCGTATCGATGCGATCCACGCGCCCTACCACGCGCGCATCGACGCGGAACTGGATGCGCGCCGAGATGCCGGCCGCCCCACCCTGCTGGTGATGATGCACAGCTTCACTCCGGCGATGAACGGCGCGCAGCGACCGTGGCATGCCGGCGTGCTGTACCACCAGGACACGCGCTTCGCCCATGCCTTGCTGCAGGCACTGCGCGACGAAGGCGACCTGGTGGTCGGTGACAACGAACCGTATTCGGTGAGCAGCACCAGCGACTACGCGGTGCCGGTGCATGGCGAAGGCCGCGGGCTGGTGCACGTGGAACTGGAGATCCGCCAGGACCTGATCGCCGATGTGGCTGGGCAGCAGGCGTGGGCGGAGCGGCTGGCGCGGATCTTCAGCGCATTGCAGCCGCAGTTGCTGGCGTTCGGTTGAACGCGCGTGGATCCATTCCGGATCGGTAGTGCCGGCCGCTGGCCGGCAACCTCAGGGTAGTTGGATCATTGCATTGTCGGCCAGCGGCCGGCACTACCGCAGGCGTGGCACATCCACCACCCACGCCAGCGCCTTCAATCATGCCTCGCTGACCGGGCAGACGGTGGCGGCCGATTCGACCGGCGCCGGGCGCAGGCCCAGCGCGATCACCACGCCGAGCGCGGCGAACAACGCGGCGCCGTACTGTGCATTGACCATGCCCTGCAGGGCGTCGGCACTGGTTGCGGCCTGCGTGCCCCGCGCGGCGTTGGCCACCATCACCAGCACCGCCAGTCCCAACGCGCCGCCGATCTGCTGGGCGGTGGCCGCCATGCCGGACGCGACGCCTTGCTGCGGACCGGGCACGCCCTGCCCGGCCACGATCCACATCGCTGTCCAGCTCATGCCCTGGCCGATGCTGAGCACCACGATGCCCGGCAGCAGCGGCCAGTAGCTGGCACCGTGCGGCATCGCCAGCGCCACCGCGGCAATGCCGATGGCACCGGCGGCGAAGCCCCAGGCCAGTACCTGCCGTGGCGAACGGCGCCGCAGCATGCGTTCGGCAATACGGATGCCGAAGGTGCACACCAACGTCGGCAGCAGGAAGGCCATGCCGGCCTGCAGCGGGCTCCAGCCATAGCCATCCTGGAAGTAGAGCGCCAGGAAGTAGTACTGCACGCCATAGCTGCTCATGAAGGCGAAGGTCAGGCCGAGTGCCGCGCGCAGGCCCGACAGGCGCAACAGCGAAAACTGCATCAGCGGGTCACGGCTGCGTTTTTCGATCTGTACGAACACCGTCAACAGCACGGCTGAAAGCAGCAGGCAGATCAGCGTGGCCGGTGCCGTCCAGCCCCACTCCGGTCCTTGCACCAGGGTGGTGACCAGCAGGCTGCCGCCGGCGGTGACAGTGAGGCAACCGGCCAGATCGAATGAACGGCCCTGCACCCGTGGACCATCGGACGGCAACCACGCACCGGCTGCGACCGCGCACGCCGTGGCCAGCGGCACGATCACCGCCAGCACCGCCGGCCAGCCGAACGCCTGGGTCAGCACGCCACCGAGCAGCGTGCCCAGCGCCAGGCCGACCGCGCTGGCCATGCTCCAGATCGCCAGCGCGCGGTTGCGCACCGGGCCTTCGGCGTACAGCGTGTTGATCAGTGCCAGCGTGGCGGGGAACAGCAACGCGGCACCGACGCCCTGCGCGGCGCGCGCGATGATCAGCCAGGTCGCATTCGGCGCCAGTGCGCCAAGCAGCGACGCCAGTGCGAACAGCAGCATGCCCAGCCGGTAGAAACGGCGACGGCCGATCAGGTCGGCGGCGCGGCCGCCCAGCAGCAGGCTGCCACCGAACGCCACGGTGTAGGCACTGACCACCCACTGCAGCTGCTGCGCGTTGATCTGCAGCGCGCGGCCCATGTCATGCAGGGCGACGAAGATGATGGTGGCGTCCAGCGCGATGATCAGCTGCGCGGTGGCCAGCAGGGTCAACGCCCAGCGCGGGTATTTAAGGGGAGGCATCGGCGGTCTGGATCGATGGGGGAGCGCAGTCTCATTGATGCGACCGAATCAATAAACCCCCTGCCCACCATTTCTGTCATGATTTTCCGCATGAATGCAGCCTCGATGGACCTCAATGCGGTGCGCATGCTGGTGCAGGTGGCCGAAGCGCGCAGTTTCACCGTGGCCGCCGGCCAACTCGGCCTGAGCCAGTCCGGCCTGTCGCGCGCGATCGGGCGGCTGGAAGCCACGCTGGGGGTAAAGCTGCTGCAGCGGAACACCCGCAACGTGGCGTTGACCCCGGATGGCCGCCAGTTCGTGGAACAGGTGGCACCGCTGCTGGCCGGCCTGGACGATGCCGAGCGGCAACTGGCCGACCGCCCGTGCACGCCCTCGGGTACGTTGAAGATCAGTGCGCCGTCGATGTTCGGGCGCAAGGTGCTGGTGCCGATGCTGGCGCCATTGCTGGAACAGCATCCGCAACTGCAGGTGGAAGCCGTGCTCAGCGACCGCCTGGTCGATCTGGTCGAGGAAGGCTTCGATGCCGCGCTGCGCACCGGCGTCATCGCCGACCAGCGCATCGTCGCGCGGCCATTGCGGCCGCTGCGCTGGGTGACGGTGGCCAGCCCCGCTTATCTGGCCCGCTGTGGCGCACCGGACGATGTGGCCGCGCTGCAGGATCATGCTTGCCTGGCGGTGCGCAACCTGCGCAGTGGCCGGCTGGTGGACTGGCAGTTCCTGCAGGACGGGCAACTGCGCGAGTTCACGCCGCCGACGCGGATGGTGTTCGACAGCGGCGATCCGCTGGTGGAAGCGGCCATCGCTGGCATCGGCATCGTGCAGGTGATGGATTTCGCGGTGGCTGATGCCTTGGCCGACGGCCGCCTGCAGCGCGTGCTGCAGCCTTTCGAAGGCCGCAGCCGCGCGCTGTCACTGATCTACCCGCCGTCGCGCCAGCATTCGCCGAAGCTGCAGGTGCTGGCCGACGCGTTGCTGGCCGGGGATTGGTAACGCCGGCCACTGACCGGCGTCTGCAGGAATCCACCCGTTTCAGGTTTGCCGGCCAGCGGCCGGCACTACCAGGCTGTGGTCGATCCACGCCATGCGTGGATGAGGGTTGATAGCGCCGCGCATGACCCGGCGCTACCGGTGCGGCGTTGCCGGCCAGCGGCCGGCACTACCAGGCTGTGGTCGATCCACGCCATGCGTGGACGAGGGTTGATAGCGCCGCGCATGGCCCGGCGTTACCGGTGCGGCGTTGCCGGCCAGCGGCCGGCACCACCAGACTGTGGTCGATCCACGCCATGCGTGGACGAGGGTGGGTAGCGCCGCGCATGGCCCGGCGCTACCGGTGCGGCGTTGCCGGCCAGCGGCCGGCACTACCGATCAGGCGAAGCTATCGGTAGCGCGTACCAGCGCGTCCACGTTCTCGGCCTCGAACGCCGAATGGCCCGAGGCCGGGGTGATTTCCAGCTTCGCCTTCGGCCAGACCTTGGTCAGGTCCCAGGCGTTGGCCAGCGGGCAGACCACGTCGTAGCGGCCGTGCACGATCACGCCGGGAATATCGGCAATGCGGTGCGCGTCGCGCAGCAGCTGGTCTTCCACCTCGAAGAAGCCGCCGTTGACGAAGTAGTGGTTCTCGATGCGGGCGAAGGCCAGGGCGAAGTGCGGGTCTTCGTGGCTGTTGATGAAGTCGTCATCGACATGCAGGAAGCTGGTCGCGCCTTCCCACACCGCCCACGCCTTGGCCGCTTCCAGGCGGGTGGTTTCGTCGTCGCTGGTCAAGCGGCGGTGGAAGGCCGAGATCAGGTCATGACGCTCCACCGACGGGATCGGCTTCAGGTAATGCTCCCACGCATCCGGGAACAGGCGGTTGGCGCCTTCCTGGTAGAACCATTCCAGCTCCCAGCGGCGCAGCATGAAGATGCCGCGCAGGACCAGTTCGGTCACGCGCTGCGGATGGGTTTCGGCATAGGCCAGCGCCAGGGTCGAACCCCAGCTGCCACCGAACACCTGCCAGCGATCGACCTTGAGGTGTTCGCGCAGCTTCTCGATATCGGCAACAAGGTCCCAGGTGGTGTTGTCCACCAGGTCGGCGTGCGGTGTGGAACGGCCGGCACCGCGCTGGTCGAACAGGATGATGCGGTACTTGGACGGGTCGTGGAACTGGCGCATCTTGTCGCTGCAGCCACCGCCCGGGCCACCGTGCAGCATCACCACCGGCTTGCCGTCCGGGTTGCCGCACTGTTCGAAGTACAGCGTGTGGCGGTCGTCGACCTTCAGGGTGCCGACGTCGTAGGGGGTGATGGCGGGGTACAGCGTACGCATGCTTGCAGCTCCAGGGTGATGCCCTGCCGGGGCAGGAGAACCTCCATTCTAGGCCGGACGCCGGCCCAGGGTGATGCGGTCGCGCTGCTCCAGATCCTGCACGGTCTGCACCTCGGCAAACCCCGCCGCGTCGAACAGCGCGCGGATCGCCTCGCCCTGGTCCCAACCGTGCTCGATCAGCAGCCAGCCGCCGGGCAGCAGGTGGGCCTGGCCACCGTCGACGATGCGGCGGATGTCGTCCAGGCCATCCGGACCCGAGGCCAGTGCGGTGGCCGGCTCGAAGCGCAGGTCACCCTGCTCCAGATGCGGATCGTCGCTGGCGATGTACGGCGGGTTGCTGGCAATCAGATCAAGACGCGCGCCCTGCAGCGGCGCATACCAGTCGTGCCCGCCTTCAGCGAAGCGGACGTTGCGCAGATCATGGCGGACGGCATTGCGCGCGGCCACGGCCAGCGCGCCCGGGCTGGCGTCGGTGGCCAGCACCTGCGCCTGCGGCCGTTCGCTGGCCAGTGCCAGTGCAATCGCACCACTGCCGGTGCCCAGGTCGGCCAGCTGCAGCGACTGGTCTGGCGGCAGGCGCTCCAGTGCCAGCTCGACCAGCAGCTCGGTTTCCGTACGCGGGATCAGCGTGGCCGGGTCGACCTCCAGGTCCAGCGTCCAGAATCCGCGACGGCCGGTCAGGTAGGCCACCGGCTCACCGGCCACGCGGCGGGCCAGCAACGCCTCGAAGGCGGCCTGGTCATTGGCGGCCAGCGGATCGGTGGCGTGGGCGAACAGCCAGCTGCGCGGGCGATCCAGTACATGCAGCAGCAGCAGTTCAGCCTCGTGGCGGGCCTCGATGCCGCCGAGACGGGCACTGGCCTCGGCCACGGTCTGGCGCAGGGAGGGTTCGGTCTGGAAAGACATGCCGCAATTGTAGAGCCGCAGTCGAGCGTGGCTCGACACTACAAAAAGCTGCAATCCGTTCAGGTTCTGCCGGAGGGAATAAGGAGGGGCTATCGGCCCCTTTCCGCGCCTCCGGGAGATTTCCCTTGTCACACAGCCAGTTGCAGGATGGGAGCGGCAAGGTTCAGTGCCTGCTCATGACCAAATGATAGACTACATCTATCAAATAGATGCAATCAATGGATTGTTCTTATCGCCAGCGAGTCGGTAACCTAGCTCCTGTCGATTCACCCACTCCCCTTCACCAGAGGAAAAACGATGTCCCTGATCAACACCCAGATCCAGCCGTTCGAAGCCAACGCTTACCACAATGGCGAGTTCATCAAGGTTTCCGACGCCAGCCTGAAGGGCCAGTGGTCCGTCCTGATCTTCATGCCGGCCGCCTTCACCTTCAACTGCCCGACCGAGATCGAAGACGCGGCTGACCATTACGCCGAGTTCAAGAAGGCTGGCGCCGAGGTCTACATCGTCACCACCGATACCCACTTCTCGCACAAGGTGTGGCACGAAACCTCGCCGGCCGTCGGCAAGGCCCAGTTCCCGCTGGTCGGCGACCCGACCCACCAGCTGACCAACGCCTTCGGCGTGCACATTCCGGAAGAAGGCCTGGCCCTGCGCGGCACCTTCATCATCAACCCGGAAGGCGTGATCAAGACCCTGGAGATCCACTCCAACGAGATCGCCCGTGACGTTTCCGAGACCCTGCGCAAGCTGAAGGCTGCCCAGTTCACCGCCGCCAACCCGAACCAGGTCTGCCCGGCCAAGTGGAAGGAAGGCGAGAAGACCCTGACCCCGTCGCTGGACCTGGTCGGCAAGATCTAACGCAGTACCGGCCTGCCGTGGCCCCACGCCACGGCGCGCCCTTCATGCCCATGCCGGTGCCCTACCGGCGTGGGGGTGAACCCAAGACAGCCAACGCTCGCCCGCCTTGGCCAGCCAGCCCCTTCCACGGTCGCTGTCTTGGGTTCACCCCTACCCCCAGCTGGTCCGCTACCTTGTACAGCGGTGCCACGCCCCCTGTTTGCCTGAAGCCAGGAGAAGACCGATGTTGGACGCCAACCTGCAGTCGCAGCTGAAGACCTATCTGGAGCGCGTGACCCGCCCGATCCAGATCACCGCGCACGCCGACGACGGCGCCAAGTCGCAGGAGATGCTGGAACTGCTGCAGACCCTGGAAAGCCTGTCGGACAAGATCTCGCTGCAAGTGCTGCGCGATGGCCAGGGCCGCGTGCCGTCCTTCGACCTGGGCACCCCGGGCCAGGACATCCACCTGACCTTCGCCGGCCTGCCGATGGGCCATGAGTTCACCTCGCTGGTGCTGGCGCTGCTGCAGGTGGGCGGTCATCCGTCCAAGGCCACCGCCGAGCTGATCGAGCAGGTGCAGAACCTGGAAGGCGAGTACAGGTTCGAAACCTACTTCTCGCTGTCCTGCCAGAACTGCCCGGACGTGGTGCAGGCGCTGAACCTGGCGGCGGTGCTCAACCCGCGCATCCAGCACGTGGCCATCGACGGTGCCCTGTTCCAGGACGAAGTCGAGAAGCGCGAGATCATGTCGGTGCCGACCGTGTACCTCAACGGCGAAGTGTTCGACCAGGGCCGCATGACCCTCGAGCAGATCGTGGCCAAGCTGGACACCAATGCCAGCAAGCGCGATGCCGAGAAGATCGCCGCCAAGGACGCCTTCGACGTGCTGGTGGTGGGCGGTGGCCCGGCCGGTGCTGCAGCGGCGATCTACGCCGCACGCAAGGGCATCCGCACCGGCATCGCCGCCGAGCGTTTCGGTGGCCAGGTGCTGGACACCATGGCGATCGAGAACTTCATTTCGGTGAAGGAGACCGAAGGCCCGAAGCTGGCCACGGCACTGGAACAGCACGTGCGCGAGTACGAGGTGGACATCATGAACCTGCAGCGCGCCAGCGCGCTGGTGCCGGCCGGCGAAGACGGCCTGGTGCGGGTGCAGCTGGAGAACGGCGCGGTGCTGAAGTCGCGTTCGGTGATCCTGTCCACCGGCGCGCGCTGGCGGCAGATGAACGTGCCGGGCGAAGACCAGTACCGCAACAAGGGCGTGGCCTATTGCCCGCACTGCGATGGCCCGCTGTTCAAGGGCAAGCGCGTGGCGGTGATCGGCGGCGGCAACTCCGGCGTGGAAGCGGCCATCGATCTGGCCGGCATCGTGTCGCATGTAACCCTGCTGGAGTTCGATTCCAGCCTGCGCGCCGATGAAGTGCTGCAGAAGAAGCTGCGCAGCCTGGCCAATGTCACCGTGCTGACCAGCGCACAGACCACCGAAGTGCTGGGCGACGGCAGCCGTGTCACCGGCCTGGTCTACAAGGACCGCGTCGGCGGCGACGCCCACCGCGTCGAGCTGGAAGGCATCTTCGTGCAGATCGGCCTGCTGCCCAACACCGAGTGGCTGAAGGATGTGGTGGCGTTGTCGCCGCGTGGCGAGGTCGTCATCGACGACCGCGGCCAGACCAACCTGCCGGGTGTGTTCGCTGCTGGCGATTGCACGACGGTACCCTACAAGCAGATCATCATTGCCATGGGCGCCGGTTCGACCGCCGCACTGAGCGCGTTCGACCACCTGATCCGCTCGTCGGTGAGCAACAGCAGCGGTGCCGTTGCTGAAGCGGCCTGATCCACCGTTCCCAGATCACCGGGAACATTGTCTGCCTGTCGGGTAACCACGCCGTCAGCCGGTCCGTTACCCTTGGGGTGTAAGGATGAACCTACGTGATCTGAAGTACCTGGTAGCCCTGGCCGACCACAAGCATTTCGGCCGGGCTGCCGCCTCCTGCTTTGTCAGCCAGCCCACGCTGTCCACGCAGATCCGCAAGCTGGAAGAAGAACTGGGCCTGCCGCTGGTGGAACGCGCACCGCGCAAGGTGATGCTGACCCCGGCCGGCCAGGAAGCGGCGGCACGGGCACGGGTGATCGTGTCCGAAGTGGAGCAGCTGAAGGAAGCGGCGCGACGCAGCCGCGACCCGGAAGCCGGGACGGTGCGCCTGGGGATCTTCCCGACCCTCGGTCCGTACCTGCTGCCGCATGTGATCCCACGCATCCGCGAGCGCTTCCCGGAGCTGGAACTGCTGCTGGTCGAGGAAAAGAGCGATGTGCTGCTGGACCGCCTGCGCGAAGGCAAGCTGGACGCCGCGCTGCTGGCGCTGCCGGTAATCGACGACCAGCTGCACGCCGAGTTCCTGTTCGAGGAACCATTCCTGCTGGCGGTGTCCGGGCGCCACCCGCTGGCCCGCCGCGAACACCTGGATGTGCAGGAACTGGCCACGCAGAAGCTGCTGCTGCTGGAAGATGGCCACTGCCTGCGCGACCAGGCGCTGGAAGTGTGCCGCCTGTTCGGCGCCAACGAGAAGTCCGAGTTCCGCGCCACCAGCCTGGAGACGCTGCGGCAGATGGTTGCCGCCGATGTCGGCATCACCCTGCTGCCCAGCCTGTCGGTGCAGCCGCCGGTGCCGCGCTCCAACAACATCCGCCTGCTCGACTTCACCGGCGAGGGCCGTCCCAGCCGTCGCATCGCCATGATCTGGCGCCGCAGCTCGGCCATGAACGACTTCCTGATGGAACTGGCCGACCAGTTCAAGCGCCTGCCGCAGGCGCTGTTCACCCTTGATGCGGTGAATGCCACCGGCGAAGCGACCGCCCTGCCCGGCCCCGCCCTGAACGGCTGAACCCCCGCAGCACCGGCCTGGAATCGGCAGGAGTCGATTCCGGCCGCATTTGTCCCCACAATACAGACAGGCGGCGCCAGCAGGTGCCGCCTTTTGCATGGCTTTCAACCAAGGAGCTTCACCATGAGTACCGCCAGCGGCCTGCCGCCGTCGATCACCGTTTCCACCTTCGACATGGACCGCCTGGACGCCATGCTCGAATCCCCTGCGCTGAGCCAGACGCCTGCCGCGCTCGCGCTTGCTGAAGAACTCAACCGGGCCACCGTGCTGGCACCGGACCAGATTCCCGAAGGCATCGTCATGATGCATTCGCGCGTGGAGTGCGAAGATGAAGTGTCGGGCGAGAAGCACGTCCTGACCCTGGTCTTCCCCCGCGAAGCCAACGTCGATGAAGGCAAGGTTTCCGTGCTGGCCCCGGTCGGCAGTGCCCTGCTCGGCCTTTCGATCGGCCAGAGCATCGACTGGAACGCGCCCGGCGGCCGCAAGCTGCGCCTGCGCGTGACTGCGGTCCACAACGACCGCCCCTGATTACCGCTGCGCACCGCGCGCGATTCGATCCCCCTGCACCAGGAGCCGTAATGAGTACCCCGTCCAAACTGTCCCAGCTGCGCGAACTGTCCGTGGTCGTTGCCGATACCGGTGACTACGAGGCGATCAAGCGCCTGCAGCCGGTGGACTGCACCACCAATCCGACCCTGGTGAAGAAGGCGCTGGACCTGCCGGTCTACGCCGAGCTGATCGAACGCGAACTGGCCTGGGGCCGCCAGCAGAGTGGCGACCGCGAAGCCGTGGTGCACGCCGTGGCCGACCGCCTGACCATCGGCGTCGGCGCGCTGCTGAGCACGCTGGTGCCGGGCCGCGTGTCCACCGAAGTGGACGCCGACCAGGCCCACGACACCGCCGCCACCGTGGCCAAGGCCCGCCAGTTCATCCAGATGTACGCCGATGCCGGCGTGCCGCGCGAGAAGATCCTGATCAAGATCGCCGCGACCTGGGAAGGCGTGGAAGCCACGCGCATCCTGCAGGCCGAGGGCATCGACTGCAACCTGACCCTGATCTTCAACCCGACCCAGGCGCTGGCCTGCAGCGAAGCCGGCGCGTTCCTCATCTCGCCGTTCGTCGGCCGTATCCTCGATTGGTACGTGGCCAACGGCCAGACCCCGGCCACCATCGACGAAGACCCGGGCGTGAAGTTCGTGCGTGGCGTGTATGCCGAATTCAAGCGCCGTGGTTCGCCGACGGTGGTGATGGGCGCCTCGTTCCGTTCGACCGCGCAGATCGAAGCGCTGGCCGGCTGCGACCGCCTGACGATTTCGCCGGACCTGCTGGAGAAGCTGGACGCCGACCACGGCGAGTTGCCGCGCAAGCTGGTGGCCGGTGCCGCCGATGGCACGGCGGTGACCCCGATCGACGCGGCGAAGTTCGCGGCGGACCTGGCGGCCGATCCGATGGCCACCGAGAAGCTGGCGACCGGCATCGAGGCGTTTGCCAAGGATCTGGAAGCACTGCGCGAGCGGATCCGCGCGGCACTGTGATTCCGGCCAACGGCTGAGCCCCTCGTGGCGGGGGGCTCAGAGCAAAAGCCGTGCTGGGTCGGGCGGGTTGGGTTCGCGGGAGACGCCGTGAATCCATCCCTGGAGGCTTGGCCGCCGCATCCATGCGGCGGACACTACCGCGAACCCAACCCGCCCGCCCTCTGACAGTTTCCTGTGGCCGCCCGCCACGGGAGAAAGAAGGAAGAGCAAAAGCGGGTCGCGCGCTTCGCTTGCTTGGATCGGAGCATGGCTATGCCGGTCGTCCTGACCGGCACCCTCCGGGCCGTCGCAAGCGACGTTGGCAGCGGCTCCTGCCGCTGCCTTCAGCTCTACAGAAAGCACTGCAGGACCAAACAAAAAGGACACGGCGAACGCCGCGTCCTTTTTGTTTTTCTTCAGTTCGTCAGTAACCAATGCTCTCGCCCACCGTCACCGGGAAACTCTCGGAGGTGGGGCGGTGTGGGTTGGCAGGACCGATGGCGCCATGGATGGCGCCATCGAGCCCCCAGGGGTGAGGGCGCTTTGCTTGCGAAGCACTGCTTCGCAAGCGCCCGAACGCACAGCCGCCAGCGGCTGGGCCGGACCGCGGAGCGGGGTTCACGGCGTGTCCTGCCAACCCACACCGCCCCACCCAACCCGCAGAAACCCAGAGCCGCTTTGGCTTTGGCTTTGGCTTTGGCTTTCAGCCGTTGACGTTGCCCGCCGCAGGCGGACCACCGCGCGTCAGCGCGGCGCCTCCACATCCAACCCGATCGGGCAGCTCACGCCGGTGCCGCCGATGCCGCAGTAGCCGTTCGGGTTCTTCGCCAGGTACTGCTGGTGGTAATCCTCGGCGTAGTAGTACGCCGGTGCCGGGTACATGATCTCAGTGGTAATCGGGCCGTAGCCGGCCGCATCCAGCTGCGCCTGGTAGGCCTCGCGGCTGGCCAGCGCGGCCTTGTACTGCGCCTCGTCGGTAGCGTGGATCGCCGAGCGGTACTGGGTGCCGGTGTCATTGCCCTGGCGCATGCCCTGGGTCGGGTCGTGGCTCTCCCAGAACAGCTGCAGCAGGCGCTCCAGGCTCACCACCGCCGGGTCGAACACCACCTGCACCACTTCGGTGTGCCCGGTCAGGCCCGAGCACACTTCTTCATAGGTCGGGTTCGGGGTGATGCCGCCGGCGTAGCCGACCGAGGTGCTGTACACGCCCGGCTCGGTCCAGAACTTGCGCTCGGCGCCCCAGAAACAGCCCAGCGCGAAGCGGATCTGCTGCAGGCCGGCGAAGCGGTCCTTCAGCGGATGGCTGTTCACGAAGTGCTGGTTGCTGTGCAGCGGCAATGGCTGCTCGCGCCCCGGCAATGCCTCTTCCGGGCGCGGCAGGCGCTGCTTGAAGGCGCCGATGCCGAGGATGCCCTGGCCAATTCCCAACATGATGCGCTCCTACGCCGGAAGTCCGGCTATGTCGTCTGCATCTGAAATGGGGGCGTCCGGCGCGTGGCCCAAGTCCAGCGCCGCCACGATGTCCTCGGCCTGCGGGCGTGCCGCATCGGGGATTCCCACCCGCAGCACACCAAACAGCGGCAGCTCGCCCATGCCGCCCAGCAGCTGCTCGCCAAACACGAAGGCCGGGATGCCGGCATCTTCCAGCGCGTGCTTGACCAGGTGGGCGTCGAACAGGTTGTCGGCCTTGTACACGATGTGCATGCGGCGGCTCCGTGGGACAGGGTTCCAGCATACGCCCGGGGGCTGAATGGTGGTGGTGACGGCGCATGACCGTTCTGCCGGCCAGCGGCCGGCACTACCCATCCACCTTCCGGTAGCGCCGGCAGCGGGCCTGCGGAATGTGGATCGCCGTGCAGTTGGGTAGTGCCGGCCGCTGGCCGGCATCCCCACACCCCACCGGGCAGCCCTGCCCCGTACGCGCTAGACTGTTGGTCTTTCTGCCCTTTTTCGCCCCAGACTCATGTCCGAGCACACCCCCGCCAGCCCCGAGACCCCCGCCGACAGCCACGAGAAGCGCGATTTCATCCGCCAGATCGTGCGCGAGGACCTGGCCAGCGGAAAGCACCAGGCGATCAAGACCCGCTTCCCGCCGGAGCCGAACGGCTACCTGCACATTGGCCACGCCAAGTCGATCTGCCTGAACTTCGGCATCGCCGGCGAATTCAGCGGCGTCTGCAACCTGCGCTTCGA
The DNA here is from genome assembly GCF_059370935.1 of Stenotrophomonas sp. YJH_SMC_12-1. Lineage (NCBI taxonomy): Bacteria > Pseudomonadati > Pseudomonadota > Gammaproteobacteria > Lysobacterales > Lysobacteraceae > Stenotrophomonas > Stenotrophomonas sp. YJH_SMC_12-1. The sequence continues at coordinate 423,714 of NZ_JCAFUD010000003.1, read as the reverse complement.
CGACACCAACCCGGCCAAGGAAGACCCGGAATACGTGGCCGCGATCCAGGACGACGTGCGCTGGCTGGGCTTCGAGTGGAACGAGCTGCGCCATGCTTCGGACTACTTCCAGGCCTATTACCTGGCCGCGGAGAAGCTGATCGAGCAGGGCAAGGCCTACGTCTGCGACCTGTCGGCCGAGGAAGTGCGCGCCTACCGCGGCACCCTCACCGAACCGGGCCGCCCGTCGCCGTGGCGCGACCGCAGCGTCGAGGAAAACCTCGATCTGTTCCGCCGCATGCGCGCAGGCGAGTTCCCGGATGGCGCGCGCACCCTGCGCGCGAAAATCGACATGGCCAGCGGCAACATCAACCTGCGCGATCCGGCGCTGTACCGCATCAAGCACGTCGAGCACCAGAACACCGGCAGCGCGTGGCCGATCTACCCGATGTACGACTTCGCCCACGCGCTGGGTGATTCGATCGAGGGCATCACCCACTCGCTGTGCACGCTGGAGTTCGAAGACCACCGCCCGCTGTACGACTGGTGCGTGGACAACGTCGATTTCGCCCATGACGACGCGCTGACCCAGCCGCTGGTCGATGCCGGCATGCCGCGCGAAGCCGCCAAGCCGCGCCAGATCGAGTTCTCGCGTCTGAACATCAACTACACGGTGATGAGCAAGCGCAAGCTGATGGCGCTGGTCACCGAGCAGCTGGTGGACGGCTGGGAAGACCCGCGCATGCCGACCCTGCAGGGCCTGCGTCGCCGTGGCTACACCCCGGCCGCGATGCGCCTGTTCGCCGAGCGCGTGGGCATCAGCAAGCAGAACTCGCTGATCGACTTCAGCGTGCTGGAAGGCGCGTTGCGCGAAGACCTGGACAGTGCCGCGCCGCGCCGCATGGCAGTGATCGATCCGGTCAAGCTGGTGCTGACCAACCTGCCTGAGGGCCATGAAGAACAGCTGACCTTCAGCAACCACCCGAAGGACGAGAGCTTCGGCAGCCGCGACGTGCCGTTCGCACGCGAAGTGTGGATCGACCGCGAGGACTTCGCCGAAGTGCCGCCGAAGGGCTGGAAGCGCCTGGTGCCGGGTGGCGAAGTGCGCCTGCGCGGCGCCGGCATCATCCGCTGCGACGAAGTGATCAAGGATGCCGACGGCACCATCACCGAGCTGCGCGGCTGGCTGGATCCGGAATCGCGTCCGGGCATGGAAGGCGCCAACCGCAAGGTCAAGGGCACCATCCACTGGGTCAGCGCCGTGCATGGTGTGCCGGCCGAGATCCGCCTGTACGACCGCCTGTTCTCGGTGCCGAACCCGGATGATGAATCGGAAGGCAAGACCTACCGCGATTACCTCAATCCGGAATCGCGCCGCACCGTCACCGGCTATGTCGAGCCGGCCGCGGCCAGCGCCGCGCCGGAGCAGTCGTTCCAGTTCGAACGTACCGGCTACTTCGTCGCCGACCGCCGCGACCACACCGAAGCCACGCCGGTGTTCAACCGCAGCGTGACCCTGCGCGATACCTGGTCGGCCTGAGGACCTGCGCGGGCGCCAGCACGGCGCCCGCACGCCATCGACAATGATCACCGCCCTCTCCGTCCTGTTCTGGTTCATCTCGCAGCATCCGCTGCTGACGTTCTTTGCAGCGATGGTGCTGGCCGGGCTGGTCTCGTGGTGGCGGCGCTTTCCGGGCTACGCCATCGTGGTGTTCCCGCTGGCGATGCTCAACATGTTCTTCGGCCACTTCCTCAACGCCACCTTCCTCAACGTGGTGGGCGAGCGTGGTGAAGCGGTGATCGTCAAGGCCGAGCGAACCAGCTCCACGCTCAACGAGCAGTACATCTGGCGCTACGAAGGGGTGCTGCGTACCGCCGAGGGCCGCGACGTGGACGTGGTGTTCCACACCAACACCGCTTCGCTGTGGCCGCTGGAAAACGCCATCCGTATCCCGGCGCGCGACCAGCCGTTCGTGGTCAAGTACACGCCGGGCTTCCCACGCAACTTCGTCATCCTCACCAATGAATCCCCGCACGGCGTCGCCCAGGCCCGGGCCAGCGCGCGCGAGCGGGTGGAGGTGGCGGCACGCAAGCTGCATTTCAGCCCGGGCAATGCCGAGTTCCGCGCGGACTATCGCCGCGAGCTGGGAAGCTGGCTGCGCGACCACGGCAACGATCCGCAGCAGCAATCCGACGCGCAGCGATATCGCGCCGAACTCGACGCGCTCGACCGCTAGATGCCCAGGCCCTGCCTGGATGTTCCACCCCATCCACCCCACAGGCCTGACATGACCACGACCTCCGCCGCTCTCCTCCCGCTGCTGCAGCAGGTCCTTCAGGACGCGGGCGTCGCCAGCCACGTCGACGGCAACGCGCTGCTGCTGGACAGCGGCCTGCGCCTGACCCCGCATGCAATGGCCGCACACGCGCGCGACAACGGTGGTTGGCAGACCTCCACCGTCATTGAAAGCCAGCATCCGCAGTTGTTCGCCGATGGTCTGTTCGAGTACCAGCACGCAAATGGTGCCGATGAGCAGGCATCGCTGTTGTCCGGCTTCCAGGCCTGGGCCCGGGTGGACCTGGTGACCCTGCAGACCGCGATCGGCGCCCAGGACGCACCGGGCCTGCCGATGATGGGCCTGACCTATCCGGCCGGTGACAATGGCGAGGAACACGAGCGCACTGTAGTGCTGGGGCCGTTGGCGCACTACCGTGCACAGGAAGTGGATGCCTCCACCTGCAGCGAAGACGATCATGGCTCCTGCCCCTGCTGCCTGTTCACCCGCAGCATGGAGGCCTTCGACGAGCTGCTGAAAGCCCGCCAATTCCTCGCCATCCGCCTGTTCGCCTCGCGCGATGCCGACGGCCTGTGCGAGGCCGATTGCCGGGTCAACGGCCACGACTTCGCCGCCGCCCTGCCCCTGCTGCGCGCCTACGCGGCCAGCTGGCCGCAGGCCGGGCTGGAGTTCCGTAAGCAGTACGTGGTGATCCGCACCGGCTCGCCGGGCTGACCCACGCCCACACCCGGTACAGGCCCGTGCGGCTACACTGCGCGCCGGTTCCCCAAGCAACCGCACTTTTTCCCATCCCACACGAGGCACCCCCGCGATGCTGTACGCGCAAGTCCACCTGACCCTTCCCGCCTGGATCCACGACCAGATCGACCTGGATCGTCGATATCCGAGCGATGAGGCCAAGGTCGCGCTGGCGATCGAGCTGTCGCGGCTGAACGTCGAGCACGCCAGTGGCGGTCCGTTCGGTGCCGTGGTGTTCGGACCGGACGACAAGGTCATCGCCGCGGGCGTGAACCGGGTGATGCCGCACGCGACCTCGCTGGCGCACGCCGAGAACATGGCCTACATGCTGGCCCAGCAGCGCCTGCAGACCCCGCGCCTGAACGCGGTGCTGTCGCCGGTCACCCTGGCCACCAGTTCGCAGCCGTGCTGCCAGTGCTATGGCGCTACCGTGTGGGCCGGCATCGACCGCCTGCTGATCGGTGCCAACTCGGCCGACGTCGAGGAACTGACCCCGTTCGATGAAGGCCCGCTGCCGGCCGACTGGGTCGGCGAGCTCAACAAGCGTGGCATCGAAGTGGTGCAGGGCCTGAACCGCGACGCCGCGCGCAGCGTGCTGCGCACCTACGGGGAAAGCGATGGCGCCCGTTACTGAGACCGGCATCGGCCTGCTGTGCCTGTGCCGGCAGGGCTTCGAGCCCGAGCTGGCCGGCGAGCTGCAGTTCCGCGCCGGTGAAGCCGGTTTCGCCGGCTACGCGCGCACCCAGCGCAATGATGGCTACGTGCTTTTCATGTGCGACGAAGCCGCCGCGCTGGCGCCGCGCCTGCGCTGGCGCGAGCTGATTTTCGCGCGGCAGAAGCTGGTGGTGCTGGCCGAGCTGCCGCAGCTGGACCCGGCCGACCGTATTACCCCGATGCTCGACGTGCTGGCCGATGCGCCGCGCTTCGGCGACCTGTGGGTGGAACACCCGGACTCGGACGCCGGCAAGCCGCTGTCCGGGTTGGCCCGCGCCTTCGGCAACGCACTGCGCCCGGCGCTGCGCAAGGCCGGCAAGCTGACTGACAAGCCGAACAACCGCCTGCCGCGCCTGCATGTGGTGTTCGTCGACGGCACCCACGCCTTCGTCTGCGTGGCCGACCCGACCGACAGCGCGCCGTGGGCACTGGGCATCCCGCGCCTGAAGCTGCTGCCCGAAGCACCCTCGCGTTCGGCGCTGAAGCTGGACGAAGCACTGCTGACCCTGCTGACGCCGGAAGAACGCGAAGCACTGGCCAAGCCCGGCATGCGTGCAGCCGACCTGGGCGCCGCCCCCGGCGGCTGGACCTGGGTGCTGACCCGCCAGCACATGCACGTGTTGAGCATCGACAACGGCCCACTGCGCCAGCACGTGCTGGACACCGGCCTGGTCGAGCACCTGCGCGCCGATGGCTTCCACTGGCACCCGGAACAGCCGCTGGACTGGATGGTCTGCGACATGGTCGAGCAGCCGCGCCGCGTGGCCGAACGCATGGCCACCTGGTTCCGCGAAGGCTGGTGCCGGCACGCGATCTTCAACCTGAAGCTGCCGATGAAGAAGCGCTGGGACGAAACCCGCCTGTGCCTGGACCTGTTCCAGGACCAGGCCGGCAAACCGCTGGTGGTGCGTGCCAAGCAGCTCTATCACGACCGTGAGGAGATCACCGTACTGGCCTCGCCGTTGCGCTGAGGCCATCACGTCCGCCGGGCATACCCCGGCGCTGCAGAGGGAGGAGCATCCATGCGACATCGAACGATTCCGCTGCTGATCACCCTGCTGGCCGCCGCACCAGCGGTGGCCCAGCAATTGCCGCACACCCCGGCACAAAGCCAGCCGCTGGGCCCCACCGGCGGCGCGATCCGCCAGCAACCGCTGGATGCGGGCCGGGTCAGCGGCAGCGTCGAGATTCCGCAGCCGGCCGGCGAGGCGCAGGTGACCGTGCGTTCGCTGGAACCGAGCAGCGTGGTTGGCCAGTACCGCATCCACTTCGCTGCGCTGGATGTGAACGGCGATGGTTTCATCAGCCGCGAGGAAGCGCAGGCGAATCCGGCGCTGGCCGATGAGTTCAATGCGTTGGACGTGAAGCGTCGCGGCAAGCTGGATCGTGCCGACCTGGCCGGCTGGCTGGTCGACTGAAAAAGGGGACGGAGGGGATCAAGTCGTTTGTGGCACAAACGACTTGATCCCCTCCGTCCCCTTTTTTGATCCAGCGCGATCTTCATCCACGCATGGCGTGGATCTACTGGAGCAACGGCGGTAGCGGAGTCCGCTTCCGGTAGGTGCCAACCTTGGTTGGCACAGCATCGGAAACGCCGTCGCCCCATCTGGGCCGACGTGACCTGGCAGACGTGCCAACCAAGGTTGGCACCTACCAGAGCGGGATCCCGTGGTTGCTAACGCGCCAGCGGTGCCCCCCAGCAACGTGCGGTTCGCTCTCCGGCTACACCCCGGCGGCGCGCTTCCAGAATGCCTGCACCATCGGCGGCCATTTGCCGACGCAGCCCAGCGCGCGTCCGCGGGCCAGGGTCAGGTGCATTTCGTCGTTGGAGAACAGGCGGTTGATCGCATCGAAGCTGTAGGCGGCGATGTGGTTGTCGCTGCGCCGTTCGCGTGCCCAGCGCTGCAGGCGCTGCGGCGACAGCCGCGGCTGCCCACGGCGCTCGGCCGACGGCGCCAGCCACTGCTGCAGGGCGGACACATCGCGCAGGCCCAGGTTCACGCCCTGCCCGGCCAGCGGATGCACCACGTGCGCGGCATCACCCAATGCCAGCACACGGCCGGCCACGTAGTGACGTGCCAGCTGGCGGCGCAGCGGGAAGGCTGCGCGCGGTGATGCCAGCCGCAGCTCACCCAGCCGCGCCGCGAAGGCGCGGGTCAGTTCGCGGTTGAAGCTGTCTTCGTCCAGCGCCAGCACGCGCGCCGCCTCGTCCTCGGGCAGGGTCCAGACGATCGAGCTGCGGCGCTCGGCCACCGGCAGCAGCGCCAGCGGCCCGCTCGGCAGGAAACGCTGCCAGGCGGTGGCCTGGTTGGGAAGATCGCTGTCCACGTAGGCCACCACGCCACGCTGGTGGTAGTCATGCTTTTCAACCTCGATCCCGGCCAGTTGGCGCAGGGTCGATTCGGCGCCGTCGGCGGCTACCGCCAACGCCGCTTCCAGGCGACGACCGTCATCCAGGCGCAGGCGCACGCCGTCGTCGTCCTGCTCCAGCGCTTCCACCCGCGCCGGGCAGTGCAGCTGCACGCCCGCCGCCGGCAACGCCGCCCACAGGCGATCCTGCAGCAGGCCGTTCTCGACGATGTAGCCCAGTTCACGACGGCCGAAGCGATCGGCATCGAACAGCAGATCTTCGCCGCCGGCCGCATCCCACACCTGCATGCGCCGGTAGGGCCAGGCGCGGGCCTGCACGATCGCCGGCCACACGCCCAGGCGGCTCAACAGTTGTACGTTGTCAGCAGCGAAGGCGAACACGCGGAGGTCAGGCTGTGCGGCCTGCCACGGCGCGGGCTCACGACCTTCCACCAGCGCCACCGACAGGCCGGCATCGGCCAGCGCCAGCGCGCACGCGGCACCGACCACGCCACCACCGACGATGGCCACATCAAGGCGCATGCGCCGGCTCATGCGGCTTCTCCGCGGCACAGGCGCGGCACTTCGCCGCGGAAGCCCATCGCGCCACCGACCAGCATCGACTGCACCGATGCGCGTTGCGCGGCCACCAGGCCGAGGCTGCGCAGCGGCCGCATCAGCGGCGTCGGGTTGCTGGTCAGGCGCGCCAGGCCGCCGGAGAACGCCACCGTCTGCCGGCGATCTTCCTCGCGGCGCGCGACATAGGCCTGCAGCAGTGCATCACTGCCGGCATCTTCATGCGCATCCTCCAGCAGCTCGGCCAGGGTCAGCGCATCGCGCAGGCCCAGGTTGAAGCCCTGTGCACCCAGCGGATGAATGGTCTGCGCGGCATTGCCCAGCAGCACCGTGCGCTCACCGGCCAGGGCGCGCGCCAGCACCTGGATGAGCGGGTAGGCGCTGCGCGGGCCGGACTCGAGCAGGCGGCCGGCACGCCAGCCGATCGCGTTCTGCAGGCGTTGCAGCCAGGCGGCATCGTCCAGCGCCATCACCGCATCGGCCTGGTCGCGCGCAACACCATGCACGGTGCCGAAGTGACGATCGCCGCGCGGCAGCAGGGCCGTCGGACCGGTATCGGTGAAACGCTCCCACGCGGTGCCATCCGGCACGCGCTGGCTGCGTACACGGGCCACGAACAGGGTCTGCTGGAAATCATGGCGGTCGACCTCGATGCCCAGTGCACCACGCACGCCACTGGTCGTACCGTCGGCACCCACCACCAGCCGTGCCAGCAATACGCGCTCGCCGGCCTCATCGGCGACCCGCACCTGGCGGTAGCCGTCGACCACTTCACCCAGGCCCAGGAACCGCATCGGCCGGTAACGGCGCAGCCGCGGCAGCTCCTGAAGCCGCGCTTCCAGCGCCTGGCCGAAGTCGCGGGCGACCACCACCTGGCCGAACCAAGGCCGGTCGTAATCGGCCGCTTCCAGCTGCACACGGCCGAAATCGCCGGCACGGCTGACGTGGATGCGCCGGATCGGGCCCGGTGCCATCGCCAGCTTCTGCATCACCCCCAGCGCGGTCAGCGCATTGACGGTGGCAGCGGCAAAACTGAGATTGCGCTGGTCGAACACCGCCGGCAGCTCGCCGGCCGGGCTGGCCTCGAGCAGGCCCACGTCGCGGCCGAGGCGGTCCAGGGCAATGGCCAGGCTGGCGCCGACCAGGCCACCACCGACAATCAGCACGTCATGTCGTTCACTCATGCGTTCATGATACGCGCTCGCCCCGTCTGTACGCCGAACGGCCGGTCCTGCGCCAACCCGCGCGGCGGGCTAGAATGAAACCTGAATCCGCTCCGGGCCCGCCACCATGTCCGACACTGCCAACCGCGCCTTCGTCCTGTCCGTGCTCGTTCTGGTGCTGGCAGCGACCCGTGTCAATCACTTCGCGGCGATCCCCGATGCCTCATGGGCGGTGTTCTTCATCGGTGGCTTCTACCTGGCCCGCTGGACGCGCTGGGCGTTCCCGCTGCTGATGGTGTTCGCGGTGCTGGTGGACTGGATCGTGATCCGCAGCAGCGGCCTGGACTTCTGGCAGCACTACTGCGTGTCGCCGGGCTACTGGCTACTGCTGCCGGCCTATTTCTCGCTGTGGGCCGGCGGCATGCTGCTGGGCCGCAACTACCAGAGCGCGCGCTGGCCGGTACTGGCCAAGGGCGCGCTGCTGCTGGTCGCCTCGGTGGCGGTCTGCCACCTGCTGGCGCAGGGCGGCTTCTACTGGACCAGCAGCAACGTGGCCGAGCCGACCCTGGCCGGCTGGGCACAGAACTACGCGCAGTGGTTCGGCCCCTACCTGCGCACCACGGCGATCTACGTGGCGCTGGCCGCCGCCCTGCAGCTGGCCGTGGAGCAGGTGTTGAAGCTCCAGCAGGCCCGCCGCGACATCCGCCACTGAGCCGCGACATGGGTCATCGCCTCTCGCGCATCTACACCCGCACCGGCGACGACGGCAGTACCGGCCTCGGTGACGGCCAGCGCGTGCCCAAGGATGACGCCCGGGTGGCGTCCTACGGCACCGTCGACGAGGCCAATGCCGCGCTCGGCCTGCTGCTGGCCGTGCCCCTGCCCGAGGATGTGCGCGCGCTGGTGGTGCATCTGCAGCACCAGTTGTTCGACCTGGGCGCCGAACTGTGCATCCCCGGCCACGCCGCGATCCACGCCGCCGATGTCTCCGCCCTGGAACAGCAGCTGGACCATTACAACGCCGGCCTGCCGATGCTGAAGGAATTCATCCTGCCGGCCGGCGGCGAAGCCGCCGCGCGCTGCCATCTGGCCCGCACCATCGTCCGCCGCGCCGAGCGCGAAACGGTCACCCTGGCCCGCCACGAGGCCGTGCGCAGCGAGGCGTTGCAGTACCTGAACAGGTTGTCGGACCTGTTGTTCGTACTGGCCCGGGTGCTGGCCCGTGCCGACGGCCAGGGCGAAGCGCTGTGGCAACCACAGCAGCGCCAGCGCTGAGCCTGCACGATGCTGGTCTACACCCATCCGTCCTGCCTGCTGCACGACCCCGGCCCCGGCCACCCGGAGTGCCCGCAACGCCTGCAGCATGTGCTGGACGCGCTGCACACCGCGTTCCCCGGCCAGCTGGAGTGGCGCAAAGCGCCACCGGCCAAGTTCGGTGAACTGACCCGGGTCCACGACAGCGCCCTTCTCGACTTCGTGCTGCAACCGCAGACCGCACCGCTGCGCCAGCTGGACATGGACACCTGGACCTCACCCGGCTCGGCCAGCGCCGCCGTGCACGCCGCCGGTGCCGGCGTGGCCGCGGTCGATGCGGTGATGCTGGGCGACGACCCGCTGGCCTTCTGCGCGGTACGCCCGCCGGGACACCACGCCACCAGCAGCACGGCGATGGGCTTCTGCCTGCTCAACAACATCGCCATCGCCGCCGCCTATGCCCGCGACCGCCACGGCCTGGAACGGATCGCGGTGGTCGACTTCGACGTCCACCACGGCAACGGCACCCAGGACATCTTCCAGCACGACGCCCGGGTCTCGTACTACAGCACCCACCAGGCCGGGCTGTTCCCCAATTCCGGCCTGCGCCGTGACCGCGGTGCCGGCAACCTGATGAACATCCTGCTGCCGCCGGGCAGCGGTGGCTTCCGCTTCCGCAACGTCTGGGCCGACGAGATGCTGCCGGCCATCGACGACTTCCGCCCGCAGCTGCTGCTGATCTCGGCCGGCTTCGACGCCCACCTGCGTGATCCGCAGGCGGACCTGATGCTGGAGACCGACGATTTCGCCTGGATCACCGGTGAACTGCACGCGCTGGCACGCCGTCACGCGGCCGGCCGGGTGGTCTCGATGCTGGAGGGTGGCTACGACCTGCAGGCCCTGGCCGAGTGCAGCGTGGCCCATGTCCAGGCCCTGCTCACGCCGTCCGTGGGCACCTCCGCCGGATGAACCCGAACCGGCAGGCTCCGGCGTCCTTCATTGCCCCTATGCAAGGGATGGGGCAAGCTACCGTCCGTTTTCGCCCGAATCCGAACCGCGTGCGCCGAGCCCTCCGCCTGCTTCCCCTGCCTCTGAGCATCGCCATCAGCCTGCCGGCGATGGCCGATGAAAAGCCGCTCAACTGGGGCCTGTGCCCGGCCACCGACGTCATTCCCGCGTTCACTGACGCCCCCACCCCGGTCCCGGCCCAGGACAAGGCTGCCGCCGCGGCCGCCCGCGAGCAGCAGCCGACCGACATCGAGGGTGACCAGCTGCTGGGCACCACCACCGTGCCGCAGTACGAGGGCAACGTGGCGCTGCGCCGGGGTGACCAGTTCGTCGGTACCGACAAGCTCAGCTTCGACACCGAGACCGGCAACTACATCGCCGACGGCAATGTCCGCTACCAGGACGGGTCGATCCGGATGGTCGCCAAGCGTGCCGAAGGCAACCAGGAAAGCGATACCCACAAGATCTCCGACATCAAGTACCAGCTGGTGTCGCGCCGGGGCAACGGCGATGCCGAGTCGGTCGACCTGCAGGGTGCGGTCGGCCAGATGCACCGCTCCACCTACACCACCTGCGACCCCTCGCAGCCGGTGTGGAAGCTGTCTGCGCCGCAGATCGAAGTGGACAACGACGAGGGCTTCGGCACCGCGCGCAACGCCGTGCTGCGCATCGGCAAGGTGCCAGTGCTGTGGGCGCCGTACTTCAAGTTCCCGATCGATGACCGCCGCAAGACCGGCCTGCTGTTCCCGCAGCTGGGCATGTCCGGGCGCAACGGCTTCGACTACGCCCAGCCGATCTACTTCAACCTGGCGCCGAACTACGACGACACGCTGACCCCGCGCTACATGAGCCGGCGCGGCCTGCTGCTCGACAACGAGTTCCGCTACCTCTACAACGGCGGCCGCGGCGAGGTGTTGACCTCGTTCATGCCCAACGACCGCCTGCGCGACCGTGACCGCGGCCGGGTGATGTTCTCCGGCTACCACAACCTGGACAGTAACTGGCACGCGCGTGCCAATCTGGCCTGGGTCAGCGACGAGCGCTATGTCGAGGACTTCGCCAACCGCCTGGTCGGGGTGACTGCCTCGAACCTGCAGAGCACCGTGGGCCTGTACGGCACCGGCAGGAACTGGACGGCCGGCATCATGGCCGACCGCTGGCAGCTGACCGACTACACGCTCGACGAGCGCGCCCTGCCCTACAACCGGCAGCCGCGCCTGTACTTCAACTGGGACAAGCCGGTCCGGCCCTGGCTGGAAGCCGGCATCTACGCCGAAGCGGTGCGCTTCACCCACGACGACATCAACTTCAAGAACGCCGTCGGCACCGGTAAGGATCTGCAGTACACCCGCAATGGACTGCAGTGGACCGACGGCGTCGGTGTCAGCGGCGGTTCGCGATTGGACGTGAAGCCGTATGTGTCATTCCCGATCAGCGGCGCGGCCTGGTATGTGACCCCGACCCTGGCCTACCGCTACACCGCCTATCAGCTGGACCGTGGCCTGGTGGATGGTGTGAGAGGCATCCAGGCCCAGATCCTGAGTTCGCAGGGCATCGACCCCAAAACGGCCACGCCCGAGCAGCTGCGCGGCAACACCTCGCCCAGCCGCAGCCTGCCGATCGGCAGCATCGATGCCGGCCTGTTCTTCGACCGCGAAACCAGCATCGGCGGCAAGTCCTTCCTGCAGACCCTGGAACCGCGCCTGTTCTACCTGCGCACGCCGTACCGCAACCAGGAAGACCTTCCGATCTTCGACACCCGTGACTTCACCTTCAGCTGGGGCCAGCTGTTCCGCGATTCGCGCTATACCGGCGCCGATCGCCAGAACGACGCCAACCAGCTGACCCTGGCGCTGAGCACCCGCTTCATCGACCAGACCACCGGCCGCGAGCGGTTCTCGGCGGCCATCGGCCAGATCCAGTACTTCGACGAATCGCGGGTGACACTCCCGGGCGGTGCGCCGGTGGAAAAGGGCAAGTCGGCGTGGATCGCCGACGGCAACTACATGATCAACGACCGCTGGACCCTGGGCGCCACCTACCAGTGGGACCCGAAGTACAAGCGCGAGGATCTGGCCAGCGTCCGTGCCCGCTACCTGATGCCCAACGACGGCGTGGTCAACCTGAGCTACCGCTACCGCATCAATGCCGGTGCTCTGCCCGGTGCCAACAAGCATGACCGCACCCTGCTGGAGCAGGCCGACCTGTCGTTCCTGTACCCGCTGAATGCGCGTTGGAGCCTGGTCGGCCGCTATTACTACTCGCTGCAGGACAAGGAGCCGCTGGAAATCATCGGCGGTGTCCAGTGGGACAGCTGCTGCCTGGCCGTGCGTGTGGTCGGCCGCCGCTATGTCCGCAATCGCGAAGGCGAGATGAACAACTCCATCCAGGTGGAGTTCGTCCTGAAGGGCCTGAGCTCCATCGGCCAGGACACGGACCGCACTCTGCGCCGTGCTATCCTCGGCTACAACCGCGACGACCTCTATCTCGTGCCGCCCAGCAACACCGGGGCGACCCGCGATGACTACGATCCGAATCTGATCCCATGACCAAGCGCTTCCCCGTTCTACTCGCCTCGCTGCTGGCGGTGTCCAGCGTGTCCGCCCCCCTGCAGGTGCTTGCCCAGGAGGCGCAGCCGCTCGACCGCATTGCCGCCGTCGTCGATGAGGACGTGATCCTGCAGAGCGAGCTCCAGCGTGCGATCGCCAACATCAAGGCGCAGTACGCCGGGCGGGAAAACCAGCTGCCGCCGGAAGACGTGCTCAGCCGCCAGGTGCTCGAGCGCCTGGTGCTGGTCAAGCTGCAGGTGGCCCGCGCCCAGGGCAGCGGCATCCGTGTCAGCGACCAGGAGCTGAACCAGGCGATGAACTCCATCGCCCAGCAGAACGGTTCGAACCTGGACGCCCTGCGCCAGCGCCTGGCCCACGACGGCATCGATTTCAACGATTTCCGCGCATCGGTGCGTGATGAGATCACCGTGCAGCGCCTGCGCCAGAGCTTCGCGCAGAGCCGCATCAGCGTCAGCGAGGGTGAAGTCGATGCCGCGCTGAAGCAGCAGGCCACGGTAGGCAACCAGTACCACCTGGCGCACATCCTGGTCGCGTTGCCGGACGGCGCCAACGCCGACCAGATCGCCACCGGCCAGAAGAAGGCCGATGGCGTCAAGGCCCTGCTGGACAAGGGCGAGCTGGACTTCAACGCGGCGGCCGTGCGCTATTCCGACAGCCCCAATGCGCTGGAAGGCGGCGACCTGGGCTGGCGCACCCTGGATGAAATCCCGCAGGCCTTCGCGCAGATGATGGAAAAGATGAAGCCCGGCGAAGTAGTCGGCCCGATCCGTGGCCCCAGCGGCTTCCAGCTGTTGAAGCTGGTGGAAGTGCGCGATGCCAGCGCCACCGCTGGCGCAAGCACCGTCACCGAGTACCACGGTCGCCACATCCTGGTGCGCGTGGACGATCATCAGACCGACGCGGCCGCCAAAGCCAAGATCGATACCCTGCGTGCCCGCATTGCCGGTGGCGCGGACTTCGAGACCGTGGCCAAGGAGTCCTCCGAGGACAACAACAGCAAGGGCCAGGGCGGCGATCTGGGCTGGTTCCCGGCCGATGCGTTCGGTCCGGCCTTTGGCCAGCAGGTGGCCGCCATCCAGGACGGCGGCGTCAGCCAGCCGTTCCGCACCGATGCCGGTTGGCACATCCTGCAGCGCGTGGCCACTCGCCAGACCGACGTGACCAACGACAACCAGCGTGCCCAGGTCCGCGAGACCATTGGCCGCCGCAAGCTGGAAGACGAGTACAACCGCTTCCTGCAGGAACTGCGCGGCGAAGCCTACGTCAGCTTCCGCAGTGGCGACCGCGCGGAAAACACCGCCACGCCGCCGCAGTCCTGATCGATGCGCCCCGAGCTCGCTCTGGTACCGGGCGAGCCCGCCGGGATCGGCCCGGAGCTGTGCGTCCGCCTCGTCCAGCAGCCGCGTGAAGATTGCCGGCTGCTGGCCTTCGCCGACCCGGACACCCTGCGCGCGGCCGCGGCCGCGCTGAACCTGCCGCTGCAACTGCTGCCCGAGGATGCCCAAGCGCGCGTCCCCGGCGACCTGCGCCTGCGCGTGGTGGCCAATGCCACCCCGAGCCGTTTCGGCCAGGCCGATCCGGCCAATGCCGGCGCGGTCATCGGCGCCCTGCTCGGTGCCGGCCAGGCCTGCCTGTCAGGCGAACTGCACGGCGTGGTGACCGGCCCGGTGCACAAGGCCGTCATCAACGAAGGCGGCATCGGCTACAGCGGCACCACCGAACTGCTGGCCGACCAGGCTGGGGTGAAGGTGGTGATGATGCTGGCCAACCACATCGTGCGCGTGGCCCTGGCCACCACCCACCTGCCACTGCGCGAGGTGGCCGACGCGATCACCACGCCCAGCCTGGAACACACCCTTCGCACCGTGCACGCCGCGCTGCGCCGCGAGTTCGGCCTGCCCGCGCCACGCATCGCCGTGCTCGGCCTGAACCCGCACGCCGGCGAAGACGGCCATCTGGGCCGCGAGGAACTGGACCTGGTCATCCCGCTGCTGCAGCGCCTGCGCGCGGAGGGCATGGACCTGATCGGGCCGCTGCCAGCCGATACCGCCTTCCTGCCGGCCAAGCTGGCCGGCTTCGACACCGTGCTGGCGATGTACCACGACCAGGGCCTGCCGGTGCTGAAGTACTCGGGCTTCGAGCAGGCGGTGAACCTGACCCTGGGCCTGCCCTACCCACGCGTTGCAGTGGACCACGGCACCGCGCTGGACCTTGCCGGCCGTGGCGTTGCCGATCCTTCCAGCCTGCAGGCGGCAACGACGTTGTGTGCGCAGCTTGCGCGGCAACGTACACTGAGCGCATGAATTCCCCGCACTCCCCCTCCGGCCCGGTGTTCACCGCCCCGGCCAAGAAGCAGCTTGGCCAGCATTTCCTGGCCGACCGCCACTACATCGACAAGATCGTGATGGCGGTCAACCCGAAAGACGGTGACCGCCTGGTCGAGATCGGTCCCGGCCAGGGCGCGATCACGCTGCCGCTGCTGCGCGTGCATCCGAAACTGACGGTGATCGAGTTCGACCGTGACCTGATCGCGCCGCTGACCGCCGCCGCCGAGCCGCTGGGCGAGCTGACCATCGTCCACCGCGACGTGCTGCGCGTGGACTTCACCGAGCTGGCCGCCGGCCAGCCGATCCGCCTGGTCGGCAACCTGCCCTACAACATCTCCTCGCCGATCCTGTTCCATGCACTGGAACATGCCGCGGTTATCCGCGACATGCATTTCATGCTGCAGAAGGAAGTGGTCGACCGCATGGCCGCCGGCCCCGGCAGCAAGGTGTACGGCCGGCTCAGCGTGATGCTGCAGGCCTACTGCCAGGTGACCTCGCTGTTCGTGGTGCCGCCGGGCGCGTTCCGGCCGCCGCCGAAGGTCGATTCGGCCGTGGTGCGGCTGGTGCCGCGTGACCCGGCCGCGATCAACATCAACGACCACACGCGTTTCGCCGAGGTGGTCAAGGCCGCCTTCGGGCAGCGCCGCAAGACCCTGCGCAACGCCCTGAACAACGTGGTGTCCGCCGAACAGTTCGTTGCCGCCGGCGTGCGTCCCGATGCCCGCGCCGAACAGCTGGACGTGGCCGAATTCATCGCTTTGGCCAATGCCTCCTGATTACACTGCCGGTATGGAAGACGCTGACGTTTACGCCATCTCCGTCGAAGTCGCACCGCGCTTCCTCGACGATCAATCCGCGCCGGAAGACGGACGCTATGCGTTCGCCTACACGATCCGCATCCACAACCAGGGGCGTGTTGCCGCGCGCCTGGTCGCACGCCACTGGCGCATCACCGATGCCAACGGCCGCGTCGAGCATGTCGATGGCGACGGGGTGATCGGCGAGCAGCCACGCCTGCGTCCCGGTGAAGACTTCCATTACACGTCCGGTGTCATGCTGGGGACCGATCACGGGACCATGCAGGGCCACTACGACATGGTCGCCGACGACGGCACCGAATTTGCCGCGCCGGTCGCACCTTTCGTGCTGGCCATCCCGCGTACCCTGCACTGACACGGAGGCCGGACGATGAGTGTGTGGGCGATCGGCGACCTGCAGGGCTGCTATGACGTCACCCAGCGGCTGCTGGAGAAGATCCGCTTCGACCCGGCGCAGGACACCCTGTGGTTCTGCGGCGACCTGGTCAACCGCGGTGGCCAGTCGCTGGAAACGCTGCGGCTGGTGCATTCGCTGCGCGAGCACAGCGTGGTGGTGTTGGGCAACCATGACCTTTCGCTGCTGGCCGTCGGTGCACGCACCGAAGAGGAACAGCGCAAGGTCAACCCGGACCTGCTGCGCATCGTGCAGGCCGAGGACCGCGACGAACTGCTGGACTGGCTGCGCCTGCAGAAGCTGGTGCACGTGGACCGCGAGCTGGGCTGGATGATGGTGCACGCCGGCCTGGCGCCGAAGTGGACCACGCAGATGGCCGAAAAGCATGCCGCCGAGGTCGAGGCGCAACTGCACGGTGCCGGCTACCGCAAGCTGTTCCGCAACATGTACGGCGACAAGCCGAGCTGGGCACCGAACCTGTCCGGCTACGACCGTTCACGCGCGATCATCAATGTGCTCACCCGCATGCGCTACTGCACCCCGCGCGGGCGCATCGGCATCGAGGACAAGGGCACGCCGGGCACGCAGGAACAGGGACTGTACCCCTGGTTCGAAGTGCCTGGCCGGGTCGAGCGCGACCTGAAGATCGTCTGCGGCCACTGGTCGGCGCTGGGCCTGACCATCACCCAGGGCGTGCATGCCATCGACACCGGCGCAGTCTGGGGCGGCAAGCTGACCGCGATCCAGCTCGATACCGACGAACTGCGCGTGGTGCAGGTGCCGGGCCGCGATGTCCCCGCACCCGTGCCCAACGCACGCCCGCCAGCGCGACCGGCGCACGAGCGCCCGGCGGCATCGGCGCAGGGCAAGGAACAGGGCGGCGGCAACACCCCGGCCGCCACCCCGGGCAACCGCGGCCCACGCCGTCGTCGTCGCCGTGGCGGCGGCGCGGGTGGTGGCTCTGCGGGCCCCGGCAGCAACAGTCCCCCGCCGCAGGCATGACACGGCGCGGTGGGGCACCATGGACGGTGCTGCTGCTGACGGTGGCCCTGGCCAGCGGCTGCCAGCCCCCTTCGGCCCCAGCCCCCGCCGACGGCGGAAACGCCGGCCTCACGCCATCGCAACCGCAGGCGCCTTCGCCGCCGCTGGTGGCAGCGGCGCGCGCACAGGTCGGCGTCACCACCCGCTACGACCCTGCCTATCAGGTGCTGGCCTATCCCGGCGGCGACGTTCCGGTTGATCGCGGCGTGTGCACCGACGTGGTGGTGCGTGCCCTGCGCAGCCAGGGCCTGGACCTGCAGGCGCGCGTGCATGAAGACATGCGCGGCAATTTCAGTGCCTATCCCGCGATCTGGGGCCTGTCACGGCCGGACCGCAACATCGATCATCGCCGTGTGCCGAACCTGATGCGCTGGTTCGAACGGCAGGGCTGGCAGCAACCGATCACGGCCGCCGCCACCGACTATGCGGCCGGCGACATCGTCGCCTGGAAGCTCAACGGCAACGGCCTGCTGCACGTGGGCATCGTCTCCGACCGGCGGCTGGCCAATGGCACGCCGCTGGTGCTGCACAACATCGCGCGCGGCACGCGCGAAGAGAACCTGTTGTTCCAGCACGCCATCATCGGGCATTACCGGATGCCGCAGCGACAGCCCAGGTAGAGTCGACTGTCAGTCGACTATCGCGCGCAGCGCGGGTTTTTCGGGTGACCGCCGAGAGCAGTCGACCAACAGTCGACTCTACCCCGTCGACATCCCCGTCGGTGTTTTCCTTGGTATTTGCGCGATCAGCGGCGCACGTGGTGCGCGAAGCGGAACGCGTAGGCATGGCGTTCGTCGGCCGGGTGCGGCTCGCTGCTCACTTCCCGCCAGTCCTGCATGTCGACTTCGGGGAAATGGGTATCAGCGGGGATTTCGGCATCCACCCAGGTCAGGTACAGGTCACTGGCCTGGTCCAGCAGCTGGTGGAAGATCTCGCCGCCGCCGATGATGCACAGCTCGCTGGCGCCCTCGCCTTCGGCAATCGCCTTCGCCTCGTCCAGCGACGCCACCGCACGCATGCCCTCGAACGGCACCTGGCCGCTGCGGGTCAGCACCAGGTTGGTCCGCCCCGGCAGCACGCGGCCGATCGACTCGGCCGTCTTGCGCCCCATCAGGATCGGCTTGCCCAGGGTGAGCGCCTTGAAGTGCTTGAAGTCATCCGGCAGGTGCCAGGGCATGGCATTGCCCTGGCCGATGCCACGGTTGCGGTCCAGCGCCACGATCATCGACAGCTTCATCGCGCTCATACCGCCACCGGCGCCTTGATCGCCGGGTGCGGATCGTAACCGTCGATGCGGATGTCGTCGAACTGGAAGCCGAACAGATCGGTCACCTCCGGGTTCAACCACAGCTTGGGCAGCGCGCGCGGTTCACGCGACAGCTGCTCGCGCGCCTGCTCGAAGTGGTTCGAATACAGGTGCGCGTCGCCCAGCGTATGCACGAAATCGCCCACGCCCAGGCCGGTGGCCTGCGCCACCATGTGGGTCAGCAGCGCGTAGCTGGCGATGTTGAACGGCACGCCGAGGAAGATGTCGCCGCTGCGCTGGTACAGCTGGCAGCTGAGCTTGCCGTCCACCACGTAGAACTGGAACAGGTTGTGGCACGGCATCAGCGCCATCTGCGAAAGCTCGCCCACGTTCCAGGCGCTGACCACCAGCCGCCGCGAATCGGGGTTGCGCTTGATCTCGTCGACCAGCCACTGCATCTGATCGATCTCACGGCCATCGGCGGTGGCCCAGCTGCGCCACTGCTTGCCGTACACCGGGCCGAGATCGCCGTTCTCGTCGGCCCACTCGTCCCAGATCCGCACCTGGTTGTCCTTCAGGTAGCCGATGTTGGTGTCGCCCTTCAGGAACCACAGCAGCTCGTGGATGATCGAGCGCAGGTGCAGCTTCTTGGTAGTGACCAGCGGGAAGCCGTCGGCCAGGTTGAAACGCATCTGCCAGCCGAACACGCTGCGGGTACCGGTGCCGGTGCGGTCGCTCTTCTCGGCGCCGTGCTCGAGCACATGCGAGAGCAGGTCCAGGTAAGCCTTCATGCCTTGCCCCCGGCAGCCACCGGCAGCTGCGGCTGCAGTACCGGCGCACGGCGCGACATCACCAGCAGCACCAGGCCGAAGGCAATCAGCGGCAGGCTGAGGATCTGGCCACGGGTCAGCCAGTCGAAGGCCACGTAGACGCCGTTGTCGGGCATGCGCACGAACTCCACCGCGAAGCGGAACAGGCCGTACATCAGCGCGAACAGGCCGCCCACCAGGTAACGGTGACGCGGCTTGGCCGACACGGCCCACAGCACCACGAACATCACCAGGCCTTCCAGCAACGCTTCATACAGCTGCGACGGATGGCGCGCGAACTGATTCAGCGCGCCGGTGGCGAACTGCGCCTGCAGGGTCGCGTGGTCCAGCTGGTTCAGCGGCGCCGGCAGGCCGGACGGGAACACCACGCCCCACGTGCCGTCGGTGTACTTGCCCCACAGCTCGGCGCCGATGAAGTTGCCGATGCGGCCGAAGCCCAGGCCCAGCGGCACCAGCGGCGCCATGAAATCCATGGTGTCGAAGAAATGCAGCTTGTGCTTGCGCGACCACCACCAGCAGGCGCCCAGCACGCCCAGCAGGCCGCCGTGGAAACTCATGCCGCCATCCCACACCTTGAACAGCAGCAGCGGGTTGTGCAGGAAATCGCCCAGCGCGTAGAACAGCATGTAGCCGATGCGCCCGCCCAGCACAACGCCGAGCATGGCGTAGAACAGCAGGTCGGAGAAACCATTGGCGTCGACGCCCGGCAGGCGGCCGGCGGCGATGCGCTTGCGTCCCAGCAGCCAGGCGGCGGTGAAGCCCAGCAGGTACATGATGCCGTACCAATGCACCTTGATCGGCCCCAGCGAGAGGGCGATGGGGTCGATGTCGTGGAAATAGATCATGGAAGGTGCCTTGCGGTTGAACGCCTATTCTCGGGCCAGTGCCGCCCCGGCTCAACCAAGGAGCTGGGGCGAGTTCGGCAACGCGTCATCGTTCGACCGGGTCGAGGCCGGAAAGTGCCCTTCGATCAGGCTGGAGACCTCGTCGATGGCATCCTGCAGCGCTTCCACCGGATTGGAGCCACGCAGGCCCTCGCGCAGGTGGGTGCAGACCCGCTGCCATTGTGCCGGGCTGACCCGGCCCTGCAGGCCACGGTCGGCGACGATCTCGATGGCGTGGTCGGCCAGCAGCAGGTAGATCAGCACACCGTTGTTGTGGGTGGTATCCCAGGTGCGCAGGCGCGCGAAGGCATGTTCGGCGGCCTGGCGCGGGGTGACCTTGTGCCACAGCGCGGCCAGCGGCAGGTCCGCTTCCACCGCGAACATCACCTGGCCCCCGTGGCGCTGCTCACCGGCTGCGATGGCCTCGGTGATCGCCTGCAGCGTGGCCGGCGGGAACGCGCGCCGTACCGACGGCGAAAATACATGACGACACAGTCGTTGGATCATCACCAGCCCCCCGAAGCACCACCACCGCCGGAGCGGCCACCGCCGCCGCCCCAACCGCCGCCGCCGCCGAATCCACCGCCCCCGCCGAAGCCGCCTCCGTCGCCCCAGCTGCCACCGCCCCAGCCACCGCCACCGGCAAAGCGGCCCGGGTGACCGGAGAGCATGGCAACAATCAGGCCCACGACGCCAGCCAGGCCACTGGCGAGTAGTGTGGAGGTGAACAGGAATGCCGCCAGCGCCGCACCGGCACCGCCGAGCAGGCCGCGCAGCGGTCGCGGCACGCGCGAGAACACGCCGCGCAGGATGCTGCCGGCGAACACACCGATGAACAGCGCCAGGAACCAGGTATCGCCACCACCGCTGGGCTCACGCCCGCGATGGCCGCTGACCGGCGCCGGCAGCGCTTCCCCGTCGATCAGCTTGACCAGCACCGCCGTGGCGTCGGTGATGCCACCGGCGTAGTCGCCGCTGCGGAAGCGCGGCACCAGGTACTCCTGGATGACCCGGTTGGCGATGGCATCGGGAATCGCTCCCTCCAGACCATAACCGGGTTCAATGCGCACGCGCCGGTCGTCCTTGGCCACCACCAGCAGCACCCCGTCGTCCACGCCCTTGCGGCCGATCTGCCATTGGTCGAAGACCCGCGTGGTGTACTGCGCGATGTCCTCCGGCTGGGTGGTGGGCACCACCAGCACCTGCAGCTGGCTGCCCTTGCGCTGCTGAAGGTCCAGCGCCTGCTGTACCAGCGCCTGCTTCTGCGTGGCGTCCAGCGTGCCGGTGGTATCGACCACCGGCGAATCCAGCGCCGGAATCGGAGCGAGCTGCTGTGCATGCGAAGCCAGCGGCAGCCACAGCAGCAGGGCCAGCAGCGCAGTGGCCAGGCGCATCGATCAGTGCCCCGGCTGCGGTGCCGGCTGCTGCTGCGGCGCGCTGCCGAAATCGACCGCCGGCGCGTTGGAGATCTGCGCTTCGTTTTCCACGGTGAAGTTCGGCTTGGTCTTGTAGCCGAAGATCTTGGCGGTGATCACCTGCGGGAACGAGCGGATGTAGGTGTTGTAGTCCTGCACCTGCTGGATGTAGCGGCCGCGGGCGACGGTGATGCGGTTTTCAGTGCCTTCCAGCTGGGCCTGCAGGTCGCGGAAGTTCTGGTCCGACTTCAGCACCGGGTAATTCTCGGTGACCACCAGCAGCCGCGACAGTGCGCTGCCGAGTTCACCCTGGGCCTGCTGGAACTGCTTGAGCGAGGCTTCGTCGTCGGCGTTGACGTTGATCTGGCCGACACGCGAGCGGGCGTTGGTGACTTCGGTCAGCACGCGCTCTTCCTGGCTGGCAAAGCCCTTCACGGTCTGCACCAGGTTGGGCACCAGATCGGCGCGGCGCTTGTACTGGTTGAGCACTTCGGACCAGCTGGCCTTGACCGCTTCATCCTTCTGCTGGATGACGTTGTAGCCGCAGCCGGACAGCAGGGAGGCCAGCAGCATCAGGGGCAGGACACGGGTGAACAGGCGCATGGCGGAGGTTCCGGGTGGACTGGGCACCGAGCATGCCACGGTTCGGGTGAAAGACCGGCCATCGGGCGCCGCCCCCTCCGCGGTGTTGGCGAGGAAGCGTTATCGGGGTCGGCCGGGAGGGTGGGTTGGCTGGGGGGCGCTGCAAGTACGTCCATGTAAGCTCGATCGCCGCATCCATGCGGCTCACGCCCCCAGCCAACCCACCCTCCCGGCCACGGACAATTTCCTGGGCACCGCGGGGAGATCAAAAGAAAAATCAAAAGCAAAACGCGGTTCTTCAGGCATTCGTGTCGACCAAGGTCGACACCTACCAGAGCGGAACGCCGTGCCGACAGATCGCGGGAAATTGTCGAAGACGGGGTGGGTCCGGTGGCGGGGGTGTCCGCGGCATGAATGCCGCGGCCAAGCCCCCAGGGACGGGTTTACGGCGTCCCCCGCCACCGGACCCACCCCGCCACCCCACGGATAACCAGCTTTTGACGTTGACGTTGATTGCAGCGGGTGCAGGGCTGCAAGCCCTGCCGGAAACCCTCTCCCCTCAGCAGGCCTCGGCCACCGCAGCGCGCGTCCGCCCCAGCCACGCCAGCAGCAGCCCCAATGCCGCCAGCAGGCCACCGGCCACCGGAATCGCCGCGTAACCCAAACCCGAGCTGATCACCGCGCCCCCCAGCGCGGCACCCACCGCATTGCCCAGGTTGAACGCACCCACGTTGATCGACGACGCCAGGCCCGGCGCCTCGCTGGCCACCTGCATCACCCGGATCTGCAGCGGTGGCACGATGGCGAAGGTCGCCGCGCCGAACAGCAGTACACCCAGCGCCGCGGTGGCGTGGCTCATGAAAGCCAGCGGCAGCACGAACATCAGCACCGCCAGGGCAGCCAGCAGGATACGGGTGGCGCCATCGAGCGACCAGTCGGCCATGCGCCCGCCGATGCCATTGCCGAAGGTGAAGCCGATGCCGATCAGTGCCAGCGACATCGCGATGAAGGCATTGGAGGCGCCGGTCAATTCGGTCAGCACCGGTGCGACGTAGGTATAGAGGGTGAACATCGCACCGGCGCCCAGCACGGTGGTCGCCATCGCCAGCAGCACCTGCGGCTGCAGGATCGCCTTCAGTTCGCGGCGCACGTCCGGGCGCGGTCCCGGCGCGGACGCCGGCAGCGCGAAGCCCAACGCAGTGATCGCGATCAGGCTCAGCGCCGCAGTACCGGCGAAGGACAGGCGCCAGCCCAGTTGCTGGCCCACCCAGGTCGCCAGCGGCACGCCGCCGATATTGGCGATGGTCAGGCCCATGAACATGGTGGCCACCGCGGCGGCCTGCTTGTCCTTCGGCACCAGGCTGGCGGCAACCACCGCACCGATGCCGAAGAAGGCACCGTGGTTGAGGCTGGTGACCAGGCGCGACAGCAACAGCAGGCCGTAGTTCGGGGCCAGTGCCGAGAGCAGGTTGCCAACCACGAAGATCGACATCAGCAGCATCAGCGCGGTGCGCTGGCCGAAACGCCCCATCAGCAGGGTCATCACCGGTGCGCCCAGCATCACGCCCACGGCGTAAGCGGTGATCAGCATGCCGGCAGTGGGAATGCCCACGCCCACGCCGTCGGCGATGACCGGCAGCAGGCCCATCGGCGCAAACTCGGTGGTTCCGATGGCGAAGGCGCCGACGGCAAGCGCCAGCAAGGCGGCTCTGGAATTCATGGGGGGGGCCTGGGGGAGGGATTCGGGAGTGCGTAGCCTGCGCGCTTTGCTGTGCCGGATTAAGCCTCGCCCCGGGAAAACACTGTTGATTCTGGTTCACAAGTGGAGCACGGAAACCCGCTACAAGTGCAAAAACCGCAGCGCCGTAGCAGAGCCGTGCCCCCACAAACGCAGAACCCCCGGCCGGGCCGGGGGTTCTGAGGGACTTACATGCCAGAGGCGCTTACCAGTTGCCGGCGCCCGGCACGTTGTGCTCGCGGGCGCGACGGCGCATCAGCAGGTTCAGCCATTCCACCAGCACCGAGAAGCCCATCGCGGCGTAGATGTAGGGCTTGGGCACGTGCACGTCCAGGCCGTCCAGGATCAGCACCGCACCGATCATCAGAATGAAGGCCAGCGCCAGCATCTTCACGGTCGGGTTGGCATCGATGAAGCGGCCCAGCGGGTTGGCGGCCAGCAGCATCACCAACACCGACAGCAGGATGGCGGCGACCATGACCGGGATGTGGTCGGCGATGCCAACCGCGGTGATCACCGAGTCCAGCGAGAACACGATGTCGATCACCGCGATCTGCGCGATCACGTAGCCGAACACGGCCGAGGCCTTGGTGGTGCTCGGATCTTCATCCTCGCCGCCGCTGATCAGTTCCTTGATCTCCATGCAGCCCTTGATGATCAGGAACAGGCCACCGACGATCAGCACCAGGTCACGGATGGAGATGCCCATTCCGGCCACCGTGAACAGGTTGGCCGCCATGTGCGCCAGATACGCCAGCGACACCAGCAGACCGATACGGGTGATGCAGGCCACGGCGATACCGAGCTTGCGTGCGAACGGGCGACGTTCTTCCGGCAGCTTGCTGACCGCGATGGAAATGAACACCAGGTTGTCAATGCCGAGCACGATTTCCAGCGCGCTGAGCGTGAACAGGGTTACCCAGGCATTGGGGTCGGCGAGGAACTCAAAGGACATGGAATCTCTTCAAGGCAGTGGGGGAATGGGGTTTCAGCCGTAGCTGCCGGCCAGCGCGTGTGGAACCACGACCAGGGCCCAGCACAACAGCACGTTCATCATCAGCACGAACACCGCCGCCGAGCCCATGTCCTTGGCGCGGCCAGCCAACTCGTGGATTTCGCTGCCGTAACGTTCGATCACCGCCTCGATCGCCGAGTTGGCCAGTTCCATCGCCAGCACCAGCAGCATCGAACCGATCATCAGCGCACGCTCGACCGGCGTCTGACCCAGCCAGACCGCGACCGGCGCCAGCAGGATCAGCAGGTAGACCTCCAGCCGGAACGACGATTCGTGCAGCCAGGCGGCGCGCAGGCCCTGCCAGGACCAGCGGGCGGCCTGGAAGATGCGGCGCGGGCCGCGGGGCAGATGGCCAAACTGATCAGCCACGGGTGGAACATCCAGCAACAGGGGCGCGGCGCAGCGACCGCTCAGACGCACGGCAGGGAATCATGGGCGCACAGGAATAGGCAGATGGCCGCCATTTTGCCACAAGGCCACCAGCCGCATCCCGGCTCCGGCCCGGTGAATGGACCGCCAGGGGCAAGCCCCGGCCCGCCCCAGCTTCTATGATGACGTTCCCTTCCCTGCTGGAGCGCCTGATGTCCCGTCGCCGTACCTGCCTGCTGATGCTGGGCCTGCTGACCGCCGCACCGCTGGCCCAGGCCCTGGGCCCGACCACGTCGCCCCGGGTACCCGAACAGGTCTCCAACGTGGCCTGGGCCGGCGACATGGCCCGGTTCGCCAGCGCCGACCAGGCCAACCCGCCGCCCCGCGGTGGCATCGAATTCATCGGCAGCTCCTCCATCCGCTTCTGGGAGAGCCTGGCCACCGACTTCCCCGGCCAGCCTGTATTCAACCGCGGTTTCGGCGGCTCGGAAGTGCGTGACAGCACCTGGTATGCCGGCCAGATCGTAGTGCCGTATGCGCCGTGCAAGGTGTTCTTCTACGCCGGTGACAACGACCTCAACAGCGGCCGCACCCCGACCCAGGTGCGCGACGACGTGGTCGCCTTCGTGCAGCGCGTGCATCGCGACCTGCCGAAGACCAAGGTCGAGTACCTGTCGATCAAGCCGAGCCCGTCGCGTGCGCACCTGCTGCCGGCGATCAACGAGGCCAACACGCTGATCAAGGCCGCGCTGGCCAAGCTGCCCAACACCGGCTTCACCGATATCTACACGCCGATGCTGGGCGCGGATGGCCAGCCGGATGCAACGCTGTTCCGCGAGGACATGCTGCACATGACCCCGGCCGGCTATGACATCTGGACCAAGGCGCTGGCGCCGAAGGTCAACTGCAACTGAGGCGGACGTGCGCCGGAGGGCGCCACGCACGCGCTCCGGTAGATGCCAACCTTGGTTGGCATGGGACACCGGCGTGAATCCTGCTGAAAGCGCCGACCAAGGTCGGCAACTACCAAGGCAGCAGGCGCCCGGTCAGCGGAACACCACCGTCGCTTCGGTGCCCTGGCCCGGCTCGCTGGCCAGGCTGACCTTCCAGCCGAAGCGATCACACAGCCTGCGTACGATCGACAGGCCCAGGCCGGTACCCTGCGGCCGGCTGGGTTCGGCGCGATAGAACGGCTCGAACGCCCGTGACAGCGCTTCGGGGGACATGCCGATGCCGGTATCGTGCACCACCACCCGATCGTTGTGCACATGCACGTCGATGCGCCCCTCGTCGGTGTAGCTGCATGCATTGCGCACCAGGTTGCTGACCACCACCTGCAGCACCCGCGGCGGCGCATGCAGCTGCACCGGGCCATCGCTGTGCAGGTGCACCGACACCGGGCGAGCCCCCAGCAGTTCGTTGGCGTTGTCCACTTCATAGCGGACGATGTCGTTGACGTCGAACAGCTCGATCTGCGGTTCGACGTCTGCCTCGCGGGCCAGGATCAGGAACGCATCGATCACCGCTTCCATGTCGCGGCCAGCCCGCTGGATGCGCTGCAGGCTGCGGCGCAGGCGCGGCTGCAGGCTTTCATCACCCAGTGCCATGTCGCTGGCAACGCGGATGACGGTCAGCGGCGTGCGCAGTTCATGGCTGGCATCGCGGGTGAAGTTGCGCTCGCGAGCCACGTGCGCGCTGACCCGGTTGGCCAGCGAGTGCAACGCGGCCGCCAGCTGCCGGGTCTCGCCCTGCATGTCCGCCGGCAGCTTGTTGGGCTCCAGGTCGGCCGCTTCCGGATGCCCCGGGTCCCAGCGCGAGACGCGTCGAGCCAGCCAGTTCACCGGCGACACCAGGCGCTTGGACGCGCGGTAGGTCACCCAGCTGGCGCCATACACCGCCAGCAGGGTCAGCAGCACCGGCACGATGCCGAACCAGAACGCCAGCATCTCTGCGCGCGAGCGCAGGAACACCAGGTACAGGCGGCCAGCCGGGCGCACATCAACCAGCACCAGCTGGTCGTCCTTGGGCAGTTCGTGGAAGCCGGGCTCCAGATTGCGCAGGTTGGCCGGCAACGACAGTGCCGACTGCCCGCTTTCCAGCAGGTAGCCGCGGATGTTCTGGGTATTGGGCGGTGGCTGCACCGGGGACGCTTCGTGCAGCGTCCAGTAGTACGCCGCCTCCTCGCGCAGGGCAGCGCCCACCAGGCTGTGCTTGATCACCAGCGAGACCAGCCACGCACCCAGCAGGATACCCAGGCTGGCCAGCACTGCCTGCAGGATGAAGGCGATACGGATCTTGCGCGGCAGGCCGTGCGGCATTGCGGAGTCCCGGTCAGAGCGCTGCGATTATAGGCAGCGCGCCACGCCGTGCGGGTGCATGGGCGATGACCGGCGGCAACGCCGGCCGGTCATGCCCTGCCCT
This sequence comes from Stenotrophomonas sp. YJH_SMC_12-1, assembly GCF_059370935.1. NCBI lineage: Bacteria > Pseudomonadati > Pseudomonadota > Gammaproteobacteria > Lysobacterales > Lysobacteraceae > Stenotrophomonas > Stenotrophomonas sp. YJH_SMC_12-1. The sequence continues at coordinate 395,986 of NZ_JCAFUD010000003.1, read as the reverse complement.
CGTACGTGGCCACAACCCGGCCGGGCCTGCTGCTGCACCGGCGGGTATCCTGCTCAGGCCATCGGCTGGGCGATGTCGGCAATGCGGTAGCCGGCACTCTGCACGGTGTGCAGCAGCGGACGGTCGAACGGCTTGTCGATGATCTTGCGCAGGTTGTACAGGTGGCTGCGCAGGGTGTCCGAATCCGGCAGGCCATTGCCCCAGATCTCGCGCTCGATCTCCTGGCGGGTGACCACGCGCGGCGATTCGCGCATCAGGATGGTCAGCAGGCGCAGGCCGATCGGCGAAAGCTGCAGCTCGGTGCCGGCACGGGTCGCACGCATGCTGACCGGATCGAGCACCAAGTCGGCCACCTTCAGCACTTCCGAACCGACCTGGCGACGTTCGCGACGGATCAGCGCGCGCAGGCGGGCTTCCAGCTCCTGGATCGCGAACGGCTTGGTCAGGTAGTCATCGGCACCGAAACCCAGGCCGGTGAGCTTGTCGTCCAGCGTGTCGCGTGCCGTGAGCATCAGCACCGGGGTGGACTTGCGCGCATCATTGCGCAGGCGACGGCACACTTCGATGCCATCCAGGCGCGGCAACATCAAGTCGAGCACCACGACGTCATAGCTGTTCTCCGCCGCAAGGCGGTAGCCATCCAGGCCGTCCTGTGCATAGTCGACTTCGAAGCCGCGACCTTCCAGGTATTCCCCGATCATCTCGGAGATGTTGCGGTTGTCTTCGACCACCAGCACCAAGCCGGAGGTCTCCTTCGTCTGACGCATGTGATTCCCTCTAACTTCAGCTTTGTGAAACATGCCGGATCGACGGTGGACGCGATGTGAAGTTCCGTCAAGAGGTAAACAAACGGTTCAGAGCAGCGGCCTCAGCAGCGGCCAGACGTTGTCCAGCACCTTTGGCTGCGCCTGTGCGGTCGGGTGCAGGCCGTCGGCCTGCATCATGCCCGGCTGCAGGGCCACCCCCTCCAGCAGGAAGGGCAGCAGCGGCACCTTGTACTGCGTGGCCAGCGCCCTGTAGGCCGCCGCCAGGCGCTGGCGATAGGCCGGCCCGTAGTTGGGCGGCACGTCAATGCCCAGCAGCAGCACCTTCGCGCCGGCCTTCTGGCTGGCCTGCACCATCTTTCCCAGGTTGCCCTGCACCTGCGCCGGGGTCAGCCCGCGCAGTGCGTCGTTGCCGCCAAGGGCGATCACTACCACGGTCGGCTTTTCCTTCGCCAGCAGGGCCGGCAGGCGGGTCAGCGCGCCGGCGGTGGTCTCGCCGCTCATGCTGGCGTTGACGATGCGCGCCGGAGTTTTCGACTGCTGCCTGACCCGCTGCTGCAGCAGGCTGACCCAGCCGGCGTCGGCAGGGATATTGTGGGCAGCACTGAGGCTGTCGCCGAGCACCAGCACGGTGCCGGCCGGACCTTTGGCACAGGCCAGCCCCGGCAACAGCAGGAACCCTAGCAGCAGCACCATCATCGCGCCGGCTCGCCGGCTCCATCCCGTCTTGCGCATTGGAGTCTCCTCATCGACAGCCTGTCCCCCCGCAGCGCGCCCGTCGCCATCGCCGTCGACCAGGTCGGCAAGTCCGTGCAGGGCCCGGAGGGTGAAGTCCACATACTGGACAACATCACCCTGACGGTCCATGAAGGCACCAGCGTGGCCATCGTCGGCGCCTCCGGTTCCGGCAAGACCACCCTGCTCGGCCTGCTGGCCGGGCTGGACCTGCCCAGTCGCGGCCGCATCGCGCTGGCTGGCCAGGACCTGTCGGCGCTGGACGAGGAGGCCCGCGCCCAGCTGCGCGCGCGTGAGGTCGGCTTCGTGTTCCAGAGTTTCCACCTGCTGCCGGCGCTGACCGCCGCCGAGAATGTCGCGCTGCCGCTGGAACTGGCCGGGCGCGAAGACCGGGCGCGGGTCGATGAAGTGCTGGCCCAGGTCGGGCTGGCCCATCGCGCCCGCCACTATCCGCGCCAGTTGTCGGGCGGCGAGCAGCAACGCGTGGCATTGGCACGTGCGTTCGTCACCCGCCCGCGCATCCTGTTCGCCGACGAACCGACCGGCTCGCTGGACCACGCCACCGGCCAGCACATCAGCGACCTGCTGTTCGAACTCAACGCCGGCAGCGGCACCACCCTGGTGCTGGTCACCCACGACCTGCGCCTGGCCCAGCGTTGCCAGTACATCCACCGCATCGACGACGGCCGCCTGCTGCCGGTCGAGCGCGGGGCGCAGGCATGAACCTGCTGCGGCACGCGTGGCGCGCACTGCGCCGCGAGGCGCTGGCCGGCGACCTGCTGACCGTGTTCGCCGCACTGGTGCTGGGCGTGGCGGTGATGACCGCGGTCGGCACGCTGGTGAACCGGGTCAACCTGGCACTGACCGGCAGCGCGGCGGAGATGCTCGGCGGCGACCTCGGCATCGCCGGGCGCGATGACCCGCCGCAGGCATTCGTCGACGAGGCGCAGCGGCGTGGACTGGCCTTCACCCGCATCGCCAGCTTCGGCAGCGTGCTGTTCAACGGTGATGCCAGCCAGATGGCCAGCATCAAGGCGGTGCAGGCGGGCTATCCGCTGCGTGGCACGCTGCGGGTGCGCAGCACGCCCGGTGGCGCGCTGATCGCCAACGCCGGCACGCCGCCCAAGGGCCAGGCCTATGCCGACCCGCGCCTGTTGCAGGGACTGGGACTGAAGGCCGGCGACGATCTCGAGTTCGGCGCTGGCACGCTGCGCATCGCCGGCATCATCGAGGCCGAACCGGATACCGGTGGCGACCTGCTGACGCTCTCCCCCACCCTGCTGGTCAACCGCGCCGATGTGGAAGGCACAGGCCTGCTTGGCCCCGGCAGCCGCATCAACTACAGGCTGATGTTCGCCGGCACCGCCGACCAGGTTGCCGCGTTGCGCCAGTGGCTGCTGCCACAGGTGAAAGGCCTTCGCCTGCTGAGCGTGGACGACACCCAGCGCGGCGTGCGCCAAGCCTTTGATCTTGCCGGGCGCTTCCTCGGCCTGAGCGCGCTGCTGGCGGTATTGCTGGCCGGCGTGGCGACCGCGCTGGCGGCCAACCGTTTTGCCCTGCGCCGCATCGACCAGGTGGCGATCCTGCGCTGCCTGGGCGCGCGCCAGCGCGACATCCTGCTTGGCCTGGCGCTGCAGCTGCTGATGCTGGCGGTGCCGGCCTGTGCGCTCGGCATCGGCCTGGGCATGGCCGCGCAGGAAGGCCTGGTGCAGGTACTAGGCAGCCTGGTGCAGCGCCTGCCGCTGCCGGAAGCGATGCCGGCGCTGACCGGCGCCGGCATCGGCCTGTTGCTGCTGTTCGGCTTCGGCCTGCCGCCGCTGCTGCGCCTGCGCGGGGTGCCGCCGATGCGCGTGCTCAATCGCTCTTTCGCCGCCCTGCCGCCGGCCTCGCTGCTGGCCTACGTAGCAGCGCTGGCGGCCAGCCTGCTGCTGGCGGTGCAGGTGACCGGTGATCTCAAGCTGGCGCTATGGGTGCTGGGCGGCCTGGCCGCGTTGGCGGTGGCGGCCGGCGTGGTCGGTTTCGTGCTGCTGCAGCTGCTGCGCGGCCTGCAGCACCGTCTGCACGGCCACTGGCGGCTGGGCCTGGCGGCGCTGACCCGGCGCCGGATGCTGGCGGTGATGCAGCTGGTCGGGCTGTCGCTGTCGCTGTGCGCGCTGTTGCTGCTGGCGGTGACCGGCCCCGGCCTGCTGCAGCAGTGGCGCGAGCGACTGCCTGCGGATACGCCGAACTACTTCCTGATCAACATCCAGCCCGAACAGCGCGACAGCGTGCTGGCCGCGCTGCGTGGACTGGGGGCCAACGACGCCAGCATCGAACCGATGGCCACCGGCCGCCTGATCGCGATCAACGGCAAGCCGCCGCTGCGTGTGGATCGCTCGCCGGACCAGGGCGAGCAGCCGGCGTCAGGCGAAGCCCAGCGCGATGACGACGACGAGAACCGGCCGTTGAACTTCAGCTGGCGCAGCAGCTTCCCGCCGGCCAATACGCTGATGAACGGCACCTTCTGGACGCCCGACAGCACGGCGCTGGAGGCGTCGGTTGAAATCGGCTGGGCCAAGCGCTACGGCGTGTATCCGGGCGACCGCATCACCATTGCAGTAGGCGAGCAGGAGCGCGAGTTCACCGTGACCAGTGTGCGCAAGGCCGACTGGAACACCTTCCGGCCGAACTTCTTCGTGCTGCTGAACCCGAACGCGGTGGGCGATACACCGCACAACCTGCTGTCGGCATTCCACCTGCCGGCCGGCAAGGCAGCCGGACTGGGCGAGCTGGTGCGCGCGCAGCCCAACCTGTCGCTGCTGGACGTGGACGCGGTGATCTCGCAGGTGCGCGATGTGATGGAACGGGTGGCACAGGCGGTGCAGCTGGTGATGGTGTTCAGCCTGCTGGCCGGCGTGCTGGTGCTGCTGGCCGCGCTGCAGGCCACGGCGGGCGAGCGTCGCTACGACAGCGCGGTGCTGCGCACGCTGGGCGCGACCCGGCGCCAGCTGCGCGGTGCGGTGCTGGTGGAGTTCGGCGCACTGGGCACGCTGGCCGCGTTGCTCGCGGTGGGCGCGGCAGCCGCCATCGGCGTGGCAGTCTCGCAGAAGGTGTTCGAGCTGTCATTGCTGCCGCCGTGGCCGGGCCTGCTGATCGGCGGCGTGGTCGGCATCGGGCTGAGCCTGCTGGCGGGCTGGTGGGGTACGCGGGCGATCCTGCATACGCCACCGGCATTGGCGCTGCGTGAGGCCTGAGGCGGCGCCGGACCGGGGCGCGTGCCGAGCAAGCTCGGCACCTACCAAGAGCCCAGGACGGCGTTGCCAGTGTTCAAGGAACAAGCACATCCACGCATGGCGTGGATCTACTGGGCCTTTTCCACGTACTTGGCGAACACGTCGTCGATCTGCGTGTCCTTCACCTTCTTGCCGGCCTGGATCGCTTCGGCCTGGGTGAACAGCGGAATGATCATCGCCATGCCGTCGATCCTGGTCTTCAGGTGCACGCCCGGGGCCTGGGTCAGGAAACCGTCCCAGCGCTGGCGCACCTTGGCCCAGTAACCGGCGGTGGCCTTCCAGTAGTTGCGCGCCGGGGTGAAGTCGACCTCGGTGGTCTTCACGTAGTCGTTGAAGCCGAACTCGCGTGCGATCTCCACCTGGCTGCCATCGGCGTTGCGCTGCACCTTGGTGTTGAACTGTTCGTGGGTCCAGCCATTGGGCGTGAGCGTGTGGCGGTTGACCACGGCCAGCGCGTTGTAGTCGCTGCGTTTGGTGTACTCACGGCGCGGCAGCGGGCGCCAGCTCAGATCGCTGGTCCAGCTCGGCACGTTGTTGGTGTAGGTCCAGGTGCCGGTGCCGCAGTAGCGCGGTGCGTCGCTCACTTCGTACACGCACTGGGTCCAGGCGCCCTGGTTCACCGCCGACGGAATACTGCGCACCTTCCAGGTCTGGTCGGCGCTGAACTCGAAACGGTTCGGTGCTTCGTACACCCAGTCCTGGCGCCAGTGCTTGGTGATGTGGCCGCTCTTTTCATCCAGCAGCAGGTGCTGCAGCACGATGCGCTTCGGCGTGTCCTCGACCACGATGACCACTTCACTGCCGCCGCTGCGCATCGCCGGTGCACGCTCGTAGCCCGGCTTCAGCAGCACGGTCTCGTCGAAGGCGAAGTCCACGGTGTACTCACCCTGCATGGCGAGGATGCTGTCGTGGTCGCGGGCGATATCGGAGGGCTGCGCGCTGGCCACGCCGCTGGCGGCGAGCAGCAGCATGGCGCTGGCTGTCTGGAGCTTCATCGGGGTCTTCCTTCGGGGTTGCAGATTCATTGAGGGGCCATCCGTGGCCAACGGGCGTTCCATCAGGAGAGGGTCACAGGCGGATCAGCGGCAGGTCGCCGGGAATCTGGGGCGCCGGACGCCGGGCGGCGTCGGCACAGCAGCAGTCGTCGATCGCCAGCTCGCCTTCAGCACCTTCCAGGCGTGCGATGCGGCGCGCGGTGGCCGCGCCCAGCGAGGACAGGGTCGACAGACTGGCGGCCAGCGTGCGTCCGTCGTCCGCGGCATGCAGGCGCAGCGCGCACAGGCGCCAGCGCTGGCCGCCGAGATGGCCGGCCAGACGCCGCCACAAGCGTTCGCCAACGCTCGCCTCGACGTCGTGTTCCGGTCCCGGCGGCAGCGGCGCGACCAGACGGTCCCAGGCCAGGAAATCGCTGTCGGGCAGCAGGTACAGGCGCCACACGCAGCGGCCGCGGCCATCAAGGAAGCACAGGCTCTCGCGCAGGCCCTCGCTGTCCACGCCCTGGCAGGCGTGTACGCGTACGGCCTGGCGCCAGCCGCCCAGCTCGTTGCCGTCGGCGTGGTACAGGCACAACACGGTGCCGAGCGTGGCCAGCTGTGCCGGGGTCGGCCAGGCCGCGCTGTTCGGCGCGGCGATGGAGTCATTCCTGCGTGCGGACAAGGCTCGGCTCATGAGATCACCAGGAAACGGCAAGGCTGGCGGAGAAGGTGCGGCCCGGGCTGCTGAAACGATCGCTCAGTGCGCGATCGGTGATCAGGCTCGGGGTGATCGACGACCATTCGATGTAGCGCTTGTCGGCCAGGTTGAACACGCCGACATTGAAGGTGGCACCCGGCGCGAAGTTCCAGTGCGCCATCAGGTCCAGCACGCCGTAGCCGGCCGGCTGGTAGACGAACGGCGCCGGTGCGTTCGGATTGGTCTGCGCCGCAGGCGGCGGCAGGCGCTTCTTGCGCTGCACGAAGGTACCGGCCAGTTCGACGCCCCAGGTATCGGTGTCGTACATCAGGCCCAGCGTGCCACGCAGCGGATCGACCGAGGCCAGCGGTTCGTCATCGGTCCGGTTGTCACCACGCGACCATGCCAACGCACTGCGCAGCGCCCAGCCCTTCAGTGCCGGGCTGAGTTCGCCGAACTCGATGCCGGCCTTCATTTCCGCGCCATAGATGCGCGCGTCGGCGATGTTCTGCGACTGGAACACGGTCAAACCCTGTGCGTTGCGACCGGTATCGACGTTGGACTGGATGAAATCCTTGTAGTCGTTGTAGTAGCCGCTGACGCTGACGTACGCCGCCGGCGCGATGAAGCGCAGGCCCAGTTCGTAACCGTCGCTGGTTTCCGGCTTCAGATCCGGGTTGGCGATGGCGGTATAGCGGAAGGCGACGTTGGTCAGGCCGATGTTGACGTCGTTGTACGGCGGCGAACGGAAGCCACGCGCATAACCGGCGAACAGCGACCATTCGTCGGTGAAGCGCCAGACCATGCCCAGCTTCGGCGACACGCTGGTCTTCTTCAGCTGCGCCACGGCCGTGGTCGGGTTGTCTTCGGCGAAGATGCTGTCCACTTCCGGCTTCAGCTCGTAGCGGTCCACGCGCACGCCCGGCACCAGCGACAGCCGGCCATCGGCAAAGCGCATCTCATCCTGTGCATACAGGCCCAGCTCGGTGGTCTTGCTGATCGGGAAGTCACGCACCGGGAAGGTGTCCGGCAGCACCGTGTTGCTGACCACGCCAGCCTTGCTGACCTGATAGCCGTCGCGCTTCTGGCGGATCTCGGTACGGGTGCCTTCGAAACCGTAGGTCAATGCGTGCTCGACGCTGCCGGTGGTGAACGCCTTGTTGAACTGCGCCTGCAGGCCATAGGCATGCTGGTCGAAGGAGAACACGCGGTGGCGGCGGGTGCCGTCGGTGCGGGTCTCGTCGGTCTGCTGCCGGGTTTCGCTGTTCTGCGCGTACACCTGCCAATGCAGGCTGTCGGCGAACGGCTGGTCCAGCGCATCCATCTCGTGGGCGAAGGACACGCGGTTGCGCTTCTGGGTGTCGTGGGACTTCATGCCAGTGGCCGCAGCCATCGCGCCGGGGCGCGGTGCAACGCTGGCGATCGCCGACAGCACATTGGTATCGGTGGTGTCTTCGTTGCCTTCCACGGTCAAGCGGAAGCGCTGGTCCTCGCCGGGTGCATAGACCAGTTTGCTGAGCAGGCTGCGGCCGTCGCGATCCTGCGGATTGGACGCGGTGCGGGTGTCGTTGTCGCTGCGCACCGTGCCCTTGTTGTCCGTTTCCTGGCCCTGGTGATGGTTGACGTTGACCAGGCCGCTCCAGTGGTCGCCACCGAAGGCGGCGGTGGTAGCGCCGAGCAGGCCCTTCCACTCACCGTCGTAGCCGAACTTCAGGCCGAAGTAGCTGTTCTTGCCGTCCTTGAGAAAGTCGGCCGGGTCTTTGGTCACGAACGCGACCACGCCACCGAGTGCGTCGGAGCCGTACAGCGAGCTGGCCGGTCCACGCACGATCTCGACGCGCTTGAGCGTATCGAGGTCGGTGAAGTTGCGGTTGGAACTGGCGAACGAACCAATGTCGAACCGGGTCGGCATGACGATGCCGTCGGTCTGGATGCGCACGCGGTTGCCGTCCAGGCCACGGATGCGGAAACCATCCAGGCCGAAGCGGGTCGCGCTGCGGGTGACCGACAGGCCCGGCTCGTAGCGCACCAGATCCTTGATGTCCTGCACCAGGTGCCGGTCCATCTGCTCACGGTCGATGACATCCACCGTGGCCGCCACGTCGCTCACCGCCCGCTCGGTGCGGGTGGCGGTGACCTGCACCCGATCGAATTCGCGCGCATCGGGGGCAGCAGTGGCAGCAGCGTGGGCGGACAGCGGCAGCGCCATCCAGACAGCAAGGCAAAGGGCGGTATGGCGGGTCATCGGGTTCGCTCGGTCAGGCAGGGGAACCCCCGGTTACCGGCACACCCGGAGGGTGCACGCGGTAGACCGAGGGGGAGAGAGCGGGAGCGGACGGGTCGCCCACCCTGTCGGCGCTGCCGGCAGGAGGGAGGGAGGGAGGCGGGCGACCAGACCGCGATTACTTGGTCAGGATCAGCTTGTCGTTGCTGGTGTGCCGCAGGCGATAGAAGCGGTCGCCGTGCTGGATCAGGATTTCACGACGGCCCTTGAGCAGGGCTTCGCTGTCGATGACCTCTTCCGGCGGAACGACGCGGACCGGTCGATCGCGGAGGGTCAGCGTTTCGGGGCGCAGCAGTACAGGTTGAGCATTCATGAGCATCTGGACTCGTGCGAGGGACGAGTTAAATGATAATGATTCTCAGTTGACAATCAACAACCATTCTCAATTTCATTGATGGGATTAATGATCGAGTTCCGTAATTCGATAGATCGCATCAATTAAATGGCGACGTAGGTGTGTAGAGTCGACTGTTGGTCGACTGCTGTTGCTCGAAGCAGTCGGTTATTCGAAGCAGTCGACTGACAGGCGACTCTACCGTTCCCGTTCGCGTTCCCGTCCCGTTCCCTCGGCCGAACCGGCCCGAGCGAGGCCCCTGAGGCCCGGTCGGCCCCGGGGTTCAGGCGAAGACGGCTTCGACCTGCGCCCAGCCGGCCGCGTCGACCTGCTCCAGCACGTCCAGGGCCTGCAGGTTCTGCAGCAGCTGGCTGACCCGGCTGGCGCCGAGGATCACGCTGGAAACGTTCGGGTTGCGCAGGCACCAGGCGATGGCCAGCGTGGCCGGGGCGTGGCCCAGCGCGCGTGCCACCTCGCTGAAGCGCCGCACCTGGCCCAGGCGGGCCCCGGCGTCGGCCCCCAGCACCAGGTTCTGCAACCACTCCATGCCTTCCCGCCCCAGCCGTGCATCGGCCGGAATGCCCTGGTCGTACTTGCCGGTGAGCAGGCCCGAGGCCAGCGGCGAGAAGATGGTGGTACCCAGGCCGGCACCGGCATACAGCGGCGCGTACTCGACCTCGACCCGCTCGCGGTGCAGCAGGTTGTACTGCGGCTGCTCCATCGACGGGCCCTGCAGGTTGCGCGCCTCGGCGATGTCCAGCGCCTGCTGGATCTGCACCGCCGACCACTCCGAGGTGCCCCAGTAGAGGATCTTGCCCTGCCGCACCAGGGTGTCCATCGCATGCACGGTCTCGGCGATCGGCGCGTCCGGATCCGGGCGGTGGCAGTAGTAAAGGTCCAGGTAGTCCACCCGCAGGCGCTTGAGTGCAGCGTGGCAGGCGTCGGTCACGTGCTTGCGCGACAGCCCGCGCTGGGTCGGCCGCGGGTCCTTGGCGCTGCCGAAAAACACCTTGCTGGACACGCAGAAACCGTCGCGCGGCAGGCGCAGGTCGGCGATCACGTCACCCATGACCTGTTCGGCACGGCCGTTGGCATAGCCCTCGGCGTTGTCGAAGAAGTTGACACCATGATCCCAGGCGGCGGCCACCAGGTTGCGGGCCTCATCACGCGGGATCTGGTCACCGAAGGTCACCCAGGCGCCGAAGGAAAGGGCGGAAATCGGCAGGCCGGTGGAGCCCAGGCGACGGTATTGCATGCGAATCTCCTGCTGCGGGCCCGCATCCGGGCCGGGATCGACCCCCATTCTACCTGCCGCCGCCAGCCGCAAGCCCTTGCCGTTGCTGGCCTGATCGGTACCGTTGGCCGCGCGCACGCTGCTTTTTCTTGCCCCGGCCCCTGCCCTGCACTAGGCTTCCCGTTTTTCGCGACGCCCCAGGGGAGTCACTCACATGGTCGAAGGTTTGGGCAGGATCGGCTTCGGCCTGTTCGGGTTGGCGGTGCTGATCGGCATCACCTGGTTGTTTTCCAATAACAAGCGCGCGGTTGACTGGAAGCTGGTTGCCACCGGTATCACCCTGCAGATCGCCTTCGCGGCGTTGGTGATCCTGGTGCCGGGCGGGCGCGACGTGTTCGACGCGCTGGGCCACGGCTTCGTCAAGGTGCTGAGCTTCGTCAACGAGGGTTCCGGTTTCATCTTCGGCTCGTTGATGGACACCAAGAATTACGGCTTCATCTTCGCCTTCCAGGTGCTGCCGACCATCATCTTCTTCTCGGCGCTGATGGGGGTGATGTACCACCTGAACATCATGCAGGCGATCGTGCGCGTGATGGCGTGGGCGATCACCAAGGTCATGCGTGTGTCCGGTGCGGAAACCACCAGCGTTTGCGCCAGCGTCTTCATCGGCCAGACCGAGGCGCCGCTGACCGTGCGCCCGTACATCGCCAGGATGACCCAGTCCGAGCTGCTGACCATGATGATCGGCGGCATGGCACACATCGCCGGCGGCGTGCTGGCGGCCTACGTGGGCATGCTTGGCGGCGGCGACCCAGCGCAGCAGGCCTTCTACGCCAAGCATCTGCTGGCGGCCAGCATCATGGCCGCGCCGGCCACCTTGGTCGTGGCCAAGCTGCTGATCCCGGAAACCGGCACCCCGCTCACCCGCGGCACGGTGAAGATGGAAGTCGAAAAGACCTCCAGCAACATCATCGACGCGGCTGCGGCCGGCGCCGGCGACGGCCTGAAGCTGGCGCTGAACATCGGCGCGATGCTGCTGGCCTTCATCGCCCTGATCGCGCTGCTGAACGCCCCGCTGACCTGGATCGGTGAAGTGACCGGCCTGGCTGCGCAGATCGGCAAGCCGACCAACCTCTCGACCATCTTCGGCTACCTGCTGGCCCCGATCGCCTGGGTGATCGGTACGCCGTGGGCCGATGCCACCACCGTCGGTTCGCTGATCGGCCAGAAGGTCGTGATCAACGAGTTCGTGGCCTACACCGAGCTGTCGCAGATCGTGAACGGCCAGGTGGCTGGCGTCAGCCTGTCCAGCGAAGGTCGCCTGATCGCGACCTACGCGCTGTGCGGCTTCGCCAACTTCAGCTCGATCGCGATCCAGATCGGCGGCATCGGTGGCCTGGCCCCGGAACGTCGCCACGACCTGGCCAAGTTCGGCCTGCGCGCGGTGCTGGGCGGTACCATTGCCACCTTCATGACGGCGACCATCGCCGGCGTGCTGACGCACTTCAGTTGAACCCTTGGTTGAGAAAAGATTCCCTATGAGCAGCAGTGTCGTTGTCGTCGGTTCCTTCAATGTCGATCACGTGTGGCGGTGCGAGTCGCTGCCGGCACCGGGCGCGACCATTGCCGGCCGCTACAGCACCGGCCCCGGTGGCAAGGGCTTCAACCAGGCTGTGGCGGCCTGCCGCGCCGGTGCCGAGACGCACTTCGTGTGCGCGCTGGGCGACGACGCCGGTGGCGCCACCGCGCGCGAACTGGCGGCGCAGGATGGTTTCGGCCTCATCGCCGAAGCCAGCAGCGAACCGACCGGCACCGCCGGCATCTACGTCGATGCCCGTGGCCGCAACACGATCGTGATCGGCCCGGGTGCCAACGCTGCGCTGAGCACCGACTTCCTGCAACAGCAGCAGGCCCTGCTGACCGGCGCCAGGGTGGTTCTGGTGCAGCTGGAATCGCCGGTGCAGACCATCGAAGCGGCACTGGCCACGGCCCGCGAGGCCGGCGTCACCACCGTGCTCAACACCGCACCGGCCGATGCCCCCTCCACCATCGGCCTGCTCAAGCTGGCCGACGTGATCACCCCGAACGAGACCGAGTTCGCCGCCCTGCTCGGCCGTCATGTCGGTGAGCGCGTGGATGCCAACGACGTCGCCGCGCTGGATGGCGCCAGCTTGCACGCGCTGTGCCGCAAGCTGGTCGGCAACGGCACGGTGGTGGTGACCCTGGGTTCGGTGGGCGTGTTCGTGTCGCATGCCGACGAGAACCTGCGCGGCGATACCCAGCCGTACTACCGCGTGGGTGCCGAACAGGTGCAGGCCATCGACACCACCGGCGCCGGCGACGCCTTCAACGGTGCGCTGGCCGCGTCGCTGGCGCAGGTGGCCGACGCCCCGTTCGCCCGCCACGTGCGCTTCGCCAACCAGTTCGCCGGTCGCTCGACCGAGAAGGAAGGCGCTGCAGCGGCGATGCCGCGCTTCACCCCGGCCGACGCCGAAGCAAAGTAGATCCGCGCCACGCGTGGATGAAGAAGCCCGGGTGTGCAGACACTCGGGCTTTTCTGTTTGCCTTTCAATGAGGCAGATCCACGCCATGCGTGGTTGAACGGGACCGGGCAAGCCGCCGCAGCAGCAGGCCCGCGACGATTGCCAGCAGCGCCACGGCAGCAGCCACCACGCCCAGCGAGGCAAGCCCGAAGCGTTCGATGGCGCCACCTCCCAGCAGCGCGCCCAGGCCGATTCCGGCGTTGGCCGCGGACACATTCAAGGTTCCCGCCAGCGCCTGCGCCTGCGGCGCCGCACGCATCACCCGCACCTGGCACAGCGGGAACAATGCGGTATGCGCCACACCCCACAGGGCCAGTGCGATCAGCACGAACGTGCCGTGGCCGGCCAGGCCGACACTGGCCAGCATGCCCAGCGCCAGCACCGCGCAGAACACCAGGGTCGCGCCCAGCGGCGCACGATCGACCCAGCGCCCACCCAGTGCATTGCCGATCAACCCGACAGCCCCGAAGCCCATCAGCCACCAGCCCGCCTGTGCCGCCGGTACCTGCATCAGCCGCTCCAGCACATCGGCCAGGTAGGTATAGGCAGCAAACATCGCGGTGAACACCAGCACCGACAGCAGCACATCGCCCAGCAACTGCGGCTGGCGCAGTACTCGTGCCTGTTCGCCCAGCGCGCGCCGCGGTCCGGCCACGGTGTCCGGCATCCACAACGCCAGCGCGCCCGCCATCAACAGCGACAGGGCCGCCAACAGCCAGAAGCTGCCGCGCCAACCGAGGGCATCGGCCGCCAACGTACCCAGTGGGATACCGAACAGCATTGCGGCGGTGATACCCAGGTAGACCCGCGCGACCGCACGACCGCCCTGCCCTGCAGGGGCCAGCTGCGCAGCAGTCTCACTGGCGGTGCCCCAGAACACCGGCAGGGCCAGTGCCGGCAGCACCCGCGCCAGCGCCAGCAGCCACGGCTGCGTGGCCATCGCGGACAGCGCGTTGGAACCCGCGAACAACAGCAGGATGGCCACGAACAGGCGGCGCCGGCCCACGTGTGACAGCAGCGCGGTCAAGGGTGGCCCGGCCAGCATCACGGTGAACGCGAACAAGGTAACCAGCTGCCCGGCGCGGGCGATGCCCAGGCCAAGGTCGCGCGCCAGCGCGGGCAACAGGCCGACGATCAGGAACTCGGTGGTGACGATGACGAAGGCGGACACCGCCAGCAGGACAACCGAAGGGCGTGCGCGGGCGTTTGCGTGGACAGCGGCCGCGGCGGAATCGAGGGAGGACATGGGCGGGCATCAGAACAGGGGCCGCCAGCCTATTTCCTCCCCGTATTCCGATTGCTGCTATGTTTTCCATCGATTCCGGACAGAAATTCCCCATGCTTCCCACCGAGCGCCTGCGCGGCATCGAGGCCTTCGTCGCCACCGCCGATGCCGGCAGCTTCACTGCCGCCGCCGAACGCCTGCACCTGACCAGTTCGGCGGTGGGCAAGACCATCGCACGGCTGGAGGCACGCCTGGGCGCGCGTTTGTTCGAACGCAGCACGCGCCGCCTTCGCCTGACCGAGGCCGGTGAGGGCTTCTACCGCACCTGCGTGCGGGTGCTGGGCGAGCTGGCCGATGCCGAGTCGGTGCTGGTCTCGCACGCAGACGCGCCCGTGGGCCGCCTGCGGGTGGATGCGCCGGCCACCTTCGGGCGCCTCAAAGTCTGGCCGTTGCTGCTGCAGCTGGCCGCCGAGTTTCCACAGTTGCATCCGCAGGTGACCTTCAGCGACCGCTTCAGCGACCTCGCCGAGGACGGCGTCGACCTCGCCGTACGCATCGGCGGTCCCGAGCCGCTGCCCGCCACGCTGGGCAGCCGCCTGCTCGGTTACGAATGCCTGCGCTTCTGCGCCTCCCCGGCCTATCTGCTTCGGCATGGCCAGCCCCGCTCGGCCGCCGAGCTGGCCGGGCATGACGGTGTGCTGTTCGGACGCGCGGACGGCAGCATCGGGCCGTGGCAGGTGGCCGATGGCAGGCAGCGCAGTACACCGCTGCAGGCCCGCGCGCGCCTGGTGGTTGGCAGCGCCGAGGCCCAGGTGGCGGCGGTCGAGGCCGGCTTCGGCATCGCGCAGCTGGCCACCTGGCTGGTCGATGACGCGCTGGCGCGCGGCAGCCTGGTCTCGATCCTGCCATCGCTGGACTGCCGCGGCCTGCCGCTGCGCCTGCTGTGGCCGCAGGGCCGGCAACGGCTGCCACGCGTGGACGTGGCCCTGGACCGTCTCGGCGCCGGGTTGCAGATCGATCCGCCGCGCTGAGCGAAGCGCCATCGGCGGCGGTCGCATCGAACAGCTGCGACTGCCGGTCGCATTGCCCGCATCCCGCCCCTCACCCACCATCCGCGCAGCGTTTCAGCGTGGGCAGGACATGGACGGATTCCCCTGGTTGCTGGTTGCCGCCGCCGGTAGTGCCATCGCAGCCTTGCTGCATATCGGCTGCATTGCCTTCGGCGCCGCGTGGTACAGGTACTTCGGTGCTGGCCAGCGCATGGTCCGGCTGGCACAGGCCGGGCATTGGTGGCCGCCGCTGATGACCGCCGGCATCACTGCCGTGCTGGTGGCCTGGACGCTGTACGCACTGGCAGCCGCGGGCTGGCATTCGCCGCTGCCGGCCAGCCGTCTGGTCCTGTCGGGCATCGCCCTGCTGTTGCTGCTGCGCGCGGCGATGGGCTTCGGGCTGGCCCTGCTCCGGCCCGGCTACAACGGCCGGCGCTTCTGGGTGGTCAGTTCAGTGGTCTGCCTCAGCCTGGGGCTGGCCTTCGCGCTGGGTACCGGCCAGGCCTGGCAGAGCCTGGGGTAGCCGCCCACCATCGCCCGCCCGTGGGGGCGGCGGAAGCAACCGTCAAGCATCTGCTGATGCCGGTACGGCATGAGGTCGGTGCCGATCGGCCTGAACCGGACCGCGCCCGACGCGGCCGTACCGCCGCGCGCGCCCTACAATGAGCGCATGCAGATCGGCCCGTACACCATTGCCCCCAACGTCGTGCTGGCGCCCATGGCCGGCGTCACCGACAAGCCCTTCCGCCTGCTGTGCAAACGGCTGGGCGCGGGTCTGGCCGCCTCGGAAATGACCATCAGTGATCCGCGCTTCTGGAACACGCGCAAGTCGATCCACCGCATGGACCATGACGGCGAACCGGCCCCGATCAGCGTGCAGATCGCCGGCACCGAGCCGCAGCAGCTGGCCGAGGCCGCGCGCTACAACGTCGACCACGGCGCGCAGATCATCGACATCAACATGGGCTGCCCGGCCAAGAAGGTGTGCAACGCCTGGGCCGGTTCGGCACTGATGCGCGACGAGCAACTGGTGGCGCGCATCCTCAAGGCCGTGGTCAACGCAGTGGACGTGCCGGTCACGCTGAAGATCCGCACCGGTTGGGACTGCGACCATCGCAATGGCCCGCTGATCGCACGCATCGCCGAGGACAGCGGTATCGCGGCACTGGCGGTGCACGGCCGTACCCGCGACCAGCACTACACCGGCCAGGCGGAGTACGCCACGATCGGCGAGATCAAGGCCGCGCTGCGCATTCCGGTGATCGCCAACGGCGATATCGATTCGCCGCAGAAGGCCGCCTACGTCCTGAAGGAAACCGGCGTGGATGCGGTGATGATCGGTCGCTCGGCGCAGGGCCGGCCGTGGATCTTCCGCGAAGTGGCGCACTACCTGGCCACCGGCGAGGAACTGCCACCGCCATCACTGGCGGAAGTGCGCGACATCCTGCTTGGCCACCTGCACGCGCTGCATGCGTTCTATGGCGAGCCGCAGGGCGTGCGCATCGCGCGCAAGCACCTGGGCTGGTATGCCAAGGACCGGCCGGAGAATGCCGCTTTCCGCGCGGTGGTCAACCGTGCCGAGGATCCGGCCAGCCAGATCGCATTGACCACCGAATACTTCGACCGCCTGATCGCCGGGGAACCGGCGCTGCCTTCGGCGGCCTGAGCCACCAGCCCCGCGTCTGCGAACAGTCGAGCCAGCTCGACGCTACAAGAGCCCACCATGACCCCGCCGATTTCCTCCCCGACCTATCTGCACGGGTTTTCCGGCACCGAGCAGCAGCGCCTGATGACCCAGGCCCGGCTGCTGGAGTCAAGCATCTTCGGCCAGATCGACTACAGCGGCGCACGTCGCCTGCTGGAAGTCGGCAGCGGCGTGGGCGCACAGACCGAGATCCTGCTGCGCCGCTTCCCCGAGCTGCACGTGACCGGCGTGGACCTGAGCGAAACGCAGCTGGCCACCGCGCGCGAGAACCTGGCGCGCACGCCGTGGTGCAGCGACCGCTACACCCTGCAGCAGGCCGATGCCGGTGAGCTGCCGTTCGAGGCACGCAGCTTCGACGCGGCGTTCCTGTGCTGGGTGCTGGAGCACGTGCCGTCACCCGCACGTGTGCTGAGCGAAGTGCGCCGGGTGCTGGCACCGGGTTCGCCGGTGTACATCACCGAAGTGATGAATGCCTCGTTCCTGCTCGATCCGTATTCGCCGCACATCTGGCGCTACTGGATGGCCTTCAACGATTTCCAGTACGACCACGGGGGCGACCCGTTCGTCGGCGCCAAGCTGGGCAACCTGCTGCTGGCCGGCGGCTTCCGCGACGTGCACACCGAGATCAAGACCATCCACCTGGACAACCGCGAGCCGGCGCGTCGCAAGACGATGATCGCGTTCTGGGAACAGCTGCTGCTGTCGGCCGCCGACCAGCTGCTGCAGGCCGGCTCGGTGGACGAGGAAACCGTGGAAGGCATGCGCCGCGAGTTCCGCCTGGTGCAGAACGACCCGAACGCGGTGTTCTTCTACTCGTTCGTGCAGGGCCGCGCGACGGTGTATTGAGCCAACGCAGCACTGCCGATGGTCCCGCCATCCACGCATGGCGTGGATCTACGGGTGTGCCGCACCAGTCCCGGAGGCTGCAGGCTCGTGCCAGATCCGCTGCCATATCGCCGCCAGCCGGCGCCCGGCATCCGCGCGCGCGGCCGGGCTGCTGTAATCCGTCCGCACCTGCTCGGGTGTGATCGGTCGCCACTGCCCGTCGACCTGCTCGGCCACGGCGAAGTTGAAGGTGTAGTCAGGCTCCAGCCCCATGCGCAGGTCACTCAGGACCAGCCGCCCATCCACCACCTGTGCACGCATGAAGCCACGGTTGAACCACGTCAGCTGCTGCACTGCCGGGATGCTCCCTGCTTCGCGCAACGCCTGCACCTTGGACGCATGGCCTTCGAACTGCATCGGTCCATGGTCGGCCACCAGCGAGCGGTCGCCCACCACGTAGCCGTTCGGCGTCATCGCCACCACGCGCCACAGCAGGGTGTTGAACGGCATCGGCACCGAGAAGCGCGGTGCATCGCCCAGACCCATCGCCGCCAGGCTCTGCTGGGCAGCACGGTCGACCTGGGCCTTTGCGATCAGGCCCCAGCCCAGGTAGGCGCTGCTGACCAGCAACGCCACGCCCAGCACCTTGCCAGCCCAGGGGCGGGCGCGGCCAAACCAGGCCAGCACGCAACCCAGCAGCAGCCACACCGTGTAGCCAAGATCGATGATGAAGACACTGGAACCCATGGTCGGGTGTGGGCGCAGCGGCCACCACAACTGGGTGCCGTAGACGGTGAACGCATCCAGCACGGGATGGGTGACCAGCGCCAGCTGGATCGCCCAGAACCAGCGCACCGGTGACTGCGCGACGCGGCCGTTGCCGAAGCGCCTGAACAACCACCAGATCAGTGCCGCCACCCAGGGCAGCACCAGCAGCGAATGGCTGAAGCTGCGGTGCTCGATCATGTTCGCCACCGGGTCGGCGGCGGTGAAGCCCAACCACAGGGCATCGAGGTCCGGCAGGGTGCCGAGCGCGGCACCGGCCAGCAGGGCCGCGCGGCGATGGCCGGGCGGAGCGATGGCAGCAGCGACGGCGCCGCCGAGCACGATCTGGGTCAGGGAATCCATGGGCCGATGCTAGCGGCTTGCGGGCGCGCCGTCTCACTCCCGGACACCGCGTCTGTAGAGTCGACTGCTGGTCGACTGCTCTCCCATCAGGCTGCGGAAACCACGCGCTACACGCGACAGTCGACTCTACGGAACGGGTTACGCCGCCTGCGACAACCGCGCGCCCGGCAGTTTCACCAGGGTCTGGCCGTTGTGATCGAGCAGGCGCAGCGCGCCATCGTGGTCTTCGGCCAGCGCGGTCAGGCTCTCCACCCAGTCGCCGTCGTTGGCGTAGACCAGGCCATCGCGTTCGATCAACGCAGCGCGATGGATGTGACCACAGACGATGCCATCCAGTCCGCGCCGGCGCACGTCATCCAGCCCGGCCTGCACAAAACGCTCGATGTAGCGTTCGGCGGCACCACTGCGCTTCTTCAGGAATTCCGACAGCGACCAGTAGCGCATGCCCAGCCGGCGCCGCACTGCATTCAAGGCCTGGTTGCCGGTCAGGATGCGGTAGTACAGCCAGTCGCCGAATCTCTCCTGCAGGCCACCGAAGTGGGTCACGCCGTCGTACTCGTCGCCGTGCGCGACCAGCAGGCGACGGCCATCGGCGGTCACGTGGATGGCGCGGCGGCGCACCTGCATCGCTGGCAGCATCAGCCCGCACACCTGGCGCAGCGAGGCATCGTGGTTGCCGGGAATGTAGATGATCTCGGTGCCGGCACGGCGCAGCGCGTGCAGGGCCTGGATGACCTCGCTGTGCGACTGCCGCCAGTTGGCACGGCGATGGGCCATCCACCACAGGTCGATGATGTCGCCGACCAGGTACAGACGCTCACAGCGCAGCTGCGAGAGAAAACGTGCCAGTTCGGTGGCATGGCAATGACGTGAACCCAGGTGCACGTCGGAGACGAACACTGCGCGCCGGTGCGGCGACAGGTTCGCCAGCACGCTCATGCCGGCGTCCCCGCATCGCGCAGGTAGCGTTTGCGCTTGTTCGGCCGGATCGCGCACAGGTCCACTTCGATCAGGCCGTCGATCGAATCGCTGAAGTCCGGGTCCACACCGAAGGCGAGGAAGCGCGCGCCACCGGGTTCGCACAGATCGGTGTACTGGCGATACAGCGTCGGCACGCCGGTGCCGAGTGCGGCCAGGTTGGCCTTGAGCACGTCGAACGCGGCGCCTGCATCCAGCTCACCGAAACTCGGCGGTGCGGCGAAGTACTGGAACGGCCGGTTCGATTCGGCCAGGCCAGCGGTACCGCTGTAATAGCGCTGGTAGTACGCCACCAGCTGCTCGCGCGCATCGCGTGGCAGCGCCGCGCTGATCGACACGGCGCCGAACAGGTAGCGGATGCCCGGCCTGCATTGCAGGTAGGCACCGATGCCCTGCCACAGGTAGTCCAGGCTGCGGCTGCCCCAGTAGTCGGGCACCACGAAGCTGCGGCCCAGTTCCAGGCCTTCGGCGATGTGGGTGATGGCATCGTCGGAATAGCGGAACAGCGACGCGCTGTAGAGCCCGGACAGTCCGTGCCGGGCCAGCGCATGGGCGCCGCGCATGATCCGGTACGCGCCGGCGATGCGCTGCGCGGCCGCGTCCCAGATCACGATGTGCTCGTACTGCGGGTCGTAATCGTCCAGGTCGCGGCTGCGCCCAGTGCCCTCGCCCACCTGGCGGAAGGTCAGTTCGCGCAGGCGGCCCAGCTCCAGTAGTAGCGGCGAATCGGCAGTACAAGTGGCCAGCAGAATCTGCTTGCCGTCGGCGGTCTGGCCCAGCTGGGTGGCTGCGGCAATCCCAGCGGCGACCTGCGAGGGTGGCACCGGGGCCGCCAGCGGCTCGGGGCCTGCGAAGGCAGCGGCATTGCCGGCCGCGCCATTGCGGCCCAGCGCATACAGCGCGCGGCGTACCGACAGCAGCTGCGCGCCCGGGTCACCGCCCTTGCCCAGCTGCATCGGCTCACCGATGCTCAGGCGCAGCGGGCGGCCGCGGCGGGTGAACATCTCGCGCGCCAGCAGCGCGGTGCCGGCCGGCTTGAACAGGGTCGAGGCGCCGTAGAACAGCGCCGAATTGCGCGCTTCCACCCGTACCGGCAGCACCGGCGCCCCGGCGGCACGGGCAAAGCGGACGAACCCGCGCTGCCAGCGACCATCGCGGATGCCTCGCAGCGAGAGGCGCGAGACCTCGCCGGCCGGGAACACGATCACGCACTGCTCGGCGGCCAGCGCCTCCTCCACAGCGTGCAGGCTGCCACGCTGGGCCTTGCCACCGAGGATGCGCACCGGCAACAGCAGGTCCTGCAGTGGCGCGATCGCCCCCAGCAGGTCGTTGGCCACGATCCGCACATCGCGGCGGATGCGGCCGACCGCGTCCAGCAGGGCCAGCGCGTCCAGTGCGCCGGACGGGTGGTTGGCGACGATCAGCAAGCGACCGGTGGCCGGGATCTTCGCCAACGCGGCCGGATCCACCTGGTACTGGCCATCGATGAACTCCAGCCCGGCGGCGACGAAGCCGAATCCGCGCAATCCTGCACTGCGCTGCAGGAACGCTTCGATCTGGTCCAACCGCGACCAGCGCCCGACGCTGCGAAGCAATGGCCGCGCCAGTTGGCCACGGCGGCCATGGAACCAATCGGGAAAGCGTTGCTGGAGACGCTGTTCAAGTTCCTGCATGGCGGATCCACTCATGCCCGGCGGCCGGATTGGCCGACAGCCTGCGCCCGGCAGGCGGCAGCCAGATGGCGGTTTCGGGGCAGAACGATGACGGTCGCCCCCGGCCGGAGGGGCCGCAACCGCCCCACCTCGCCACCCGGCCCGCTGTCACGCTGGTGGAACACTGGGCCTCGAAGCCGGGGCCCAATCCCGTCAGGACGGCCCTCGCCGGGCCTACGCGGGCTTAACCACCGGCAACCGGTACAGGTTCACAATGCACAGGCGGCGCACCCCGTGTATCATGCGCGCCCATCTTTCCATCCGAATCAAGGGATATTACGCCTGATGTCCAGCTATCTCTTCACCTCCGAGTCGGTCTCCGAAGGCCATCCGGACAAGGTTGCCGACCAGATCTCCGATGCGGTGCTGGACGCGATCCTGACCCAGGACCAGCGCGCCCGCGTGGCCTGCGAGACCATGGTCAAGACCGGCGTTGCCATCGTGGCCGGTGAAATCACCACCAGCGCCTGGATCGACCTGGAAGCCCTGACCCGCAAGGTCATCACGGACATCGGCTACGACAGCTCCGACGTCGGCTTCGACGGCGCCACCTGCGGCGTGCTGAACCTGATCGGCAAGCAGTCGCCGCACATCGCCCAGGGCGTGGACCGCAAGAAGCCGGAAGAAATGGGCGCGGGCGACCAGGGCCTGATGTTCGGCTACGCCACCAACGAGACCGACAGCTACATGCCGGCCGCGATCCACCTGTCGCACCGCCTGGTCGAGCAGCAGGCCAAGATCCGCAAGAAGAAGAACTCGCCGCTGTCGTGGCTGCGTCCGGACGCCAAGAGCCAGGTCACCCTGCGCTATGAGAACGGCGTGGTCTCGGCCATCGACGCCGTGGTGCTGTCGACCCAGCATGCCCCGGGCATCAAGCAGAAGGACCTCATCGAGGCCGTCCGCGAAGAGATCATCAAGCCGGTGCTGCCGGCCAAGTGGCTGCACAAGGGCACCAAGTTCCACATCAACCCGACCGGCAAGTTCGAGATCGGCGGCCCGGTGGGCGACTGCGGCCTGACCGGCCGCAAGATCATCGTCGACACCTACGGCGGCTGGGCCCGTCACGGTGGTGGCGCCTTCTCCGGCAAGGACCCGTCCAAGGTCGATCGTTCGGCGGCCTACGCGGCCCGCTACGTCGCCAAGAACGTGGTTGCCGCCGGCCTGGCCGACCGTTGCGAAGTGCAGGTCTCCTACGCCATCGGCGTGGCCGAGCCGACCTCGATCTCGGTCACCACCTTCGGCACCGGCAAGATCAGCGACGACAAGATCGAGAAGCTGATCCGCAAGCACTTCGACCTGCGCCCGTACGGCATCATCAAGATGCTGGACCTGATCCACCCGATGTACCAGCAGACCGCGGCCTACGGCCACTTCGGCCGCAAGCCGAAGGAGTTCAGCTACCTCAACGGCGAAGGCGAGACCGTCAACGCCACGGCCTTCTCCTGGGAGAAGACCGACCGCGCCGCCGCCCTGCGCGCCGATGCGAAGCTGAAGTAAAGCCGGCGGGTAGAGCCGACTGTTAGTCGGCTGACGTTGAGGAAGGGCCGCGCAAGCGGCCCTTCTGCTTTCTGGTAGAGCCGGCCGCTGGCCGGCTTTTTCATGGCCTCCGGAAACAATCGCGCGGTTGCCGATACAATCCGCCGCATGTCGACCGAACTGAAAACCCACCAGCTGTCCATGACCGTGCTGATGTCGCCGGAAATGGCCAATTTCTCCGGCAAGGTCCACGGTGGTGCGATCCTGCGCCTGCTCGACCAGGTCGCCTACGCCTGCGCCAGCCGTTACGCCGGCAGCTACGTAGTCACCCTGTCGGTGGACCAGGTGATGTTCCGCCAGCCCATCGCGGTGGGCGAGCTGGTCACCTTCCTGGCATCGGTGAACTACACGGGCACCTCGTCGATGGAGATCGGCATCAAGGTGGTGGCCGAGGACATCCTCAAGCGTAGCGTGCGCCACGCCAACAGCTGCTTCTTCACCATGGTGGCGGTGGATGAGGAAGGCCGGCCGACGCCGGTGCCACCCTTGCAGCCGGTCACCTCGGACGAAAAGCGCCGCCAGGCGGCCGCGCTGATCCGCCGCCAGCTGCGCCAGGAAATGGAACAGCGCCATCTGGAACTGCTGGCGTCGAACCCGCCGTCGCCGGAGGAATGAGGTAGTGCCGGCCGCTGGCCGGCAACCTCGTGCGTGCCGCCAGACATCATGAGGTTGCCGGCCAGCGGCCGGCACTACCGCGACACCTCACCCGGTGTTCTGCACGCCCTGCGAAACACCGTTCACGCAGGCCACCAGCGCGCGCAGCAGATCGTCATCCTCGCGTCCGCTGGCCCGCCAGCGCTGCAGCAGGTCCACCTGCAGCACGCTGATCGGATCGACATAGGGATTGCGCAGGCGGATCGACAGCGCCAGTCGCGCATCGTGGTCCAGCAGCGTCTGCTGGTCCATCAATGCCAGCAGCCAGTGCCGGGTGAGTTCCAGTTCGCGCTGCACCTGCGGGAAGAAGCGGTCGTGCAGGCCGCCCGACAACAGCGAGAACTGCTCGGCGATGGTGATATCGCCCTTGGACAGCACCATCGCGATGTCATCCAGGAAGGTGCGGAAGAACGGCCAGTCACGCGCCATTTCGCGCAGGGTCTTTTCGTGGCCTGCATCCACCGCCGCCTGCAGGCCGCTGCCTACGCCGTACCAGCCGGGAATGACGGCACGCGCCTGGCTCCAGGCGAACACCCAGGGAATCGCACGCAGGTTGCCCAGTGCTGCGTCCTGGCCGAGCCGGCGCGACGGACGCGAGCCCAGGGTCATCCGTTCGATCACATCGATCGGCGTGGCGGTACGGAAGTAATCCATGAAGCCGGCCTGGCCAACGAACCCGCGATACACCTCGCTGCTGGCCGCAGCCACCGCATCCATCACCGGTCGCCACTCATCCTCGCGCGGCTCGGCGGCACGCGGGCGCAGGCTGGCGCGCAGCACCGCACCGGTGGCCTGTTCCAGCGAACGCAGGGCCAGCGCGCGGATGCCGTACTTGCGATGGATCACCTCGCCCTGCTCGGTCACTCGCAGGCGGCCATCGATGCTGCCGCGTGGTGAAGCATCCACCGCGTGCGTGGTCTTGCCACCGCCACGGCTGATCGAGCCGCCACGGCCATGGAAGAAGGTCAGCCGGATGCCCGCCTCGGCCGCCACCTCCAGCAGTTCCACCTGCGCGCGCTGCAGGCCCCAGCGCGAGGCGGCGATGCCACCGTCCTTGCTGCTGTCCGAGTAGCCCAGCATCACCATCTGAACATCATCGCGTGCACGCAGGTGCGCGCGGTACACCGGATCCTCCAGCAGGTCGCGCAGCGTGGCGGTGCCGCGCTTGAGATCGTCCACGGTTTCAAACAGCGGCGCGATGTCCAGCGGCACGCCGCCATCGGCATCGACCAGGCCACCACGCCGCGCCAGCGCCAGCACGGCCAGCACGTCGCTGCGGTCGTGCGCCATCGAGATGATGTAGCTGCCCAGCGCATCGCTGCCATGCCGCGCACGCGCATCGGCCAGCGCGGCGAACACCGCATCCAGCCGCTGGTTGCCCTCGTCGTCGCCGTTGGGCAATGCCGTTTCACCGCTGGCATGCGGGCTCAGCAGCCGCGCTCGGCCCGCCACATCCAGCGCCTGCCAGGCCTCTTCGCCACCCAGCACGGCGGCCAGCGCGCGCGCATGCACGCTCGACTCCTGGCGCACATCCAGCCGCGCCAGATGGAAGCCGAAGGTCTTCACCCGCCACAGCAGACGCTGCACGGCAAAACCACCAGCGTGCTCGCCACGGTTCGCAAGCAGGCTGTCGAGGATCAGCTGCAGGTCGTCGATCAGTTCGGCGGGGCCGGCGTAGGCGCCCTCGCCATTGTCCAGCGTCGCCTGCAGGCGCGCGCGCATGCGGTCATTGAGCAGGCGGTACGGCATGTCGGCATGGCGCGGGCGCGACTGCACCTGCGGCAGCAGCTGCTGGTACTGCGCCACGCGCGCCTGCAGCGCATCGCTCACCCCTACCCGCTCGGTGGACTGGCTGAGCAGGCTGGCCAGCTGCAGCAGTTCCTTCTGGTAGCGCCCGAGCACCGCCTGCCGCTGCGCATCCAGCGTATTGCGGATGGTGTGGGCATCCACGTTCGGATTACCGTCCATGTCGCCGCCCACCCACGTACCAAAGCGCAGCAGCCGCGGCAGCGGCAGCGGCAGCGGCAATTCTTCGCCATAGGTATCGCGCAGCGCCTGCTGCAGCGATTCGTACAGCACCGGGATCACCCGGTACAGCACCTGCACCAGATAGAAGCCCACATGCTCGCGCTCGTCATCGACGGTCGGCCGCACCGGTGAGGAATCGGTGGTCTGCCACGACGCGGTGAGCGCCATGCGGAAGCGCGCGGCATCGGCGGCAGCCTCACCCGGCGTGCGCTGGCCGTCGAGGTTGTCGACCAGGCTGGCCACCATCAGCTGCTCCTTCTCCAGCAGCGCGCGGCGCACGGCTTCGGTCGGATGCGCGGTGAACACCGGTTCGATGTCGATGCGCGGCAGCCACTGCGCCAGTTCGTCCAGGCCCACGCCCTGCGCCCTCAAGTGCTGCAGTGCATCCTGCAGGCCATCCGGCTGCGCACCCGCGGTACCGGCGCGCTGGTAGTCACGGCGGCGGCGGATGCGATGCACGCGCTCGGCGATGTTGACCACCTGGAAGTAGGTGCTGAAGGCCCGCACCATGGTCTCGGCCTGCTGCGGCGTGCGCCCGGCCAGGCCATCGGCCAGCTCCGACAGCGGCGCCTGGTTTTCGCGACGGGCGATGGCGCGGGTACGCACGTCCTCGACGTCATCAAGAAACGCGGCCGACACCTGTTCGACCAGCAGGTCGCCGACCAGTGCGCCAAGCCGGCGCACATCATCGCGAAGCGGAAGATCGGGAGAAGCAAACTCGATGCTGCTGCGGTACTCGTTCATCGGCGACGCACAGGCCTCGGTCAACGGATCCAGGCCCCAAGCCTATCCCAGATCGGGCGTCGTGCTGCGATGCAAAATTGGTTTCATCTGGTAGTGCCGGCCGCTGGCCGGCAACCTCAGGTTGCATGTCTCCATGAGGTTGCCGGCCAGCGGCCGGCACTACCAGGCCCGGTCAGCGCTTCTTCTTCGCCTTGCCCTGCTCGGCCGGGCCGATGGTCTGCTCCAGCCAGCGCTCGCTCTCGGCCAGCATGGTCATGATCGATTCGCGTGCGCGGTAGGCGTGCGATTCGTTCGGCAGCATCACCAGCCGCGCGGTGCCACCCAGGCCCTTCACCGCAGCAAACATGCGCTCGCTCTGGATCGGGAAGGTGCCGGAGTTGTTGTCGTCCACGCCGTGGATGAAGAGGATCGGATCCTTGATCCTGTCGGCGTAGTTGAACGGCGCCATCTTCTGGTAGACGTCCTGCGCCTGCCAGTAGTTGCGCTCCTCGGCCTGGAAGCCGAACGGCGTGAGCGTACGGTTGTAGGCGCCGCTGCGCGCGATACCCGCCTTGAACAGGCGCGTATGCGCCAGCAGGTTGGCGGTCATGAACGCACCGTAGGAATGGCCGCCGATGGCGATGTGATCGCGATCGGTCACGCCACGGCGCACCACTTCATCCACGGCTGCCTGCGCGTTGGCCACCAGCTGTTCGATGTAGGTGTCGTTCGGCTCCTTGTCGCCCTCACCGATGATCGGCATCGACGGGCTGGCCAGCACCACATAGCCCTTGGCCAGGAACGCCTGCGGGCCCCAGTAGCTGACCGCGTTGAAGCGGTACGGCGAATCGGTCACCTGGCTGGCTGCGGCTGCGCTCTTGAACTCACCCGGGTAGGCCCACATCAGCAGCGGGCGCGGGCCGTCGCGCTTCGGGTCATAGCCCGGCGGCAGCAGCAGGGTCGCGGTCAGGTCGACGCCGTCCTTGCGTTTGTAGCGGATCTGCTCCTTCTGCACGCCCTTCAGCTGCGGCAGCGGATGGGCGAAGTGGGTCAGCGCACGCGGCGCAGCACCGGCATCGGCCAGCGACTGCACGTAGAAGTTGGCCGGCTCGTCCGGGCTCTCGCGGCTCAGCAGCAGCGAGCTGCCCTGGTTGTCCAGCAATGCCACCGGCAGCGAATAGCTCGGCGCCTGCGAGTGGAACAGGCGGGTTGCCTTGCCCGTGGCGATGTCGAAGCGGTCCACGAACGGACGATCGCCTTCCGGCGATGCACCGGCACCGGCCAGATACAGGCTGTTGCCATCGGCGCTGGTCTGCAGCAGCGAGCGCCCGCGGTCGTCGCTGGACAACAGCGGTCGGCCCGGATCGGAATAGCGGTCCTGCGCATCGCGGTCCCACAGCAGGCGCGGCTCGGCACCGGCGTTGTCCGGGGCGATCAACCAGGTCTTGGTCCTGCGGGTCTTCCACCACGATTCGGTCAGCAGGGCCAGGTCACCGCGTCCCCAGCTGATGCCGGCCAGGCGGCTGCCAAGCTGGGCCAGGGTGACCGGCGGTTTGTCGAACGGCGCGGCCTGCATCAGCACCGCATCGCGCACCTTGGCGTCCCTGTTCGGGTCGCCGCCGTCCTGCGCTTCGGCCCAGACCAGGGTAGCGTCGGCATCACCACGCCAGCGGATGTCGCGCACGCCGGTCACTTCGGCGTCGTTGCCGGTCGGCAGACCTTCCACCAGCGGACGCACGGCCACCGTGTGCACCAGCTTGCCGCTGGCACGGTCGATCACTTCAATGCGGCGCGGGAAGCTGTCCACCGGCACCACGTATGAATACGGGCGCTGCACCGGCTGGCGCAGCACGAAGCGGCCATCGGGCGATACCGAGAAGCCCATGAAGATGCCGGCCGCGCCGATCGCGCGGGTACTGCCATCCAGGCTGACTTCCATCGGCTGGGTGGTCGCGTAATAATCGAACTGGCGCGCGTCGGCCTCGTTCTTCAGCAGGTCCTGGTAGGTACGGATCGACACCACGCCGCCGCCCTGGCTGGTCTGCTGCACGGCCGGGCCGGTCGGAATGCCATCGGCAGCCGGGGCCGCACCGAGGTTGGCCGGGCGGGTGAACACCACCAGGCCGCGGCTGTCCGGCAACCACTGGTAGCCGCTGCCGATCACCGTGTTCAGGCCGGCAACCAGGCGGCGGGCGCTGCCGCCGGCCACGTCCACCAGCCACAGTTCATTGGCGCCACTGGCAGCGTCGACCTGGTTGAAGGCAAGCCACTTCTGGTCCGGCGACCACATCACACTGGCGATCGACAGCTTGGCCGGCAGGCCGCTGATCTGCCGCTCCTTGCCGTCGGCCACGTTCATCAGCCACAGCTTCTCGCCGAAGCTGAAGCGGCTGTCGGAGAATGTGCGCGGGTTGATGCGCAGGCCAGCCAGCTTCAGTTCCGGCTGCGCCACCACCTGGATCGAAGGCAGCGACGGCATCTGCATCATCGCGGCCACGTCGCGTCGCGGCGACAGGTACAACGAGGGTGCACGCGGCGCGTCCACCACCGCCTGCAGCGCGGCCGACGGCAGTTCGTAGCCGTTGACGCCCTGGGCCTGTGTGGCCACCGGCTGCGGCGCTGCGGCCCAGGCCAGCGGGGCGACCGCCAGCAGTCCCATCGACAGGACCAGGCCGGTCCAGCGCCGTGTACGGCGCGCGTGCATGCTCATCGTTCCACCTGTGTGATGCGTGAAAACACCGACCTTAACAGGCCGTGCACGCGGCCCCATCTGCCGATGGTTGGGTCATCCGGATGTCACGCCGGGGCCGCGATATAATGGGGGTTCTCCCCTGCCGAGGGGCGCTGCGACCGGATCCCACGAGGCCCGGCCAGGCTCGGTAAGGTGGCTTTGTAACAACGGCGCCCGGCTAGATGCGAGCATCCGCTCGTCCACAACCGGAGCACACGAATGAACGCTGTTGCCAAGACCTTCTCCACCGAAGGTGACTACAAGATCCGCGATATCACGCTGGCCGACTGGGGCCGCAAGGAACTGGACATCGCCGAGCACGAAATGCCGGGCCTGATGTCGATCCGCCGCAAGTACCAGGCCGAGCTGCCGCTGAAGGGCGTGCGCGTGACCGGGTCGCTGCACATGACCATCCAGACCGCGGTGCTGATCGAGACCCTGAAGGACATCGGCGCCGACGTGCGCTGGGCCTCGTGCAACATCTTCTCGACCCAGGACCACGCGGCCGCCGCCATTGCCGCCACCGGCACCCCGGTGTTTGCCTGGAAGGGCGAGACCCTGGAAGAGTACTGGGACTGCACCCTGGACGCGCTGACCTTCACCCTGGCCGATGGCACCCTGACCGGCCCGGAGCTGGTGGTGGACGACGGCGGTGACGTGACCCTGCTGATCCACAAGGGCTACGAGCTGGAAAATGGCAGCGACTGGGTCAACACCGCCTCCGCCTCGCACGAAGAACAGGTCATCAAGAACCTGCTCAAGCGCGTGGCCAAGGAGCGCCCCGGTTACTGGGGCCGCGTGGTCAAGGACTGGAAGGGTGTCTCCGAGGAGACCACCACCGGCGTGCACCGCCTGTACCAGCTGGCCCAGGCCGGCACCCTGCTGATCCCGGCGATCAACGTCAACGACTCGGTCACCAAGAGCAAGTTCGACAACCTGTACGGCTGCCGCGAGTCGCTGGCCGACGGCCTGAAGCGCGCGATGGACGTGATGCTGGCCGGCAAGGTGGCCGTGGTCTGCGGCTACGGCGACGTCGGCAAGGGCTGCGCGGCCTCGCTGCGTGCCTACGGTGCGCGCGTGATTGTCACCGAGATCGACCCGATCTGCGCCCTGCAGGCGGCGATGGAAGGCTATGAAGTCAACACCATCGAATCGACCCTGGGCCGTGCCGACCTGTACGTCACCACCACCGGCAACCGCGACATCATCCGCATCGAGCACCTGAGCGCGATGAAGGACCAGGCCATCGTCTGCAACATCGGCCACTTCGACAACGAGATCCAGGTCGACGCACTGGTGTCCTACCCGGGCATCAAGCACGTCAACATCAAGCCGCAGGTGGACAAGTACATCTTCCCGAACGGCAACGCGATCTTCCTGCTGGCCGAAGGCCGCCTGGTGAACCTGGGCTGCGCCACCGGCCACCCGAGCTTCGTGATGTCCAACAGCTTCGCCAACCAGACCCTGGCACAGATCGACCTGTGGGCGAACAAGGACAGCTACGAGAAGAAGGTCTACCTGCTGCCGAAGAAGCTGGACGAAGAAGTGGCGCGTCTGCACCTGGAGAAGATCGGCGTGAAGCTGACCACCCTGAGCCAGGAACAGGCCGACTACATCGGCGTGCCGGTGGAAGGCCCGTTCAAGCCGGACCACTACCGCTACTGATGCCTGCGGGGTGCCGGCCAGCGGCGGGCACCACCGGCGTAAACGGGGTCAGATCCCTTTCCGCAGGAAAGGGCTCTGACCCCGGCAACAGATGCAGACAGAACGGGCGCCTTCGGGCGTCCGTTCTGCGTTTGCGTGTGGTCGTACACCCCGCATCCAGTCCCCACGGTAGATCCACGCCATGCGTGGATGTTCCGGCAGTAGCTTCGGTCAAGGCAACGCGCCCAGCGCGCGCTACGATGCCTACATGACCCCGGCCATCAACCTGCTCAAGCGCGAGAAGATCGCCCACACCGTGCGCAGCTACGTGCATGACGCCCACGCCGAATCGTATGGCGGCGAAGCTGTCGACAAGCTCGGCCTCGATCCGGCCCAGGTGTTCAAGACCCTGCTGGCCAGCACCGAGGCACACGAACTGCTGGTGGCAATCGTGCCGGTGGCCGGCCAGCTGGACCTGAAGGCACTGGCCGAAGCCGCCGGCTGCAAGAAGTGCGAGATGGCTGCTGCTGACGCCGCGCAGCGCGCAACCGGTTACCTGGTGGGTGGCATCAGCCCGCTCGGGCAGAAGAAGCGCCTGCGCACCTTCCTGGACGCCAGTGCCGAAGCGCTGCCCAGGCTGCATGTCAGCGCCGGTCGCCGTGGCCTGGAAGTGGAACTGGCACCCACCGACCTGCTGCGCCTCACCGCCGGCCACTACGCTGCCATCGGCAAGTCACGCTGATGCGCTGGCCGTGGTCTGCAGCGCCGATTCCCCGGCTCGACGATGCACAGGCCGATGTGCTGCTGCAGGACCTGTTGTCGCGCGACGCAACACGCATCACCGATGCCGCCCGCGTTGTCGCACGACTGTTCAGTGCCTCATCGTTGGACGCGTTGAGCGCACATGTGGATCTGATCGAACAACGCTGCCAGGGCATCGCGCTTGGCGGCATGCTGATCAGCAACCAGGCGTATCTGAAGGCCGCCCTGCGTCGGCTGCGTTACTGGCGTGCACGCGAGGGTTGCCTGTGCGCGCTCAACCCCGGCTACCCGTTCTTCGATCCCCGTCGCCTGATTGAACAAGGACAGATGCAGCTGCTCTCGGTGGAAGAGGCTGAGGGCTGCTGGGGCGACTGCCACACCGTCGCCTGCACGCAATGCGGCCAGCATTGGCAGGCCATCGACCGCGAGTACCATTACCCGTGGTGGGAATGGAAAGCTGCCTGAAGGCCAAGCGGCCACGCATGGCGTGGCTCTACTGTGGTCCGCACATTCACGCGATGCGTGGATGACAAATGTTGCTCACGGCCGCCAGTTCGCGTTGTTCTCCCAGAACTCGACGGAACGCCGGTAGGCTTCGCGGTCCAGCGGCACGCCGGATCCGCCCTCGTCCACGCCCAGCGCATTGCGCATCATCGTGATCGGTGCCATCGGTACCTCTTCCGGTTCGGCGGTGTAGATGCAGCCGACGATGCCCCAGTCGGCCTCGATCGGCGAGCCTTCCCTGGCCAGCTGCCCGGCGCTGTACAGGATCACCACCAGGTAGTTCGCACGCGGTGATTCCACGCCCTCGAACCAGCGCACCAGCACCGGTAGTTCCTCACGGTTGCGCGCTTCGTAACCACTGCGCAGCAGGTGGCGGTTGGCCTCGGTGATCGGTACGGTCAGGCAGCGCGTGCTGGTCCAGTTCTCGTAGACGAACAGCTTGCAGAACGGGGCGTAGCCGTCGAGTACCTTCAGTGGCGCATGCGCATTGAGATGTGCCTCGAACTGCTCGGCAGTGCAGTCCTGGATGGTGTTGCCACGCGGCACGCGCGGGAACAGGCGGGGACGGGCGAAATCGGTGAGGACGATGGACATGGCGCGGGTGTGATCAGGAGTTCTGCTGCACAGGGTAACCGCCCCGGAGGCAGACAGGGCCGGATGCCGATGGTCACTGGCGCCAGCGTCCCGCTTGCAGCACCCTGCGGGCGACCCACTACAAGGATCGCCGGCTCATGGATGCAGCATGCGCATTGCCCCGTTCCGCCCACCGTCGGCAGTGGCCGATCGTACTGGTCATCCTCCTGCTGGCGCCGCCATTGCTGTTCGCCGCCGCTCTGCTCTGGCCGCTGTCGGCTCCGCCGTTGCCCGAGCCGGGCAACAGCCGCGTGATCGTCAACGCGCGGGTGGTGGACGTGGCGCGCGGCCAGGTCAGCGAACCCACCACCGTGACAGTGCGCCACGGCACCATCACTGCCATTGGGGAAGATCCGCAGGACGCGCGGCTTCCCGTGCTCGACGCCGGCGGCCGCTGGCTGCTGCCCGGTTTCTGGGACATGCACACCCATGCACTGCAATTGTCGCCGCAGCTGCAGTTCCCGCTGATGCTGGCCAACGGCATCACCGGCACCCGCGACATGATGGACTGCCCGCAGACCACCGATCCGCTGATCGCCTGCGTGGCCGACAAGCGCCGCTGGACCGCACAGGCCATTGCCGGGCAGCAGGTTGCACCGCGCTTCGTACAGATCGCCAGTTTCTACTTCGAAGATCCGTCACTCGCGCCGGAGGCTGCAGCTGCGCGTGCACGGACGTACAGCGCGCGCGGGGTCGACGCGTTGAAGGTCTACAACCGGCTGCGTGCGGACACCTATCAGCGGCTGGCCACCGAGGCGCAGCAGCTGCGCCGTCCGTTGGTCGGCCACCTGCCCAAGGCGGTGCCTCTGGACGACGCGGTGCAGGCGGGCCAGCGCAGCTTCGAGCACGCCCATCTGTTCGTGCGCCACTGCTTCGACAACGCGGCGGCATGGCGCGGTGGCGCGCTCGACGGCGAAGACCCGATCGTACTGGCCGAACGCATGGTTGCCAGCTATCAGCCCACGCTCTGCAACAAGGCGTTCGCTTTGATGCAGGCCAGCGGTGCCGCGTTCGTACCGACCCATGTCACCCGCGAAGAAGATGCACGCGCAAGCGACCCCGCCTTCGTCGACGATCCGCGCCTGGCCTATCTGGACCCGCTTTCACGCTGGGCGTGGCGTGATGACCTGCAGGCCACCGCAGCGCGCTATCCCGGCCGACGCGGCCAAGACGCACTGAAGACCTACTTCGAGCATGGCCTGGCTCTCACCGGTGCGGCCCATCGTGCCGGCGTCACCGTGCTGGTCGGCACCGACACCGGATTGGGCGGCTTCCGCTACCACGATGAACTGCAGTGGCTGCGACAGGCCGGCCTGAGCCAGGCCGACGTGCTGCGCGCAGCTACGCTGCAGGCCGCACGTCATCTGCAACGGCAGGCATCGCATGGAAGCGTCGAGGTCGGCAAAGCCGCAGACCTGGTGCTGCTTGATGGCAACCCGCTGCACGACATCGCCAATACCCGCCGCGTGCATGCCGTGCTGCTGGCCGGCCACCTCTATGACCGCCCGCGGCTGGATGCGCTACAGACTTATGCGCGCAGGCAGGCACGCTCGCCCGCAGTGATGGCACGCCTGCTGTGGGGATTCATCACCAGCCCGGTCAGTGCCGAGCTGTAGCGGCAGCTACAACGCCATCCGCTCGCGCAGTTCACGTGCCTGCCGCCGCGATACCTCCACCTCGCTGCCGTCGTCCAGCGCCAGATCGTAGCCATCTGCAATGCTGGGCGTCACGCCACGAATGCGGCGCAGGTTGACCAGCGTGTTGCGGTTGGCGCGGAAGAACAACTCCGGCGGCAGGCGTGCTTCCAGCGCGCTCAGGCTGCGGGTCAGCAGGGCGTTCTGGTCGCGGAACCATAGCCGTGTGTAGTTGCCATCCACCACCAGCCGACGGATCTCCGAGACCGCGACGAACCAGCAGCGTTCGCCCTCGCGCACGAACACCTGGTCCTGCGCGCCCAGCGTGCTGCGCGGCTCCGGCGTTTCGCCCGCCACCACCTCGCGCCGGCGCGCCCGCTGCAACGCTTCCAGCAAGCGCGGCGCCTCGACCGGCTTCACCAGATAGTCCAGCGCATTGGCCTGGAACGCGCGCACCGCGTAGGTGTCGTAGGCGGTAACGAAGACCACCGCCGGCACCGTCTCCAGCCCATCCAGCACATCGAAGCCGCTGCCGGAGGGCATCTGCACATCCAGCAGCACCAGGTCCGGGGCCAGTGTGGCGATCGCCTCGCGTGCAGCGGGCACATCGTCGGCCTCGCCCACGCACTGCACCCACGGCAGCGCCGACAACAGCGTGCGCAGCTCCTGGCGCGCCAGCCGTGCATCATCAACGATCAACACACGCAGCACGCCACTCATTGCGGAATCTCCAGCAGGGCCTGCATGCGGTCGCCGACCGGCTGCAGGGTGAAACGACCCTGCGTGCCGAGCTGCGCACGCAGGTAGGCAAGGCCAACGCCATGGCCATGGGTGGGCTCGTTGGCGCTGCCCAGCGGATTGTCCACCTGCAGGCGCAGCACGTCATTGTCCAGCGTGGCACGGATCTGCACCTCACCGCCGCCCGGGCGGCTGGCGATGCCATGCTTGATCGCATTCTCCACCAGCAGCTGCAGCGCCATCGCCGGCAGCTGTGCCTGCAGGGCATCGGCATCAATGTGCTGGCTTACCTGCAGGCGCTGTTCGAAGTGGACTGCCTCGATGGCCAGGTAGTCGTCCACGACCACCAGTTCCTCGGCCAGGGTGACCTGCTCGCTGCGGTTGTGTGCCAGCGCCTGGCGCAGCGTGCGCGACAGGCGGGTGACCATGTCGCGCGCACGCTCCGGGTCTTCCAGGATCAGCGCGCGCAGGTTGTTCAGCGCATTGAACATGAAATGCGGGTTGAGCCGTGCACGCAGTGCATCGCGCTCCAGCGCGCTGCGCTCGGCCTCGGCACGCAGGCGCGCCAGTTCCGCACTGCGTATCCGGCGCAGGCTGTGCAGGCCTGCCCAGAGCGCTGCCCACAGGGCCAGCATCACCGCAGTGGTGTACCAGTAGAGCAGCAGCGCCTTGGGGCTGAAGTCGGCCGTCTGCCGCCCCAGGCTCACCCAGTTCCAGGCCAGCGCTGAGTGCAGCGCGATGTTCACCAGCAGCTGCGCCACTGCCGCGCCCAATGCCACCGACAGCGCCAGCCGCAGCAACAGCCCGGCCGTGCCGCGCGCCCACCAGTCGGCACGCAGCGCCAGCGCGCGGATGGCACCGCTGCACCCGAACAGGGCCAACGCCAGTCCCAGCGTGATCAACACGCCTGCGCTTCCGGCATCGCTGAAATAGGCCTGGCGCAGGCCGATTCCGGCAACACCATAGAGCGCCCACACCAGCGCATTGAGCAGCCAGAAGCGTACCGTCGAGGAGGAATCCGGCATGTCCATTCCGAGGCGTGTTGAAACTCAGTGGTGGTGGTCGAGGAAGGCCTGCACCTGACCGCGCAGCCAGCGCGGATCATCCCACATCAGGAAGTGGAAACCCTGCGCGCTCATCGCGATCTGCACGCCCTGCAGTTTCGCGTACTGCGCCTGGAACACCGCGCGCGTGCTGTCCTCGGTGCCGCCCATCGGCTGGTAGCCGGCCCAGCTGCCCAGCACCAGCGTCGGTGCGGTGATCGAGGCGATGCTGTCACGCAGGTCGGTGGCCATCACCGCATGCATGGCGTCAGCGGTGGTCTGGCGGTCGCTGGCTTCGCCCCAGCGCCCCAGCTCGGCCTGCCGCTGCGGATCGCGGGTCATGCCCGGCAGGGCGGCCTTCAGCTGCGCCTGCCACTGCGCGGCATCGGCGGCGAGCATGCCCTTGCGCAGCTGGTCAGCCATTGGCCGCACGCTGTCTGCGGTGGCGTTCGGGTCACGCGCCGCCGGCAGGAACGGCAATGCGTCGACCACCACCAGCGCACTGACTGCCTTCGGCTCGGCCTGCGCCACCTGCAGCCCCAGCAGGCCGCCAAGACTGTGGCCGATCACCACCACCGGGCCCAGCTGTTGGTCATGCAGGTAGGCAAGCAGCTGCCCGCGCATGGCCGGCAGGAATTCGGCCGGGCGCGGGTCGGCTGGCGCAGCGCCGGCAAAGCCCGGCAGCTGCACCAGATGGCACTGCACGTCCTTCAGCGCCAGGCAGGTCTCGCGCCAGACCTCGGCGCTGCTGTTCAGGCCGGGGATCATCAGCAGCGGACGGCCCTTGCCGACCACCTCGACCTGCACCTTGCCGGTGCCGGTGGCGGCCGCCGCATGCGCCGAGCCGGAACCGAGCACGGCCATCGCCATGCCGATCATCGCCAGCCGGGCCAGGGCCTTCATTGCGTACCAGAGTGCCAGGAAGATCTTCATCGTCTGCTCCTTCATTGGGTGGGTGGTGCCGGGATGGGAGCAGCGTGGGCCTGGCGGAGGCACCCCGGTTGCGATTTCGGAGCAGCGGCCGCACGGCGGGGCGAACGGTCGCGGGCCGGGGACGGCGGGCTCTCACGCAATCTTCAAGCATCCATCTTGATGAAGAGATATAATGCTTCACACCGACCGCCGCCATCCGCGCCATGACCGCCATCAGCTTCGAGTTCTATCCGCCCAAGACCGACGAACAGCGCAGCCAGCTGGACCGTGCCGCGGCCAAGCTGAAGGACTACGCCCCCGAATACGTGTCGTGTACCTTCGGCGCCGGTGGCTCGACCCTGAGCTACACCTCCGAGACCGTGCGCCACCTCAACCAGCACCATGGCTTCGATGCCGCGCCGCACCTGTCGTGCGTGGGCGGCACCCGCCAGGAGATCCGCGAACTGCTCAAGCTGTACCGCGCCATCGGCTGCCGTCGTCTGGTCGCGCTGCGCGGTGACCTTCCCTCGGGCATGGGCTTCCCCGGCGACATGCGCTACGCCGCCGAGCTGATCGACTTCATCCGCACCGAGCACGGCGATGCGTTCCACATCGAAGTGGGCGCGTATCCGGAAACGCATCCGCAGGCGACCGATGCGCTGGCTGACCTGAAGCACTTCAAGGCCAAGATCGATGCCGGTGCCGATGCGGCGATCACCCAGTACTTCTTCAACCCGGATGCCTACTTCCACTTCGTCGATGAAGTGCGCCGGCTCGGCGTGCAGGTGCCGATCACGCCCGGCATCATGCCGATCGCCAACTTCAGCCAGCTGCGCCGCTTCTCCGAGCAGTGCGGCGCGGAAATACCGCGCTGGATCGGCCGCAAGATGCAGGCCTACGGCGATGACGCCGAGTCGGTACGTGCATTCGGCACGGAAGTGGTGGCCCGGCTGTGCCAGCGCCTGATCGAAGGCGGCGCGCCCGGCCTGCACTTCTACACCTTGAACCTGGCCAAGCCGACCACGTCGGTGCTGAAGCTGCTGCAGGGCTGAAAGCACGCCATGCGGACCGGATCGGCGCTACCCTGCGAGGATGATCCGGCTTTCCTTCCTGCTGTTGCTGCTGCCGCTATGCGTGCTGTCGAGCGTCGCCCACGCACAGTCCACGCGCCTGAACCGCTGCACCGATGCGCAGGGCCAGAGCGTGTATACCGACCGGCCCTGCGACAGCGTGGGTGCACGGTCACGGCTGCCGCCGCCCTCCCCGGCCGGCAATACCGCAGCGCGCGACACGCTGGGTGCACGCTGCCCGCGCCGGCTGAGCGAGCTCGTGGACGCATTGCGCAACGGCATCCTCAGCAACGACGTCAATCGGCTGTCTTCACTGTACCTGTGGGGCTCGGTGTCCGACGCGGGCGCGCAGCGCATCCTCGGCCAACTGGAATCGTTGGCGCGGCGGCCGTTGGTGGACGTGGTGCCGGTGTATCCCTCGCAGGCGCTGCCGCTATCGCAGGATGAAGGTCAGAGCCCTGCTGCGCAGGGGTCCGACCCTGAGCCGCCGGCCGTGCGCCATCCGGTCGGCCTGCGCCTGGAGCAGACGTTGCCGGGCAGCGTGGCGCGCGCTTCGACGGTGCTGGGGTTGCGGCGGCAATATGGTTGTTTCTGGATCACGCTGTGATCGGGAGGGGTCAGAGCCCTGCTGCGCAGGGATCTGACCCCGCATGCCGGCTCACTCTGGCCACAGCCCGCGAATGGCGGCGATGCCCTGCCCGCCATGGCGACGCGCTTCGGCGACGTGACCGCGGCCCATGCCGCCCAGCGCATAGATCGGCAGTGACACCTGCGCGCGCAGCTCGGCGAACGCGTCCCAGCCCAGCGGCACCGCGTCCGGATGGCTGGCCGTGGCCTGCACCGGGCCCAGCACGGCGAAGTCGCAGCCCAGCTGCTGTGCGGCCTGCAGCTGCTGCAGGTCGTGGCAGGATGCGGCCACCAGCTGGCCTTCGGGAAGTGGACGCTGCGACAGTTCCTGCAACTGCTCGCTGCCCAGGTGTACGCCCACGCCCAACGCACGCGCCAGTTCGATATCGCGATTGAGCAGCCACTGCACCCCGCTGCGACGATGCGCGCGCACGGCCTGTTCGACCATCGCCTGCCGCTGCGGATGCGCCGTCGGCAACCGCAGCTGGATGCGCTGCTGGCCCGCGGCCACCACGCGCTGCAGCTGTTCATGCCAATGCTGCACGCCGCCCTCATCATCGGCCGGCGCCGGGGTGATCAGGTAGCTGTTGGGCTGGCGCAGCGCGGCCACCACCGGCAGATCGGCCGGTGGCATCGAATAGCGGCCCAGCTTGTCCGGCGCCACCCAGGTGATTGCCTGGCCCTCCCGCCCACGCGGTGTCCCCTTCCAGCTGCGCACGTGGCGCACCTCCAGGGTCAGGTGCTTGTCCGGATAGCGCTGCGGCACATCCATCAGCCACTCGCCGACATCGGCCTCGATGCCCAGTTCCTCGCGCAGCTCGCGCACCAGCGCCTGTTCGGAGGTCTCGCCGGATTCGCGTTTGCCGCCGGGAAACTCCCACAGGCCGGCCATGTCGCGGTTCTCGGTACGGCGGTTGAGCAGCACGCGGCCACGGGCGTCGGTGATGACGGCGGCCACGACATGGATCGATCGGGTGGGGGAAGGCATGGGGGGAAGCATGCCCAGAACAGGGCGGCCGGCGCAATCACGGATCCGCTGCGACTCCCCTGCCACAAACGAAAAGCCCCGCTTTCGCGGGGCTCTTCGGCATCAGCTCAGCTGGCCGTGGCAGTGCTTGTACTTCTTGCCACTGCCGCACGGGCACGGATCGTTGCGGCCGATCTTCGGCTCGTCGCGCTGCATCTGCGCCACGCCCTGCTGGGCAGCCTGCACCTGCGCGGCTTCCTCGTCGGCGCTGTAGCCGCCCACGTCCTGGTGCTGGAACTGCGACTGGCTCAGGCGGGCTTCGGCCTGCTGGCGTTCGGCCGCTTCCAGCGCCTGCACTTCCTCGTCGCTGCGGATACGCACGCGCGACAGCAGGGTCACCACTTCGCGCTTGACGTTCTCCAGCATGTCCGAGAACAGCTCGAAGGCTTCCTTCTTGTATTCCTGCTTGGGCTGCTTCTGCGCGTAACCACGCAGGTAGATGCCCTGGCGCAGGTAATCCATGCGCGCCAGGTGCTCCTTCCAGCTCTGGTCCAGCACGGTCAGCATCACGTGCTTCTCCAGTGCGCGCATGGTCTCTTCGCCCACGCCGGCTTCCTTCTCGGCGAAGTGCTGGTTGACGCGTTCCTGTACCTTGGCGGCAATCGCCTCGGCATCCAGCTCCTCGTGCTCCTTGACCAGGTCAGTCAGCGACATCTGCAGGCCGAAGTCCGACTCCAGGGTCGCTTCCAGGCCACGCAGGTCCCACTGCTCGTCGATCGAGTTCGGCGGCACGAAGCGGGCCACCACGTCGAAGATCACATCGTCGCGGATGCCGTCGACGTTATCCTTCACCGACTCGGCGTCCAGCAGTTCGTCGCGCTGGGCGTAGATCACCTTGCGCTGGTCGTTGTTGACGTCGTCGAAGTCCAGCAGGTTCTTGCGGATGTCGAAGTTGTGGGCCTCGACCTTGCGCTGCGCCTTCTCGATCTGGCGGCTGACCAGGCGGTCTTCGATGACGTCGTCTTCCTTCATGCCCATCATGCGCATGGCCTTCTGCACCCAGTCGGAGGCGAAGATGCGCATCAGGTTGTCTTCCAGCGACAGGTAGAAGCGGGACGAACCCGGGTCACCCTGGCGGCCCGAACGGCCACGCAGCTGGTTGTCGATACGGCGCGATTCATGGCGCTCGGTGCCGACGATGTGCAGGCCGCCGGCAGCCTTCACTGCCTCGTGGCGCTTCTGCCATTCGGCCTTGACCGCGGCCTTCTGTTCATCGGTCGCGTCTTCGCCCAGGGCGTGGATCTCCGCTTCCAGCGAACCGCCCAGCACGATGTCGGTACCACGACCAGCCATGTTGGTGGCGATGGTCACCGCGCCCGGACGGCCGGCGTTGGCGACGATGGTCGCTTCGCGATCGTGCTGCTTGGCATTGAGCACTTCGTGCTTCACACCGGCCTTGCTCAGGTGCTCGGACAGCATTTCCGAAGTTTCAATCGAGGTGGTACCGACCAGCACCGGCTGGCCGCGCTTGGCGCACTCTTCGATGTCGGCCAGCACCGCATTGAACTTGCCCTTGCGGTTGAGGAACACCTGGTCCGGGCTGTCCTTGCGGATGGTCGGGCGGTTGGTCGGGATCACCACCACTTCCAGGCCGTAGATGCTCTGGAACTCGAAGGCTTCGGTATCGGCCGTGCCGGTCATGCCGGACAGCTTCTTGTACATGCGGAACAGGTTCTGGAAGGTGATGCTCGCCAGCGTCTGGTTCTCGCGCTGTACCGGCACGCCTTCCTTCGCTTCCACCGCCTGGTGCAGGCCATCGGACCAGCGGCGGCCGGCCAGGGTACGGCCGGTGAACTCGTCGACGATGACCACTTCGCCGTCGCGCACGATGTAGTCAACGTCACGCTGGTAGATCGCGTGCGCGCGCAGGGCGGCGTTGAGATGGTGGACCACGGTCAGGTTCTGCGCCGCGTACAGGCCTTCGGTTTCGCCGTTGAGGATGCCGGCTTCAACCAGCAGCTGCTCGGCGTGCTCCATGCCCGCTTCGGACAGGTGCACCTGCTTGCCCTTCTCGTCGACCCAGAAGTCGCCCTCGCCGTCTTCCGCTTCCTGCTTGACCAGGTGCGGCACGACGCGGTTGACACGGATGTACAGCTCCGGGGAATCGTCGGCCGGGCCGGAGATGATCAGCGGGGTACGCGCCTCGTCGATCAGGATGGAGTCGACTTCGTCGACGATGGCGTAGTGCAGGCCGCGCTGGTAGCGGTCGGCCTTGGACAGCGCCATGTTGTCGCGCAGGTAGTCGAAGCCGAATTCGTTGTTGGTGCCGTAGGTGATGTCCGCAGCATAGGCTTCGCGCTTGTCGCTGTGCGGCATGCCCGGGTAGACCACGCCCACGCTCAGGCCCAGCCAGTTGTACAGCTTGCCCATCTGCGCGGCGTCGCGGCGGGCCAGGTAGTCGTTCACGGTGACCACGTGCACGCCCTTGCCTTCCAGCGCGTTGAGATACACCGGCAGGGTCGCCACCAGGGTCTTGCCTTCACCGGTGCGCATTTCTGCGATCTTGCCCAGGTGAAGCACCATGCCGCCGATCAGCTGCACGTCGTAGTGGCGCATGCCCAGCACGCGGCGGCCGGCTTCGCGGCAGACCGCGAAGGCTTCCGGCAGCACCTTGTCCAGGGCTTCACCGTCAGCGATGCGCTGCTTGAACTCCGGCGTCTTGGCCTGAAGCTGCTCGTCGGAAAGCTTCTCGATCTCCGGCTCCAGCGCATTGATCTTGGCGACGATGCGGTTGAGCTGGCGCAGCTGTCGTTCGTTACGACTGCCAAATACGCGGGTAAGCAGGCTGTTGATCATTGAAGGAACCGGGTTGGATGGACACGACGCCCGGCCTCCCCCTTGGGATCCGTCCGCCGCAAACGAAACAGGGCGCCTGGCGCCCTGTCGATGGCAACACCCATTGTAGCTTGGGACGGGCGGCTGAGGTTTCAACCCCGAGGGGTAGTGCCGGCCGCTGGCCGGCAACCTCATGATCTTCGGCAGCGTCGCGGATTGCCGGCCAGCGGCCGGCACTACCAGATCAACCGCATCGGGTCAGAGCCCTCCCGCAGCGCGGAAGGAGTCCGACCCGGGCATCAGCCGCGGCTGACGCGGCCGACCGGCGTGTTGCCGCCGTCGCCGAGGAACTTGCGCGGGTTGACCACGTTGCCGTTCTCCCACACCTCGAAGTGCACGTGGGCGCCGGTCGAACGTCCGGTGGAACCGGCCTTGGCCACTTCCTGACCGGCACGGACCAGGTCACCGGCCTTCACCACCAGGCGCGAATTGTGCGCGTAGCGGGTGACGTAGCCATTACCGTGGTCGACATCGACCACGTTGCCGTAGCCGCCCTTCACACCGGCGAAGCTGACCACGCCCTCGGCCACGGCCATCACCGGGTCACCGACCTTGGCGTGGAAGTCCATGCCCTTGTGGGTGGCGGCACCGCGGCCGAACGGGTCGGCACGGGTGCCGAAGCCGGAGGTCACGTAGCTGTTGCGGATCGGCATGCGCGACGGCACGGCGTTCTGCTGCAGCTGGTGGTCGAACATCAGCGATTCCATCACCGACAACTGGCGGCCTGAAGCAGCGAAACGCTGCTCCAGCACCTGTAAGTCGGCGTTGACGTCCTTGACCGGGATGTCGCTGGTCGGGCCGCCGGCATCGCCGTCACCGAGGCCAGGGGTCTCGTTGAAGTCGAACTCGCCGTCTTCCAGCTTGCCCATCTGGGTCAGCCGTTCGCCAAGGGCGTTCAGGCGGGTAGCCTGCGCCTGCAGCTCGCCGAGGCGTGCCGCCAGCGCGTTGACCTGGGTCTGCGCATCGCGCTTGACCTTGGCCAGTTCCGCATCCTGGCGCTCAACCTTGGCCTGCAGCCGGGAATCATTCAGCGCGCTGGCGCCAATGCCGCCAGCAAGGCCGATAATGCAGCCTACCCCGAGCACGCTGCCCAGCAGGGCGCGGGGGCGGTCCTCGAAATAGAACCGCAAACGCGCGATCGGCGACGACTTGGCCTGTCCTTCACGCGTTTTGATTACGATCTTTTTGAATGCCATCAGTGAGTTTTCATGTCTGAGCCGAAATCCAGCGTTCGCCCCGCGTCAGTGCCGAAGCCGGCGCTGGATGCGGTGATGGCGGACAAAAGCGGGAACCCGCTGCGGCGTGCCTTGTGGCTCGACGCGCTGGACCGTCAGTTGCGCCCCCAGTTGCCGCCACCTCTGCGCAGCCGTTGCCGGCTGGCCAATGTGGACGGGGAACACCTCGTTTTTCTCGTCGAGTCCCCGGTCTGGCATGCCAAGTTGCGGCTTGCCGAAGCCCAGTTGCTCGACGCGGCCCGTTCCATCGGGCTGAAGGCCACCAGGGTGACCATCAA
Organism: Stenotrophomonas sp. YJH_SMC_12-1; assembly: GCF_059370935.1. Lineage (NCBI taxonomy): Bacteria > Pseudomonadati > Pseudomonadota > Gammaproteobacteria > Lysobacterales > Lysobacteraceae > Stenotrophomonas > Stenotrophomonas sp. YJH_SMC_12-1. The sequence goes on along the minus strand of NZ_JCAFUD010000003.1, from coordinate 351,913 downwards.
GACTGCGTCTCCCACTCCCACGCGCTCCCCAGCGCTCGACAACCGGAATGGACCCCACGCAGTTTCAGCCGCCACGCACAAAGGGCTACGCGACGCCTTGGCTTGCCTGCAGGACGTTCCTTCGAAGCCGAAGAAGCGGTCCTGACGACAACGGAGCATCCGGCTCCGCTCCCCGTCGCGCGTGTCACCACGGCGTGAAACATTTCGGGGGCCGGGTCGCATCCTAGCTGCCATCCGGGGGCCTGTCGTTAGATTGTTGTTAAAACTGCGTTAAATTCAGGCTTCCGATCCAACAGGTTCACAAAACCGTGACCTCGAACCGGCCTTGACGCGTGTCAAGCATGCTGAATGCGCCGAACACGCCTGAAACGACAACGCCGCCCTGGAAGGCGGCGTTTTTGTCTTTAAATTCAACAGCCTACAGAAATCAGGCGTAGGCCGGAGTGGCATATTCGACCGGATCCGGCGTCGCCGGCGAGTCGAAGCTGACCCATTCCCAGGCAGTGGCGTCGGCCATCAGCGCCCGCACCAGCTTGTTGTTGAGGGCGTGACCGGACTTGAAGCCTTCGTAGGCACCCAGCACCTGGCCACCGGCCAGGTAGAGGTCGCCGATCGCATCGAGGATCTTGTGGCGTACGAATTCGTCGGCATAGCGCAGGCCGTCTTCGTTGAGCACGCGGAACTCGTCCAGCACGATGGCGTTGTCCATCGAACCGCCCAGGCCCAGGTTGCGCTCGCGCATGTATTCCAGGTCGCGCATGAAGCCGAAGGTGCGCGCGCGGGAGATTTCCTTGGTGTAGGCCAGCGTCGAGAACTCGATTTCCTGGCGCGACTGCTTGGCCGGGATCATCGGGTGGTCGAACTGGATGGTGAAGCCCAGCTTGTAGCCCTCGTACGGGCTGAAGCGGGCCACCTTGTCGCCCTCGGTCACTTCCACGGTCTTCAGCACGCGGATGAAGCGCTTGGGCGCATCCTGTTCCACGATGCCCGCCGACTGCAGCAGGAACACGAAGGGGCCGGCCGAACCGTCCATGATCGGCAGCTCGGCCGAGGACAGTTCGACAATGATGTTGTCAACGCCCAGGCCGGCCAGCGCCGACATCAGGTGTTCGACGGTCTGGATCTTGGCGTCGTTGCAGGTCAGGCCGGTGCACAGGGTCACTTCGGTGACCAGCTCGGCCTTGGCCGGCACTTCCACCACCGGGTCCAGGTCCACGCGGCGGAACACGATGCCATGGTTGACCGGTGCCGGGCGCAGGGTCATGTAGACCTTGTCACCGCTGTGCAGGCCAACGCCGGTGGCGCGGATCGTGTTCTTGAGGGTGCGTTGCTGGATCATGGGGGATGGACCGGAAGTGACACATTAGATTAACACGCACGGTCCCCTACCCCGGCTGAAAGGCAGGCAGGACACACCGGCGCGCCAATGGGACGCACATGAAGCAGGGCGGCCGGGCCCATCCTGGCCCGGCGCCCGCGTTTTCAGGACATGGTGGCGCAACCCGGGGAGGACAACCCCGGGCCGGCCCGCTCAGTCCGCCTGGCGGCGCAGGAACGCCGGGATGTCCAGGTAATCGTTCGGCAGTTCTGCCGCGGCCGGGGCCGAAGAGGACGGCGCCGACGGGGCCGAAGCCGCCGCGGTATCGCTGCTGGCGCGACGCAGGCCCAGGCCCATGCCGCCGATGGCCTTGGACACGGCGTCGCCGCCGTTGTCGAAGTCGCCGAACTCCGGCTGGCCGGTGGTGGCGTTGCGGACCAGCTTGATCGGCGCGCGCTCGCCCGGACGCTGGGCCTTGCTGGCCGACACGCGGTTCAGGCCGGTGGCAACCACGGTCACGCGCACTTCGTCCTGCATGTCCGGGTCGAGCACGGTGCCGACCACCACGGTGGCGTCTTCCGAAGCGAAGCCGTCGATGGTGCGGCCGATCTCGTCGAACTCGGCCATGGTGAAGTCAGCACCGGCGGTGATGTTGACCAGGATGCCGTTGGCACCGGCCAGGTTCACGTCGTCCAGCAGCGGGTTCTGGATGGCCGATTCGGCAGCGGCCTGGGCGCGGTCATCGCCACGGGCAGTGCCGGTACCCATCATCGCCAGGCCCATTTCGGACATGACGGTGCGCACGTCGGCGAAGTCGACGTTGATCAGGCCCGGACGCACGATCAGGTCGGCGATGCCCTGCACGGCGCCCTGCAGCACGTCGTTGGCGGCGCGGAAGGCCTGGATCATGGTCGCATTGCGGCCCAGCACGGTGATCAGCTTCTCGTTCGGGATGGTGATCAGCGAGTCGCAGTGCTGGCTCAGTTCCTCGATGCCCTTCAGCGCCACCTGCATGCGGCGACGGCCTTCGAACGGGAACGGCTTGGTGACCACGGCCACGGTCAGGATGCCCATCTCCTTGGCCAGCTGCGCCACCACCGGTGCAGCGCCGGTGCCGGTGCCACCGCCCATGCCGGCGGTGATGAACACCATGTCCGCGCCCTGCAGGGCGTCCATGATGCGCTCACGGTCTTCCAGCGCGGCCTGGCGGCCGACTTCCGGGTTCGCGCCTGCGCCCAGGCCCTTGGTCACGTTGGTACCCAGCTGCAGCTGCAGCTTGGCACCGCAATTCTTGATGGCCTGCGAGTCGGTGTTGGCGGTGATGAATTCCACGCCGTCCACCGCCGAGTTGACCATGTGCGCCACGGCATTGCCGCCGCCGCCGCCCACGCCAACCACCTTGATCACCGCATTGGGTGCCATCTTTTCGATCAGTTCAAAATGCGCCATGTCCGTGTCCTCGTTGTATCCGCTTGTCGGTGGCATGGACGGTCGGGCCTCCTGCCTTCGCGTGTCATGTTGCCGTTGCGGCTGTGTGGGTTGTGTATTGCGTTGCTGCGTTGTGATGCGGGTACTGCAGGTGCTGCGCCGGGGTGACCCCCGGTGTTACGGGTTCCGCGTCAGAACTCGCCGCGGAACCAGGTCTTGAGTTTCTTGAACATGCTTCCGGCGCGCCCGGTCGGCAGCGACGGCCGCCGCGGGTGCTCGATCTGGCTGCCCATCAGCAGCAGGCCCACGCCGGTGGCGTGCACCGGGTTGCCGACCACTTCGCCCAGGCCGGTGACGTGCTGCGGGATGCCCACGCGCACCGGCATCTGCAGCATTTCCTCGGCCAGTTCGACCACGCCCTCCATCTTCGACGCGCCACCGGTCAGCACCATGCCGGCGCGCACCAGTTCCTCGAAGCCGGAGCGGCGCAGTTCGGCCTGCACCATCTCGAAGATTTCCTCGTAACGGCCCTGCACCGCCTGCGCCAGCGAATGGCGCGGCATGCGGCGCGGCGGACGGTCGCCCACCGACGGCACCTGGATGCTTTCCTCGGCGGTGGCCAGCTGGGCCAGGGCGCAGGCGTAGCGCACCTTGATCTGCTCGGCTTCCGGGGTGGGCGTGCGCAGCATGTGCGCGATGTCATTGGTGACGTGGTCGCCGGCGATCGGCAACGAAGCCGTGTGGCAGATCGCGCCCTGCACGAACACCGCGATGTCGGTGGTGCCGGCGCCCATGTCGACCAGCACCACGCCCAGCTCGCGTTCGTCGGCGGTCAGCACCGCAACGCTGGAGGCCAGCGAGGACAGCACCAAGTCATCCACCTGAAGGCCGCAGCGCTGCACGCACTTGCTGATGTTGGCCGCGGCCGACTGTGCGCACACCACCAGGTGCGCATGCACCTCCAGGCGCACGCCGGTCATGCCGACCGGGTTGCGGATGCCTTCCTGCGAATCGTCCAGCACGTACTCGCGCGGGATCGCGTGCAGGATCTTCTGGTCGGCCGGAATCGCCACCGCCTTGGCCGCATCGAGCACGCGATCCAGGTCGCCCCAGGTCACTTCCCCGTCGCGGATCGGCACGATGCCCGGCGAGTTCTTGCACTGCACGTGGTTGCCGGAGATCGAGGCGTACACCGAGCGGATCTCGCAGCCGGCCATCAGCTCGGCTTCTTCCACCGCGCGCTGGATCGACTGCACGGTCGATTCGATGTCCACCACCACGCCGCGCTTCAAACCGCGCGACTCGTGCGAGCCGATCCCGATCACTTCGATCGGGTTGCCCGGCGAATACTCGCCCACCAGCGCCACCACCTTGGAGGTGCCGATGTCCAGGCCAACGATCAGCGATTTGTCACCCTTGCGATTCATGTCCTTTCCTGCGTGCTTCTGGCCGGGGTCGCCGGCGTTTTCGCCGGCGTGGCCGGGGTACCCCAGCTCAGCGTGAAACCATTGGTGTAACGGAGGTCGGCGCGCTCGATCGGCGCGTCCTGACGGTTCAGCTGCGGCAGCACCTTGACGAAGCGCTGCATGCGCGAGCGCGCGTCGTCACGGCCGACCACCACTTCGGTGCCGTTGCTCAGCACCAGCGACCAGCTGCCGCGTGCATCCATCGTCACCCGGCGCACGTCGACGCCGGCCGGTGCGAACAATGCACGCGAGTCGCTGTACAGCTTCATCACTTCTTCTGTCTGGCTGTCCGGGCCATCCAGTTCGGGCAGCGCCAGGTCGGCCAGCTTCTTCGGCGTGGGGAACAACTTGCCCTGCTCGGAAACCAGGCGGTCGCTGCCCCAACGCGCGAACGGCTTGTGCTCGACCAGGGTCACCTCCAGCACGTCCGGCCACTGCTTGCGCACCTGCGCGCTTTCCACCCACGGCAGCTGTTCCAGCGCGTCCTGCGCGTCCTGCAGCTTGACCGCAAAGAAGCCGGCGCGCGCATACGGCAACAGCACCTGCTGCAGCTGTTCGGCCGGCACCCGCTTGAACTCACCATGCACGCGCAGCTTCGCCAGCGGCCAGCGCTCGGCGCCGACCCAGCCATTGACCACGGCCACCACCGGCAGTGCAACCACCGACAGCGCCAACAGCCAGACGAAGATGCGCAGCACCGCGTTCATGCGTGCGAGGCCTCCAGGGTCTGTTCCAGCACGCGCCACACCAGCTCTTCGAAGCTGATGCCGGCCTGGCCTGCGGCCTTGGGCACCAGCGAATGGCTGGTCATGCCCGGCGCGGTGTTCACTTCCAGCAGGAAGAAGCGGCCGCTGCTGCGGTCGCGCATCACGTCCACGCGGCCCCAACCACGGCAGCCAGCAGCGCGGAACGCGGCCAGCGCGATGCGGCGGATTTCCTCTTCGTCGCCACCGTCCAGGCCCGGGCACAGGTACTGGGTGTCCTCGGCGATGTACTTGGCGTTGTAGTCGTACCACTGGCCCTTGGGCACGATGCGGATCGACGGCAGCGCGACGTCGCCGAGAATGGCCACGGTCAGTTCGTCGCCGACCACCATCTGCTCCATCAGCAGCTGGCCGTCGTAGCGCGCAGCCAGGGCCACGGCCTCATCCAGGCCGGCGTCGTCGGTGACCCGGCTGATGCCCACGCTGGAGCCTTCGTTGGCCGGCTTCACCACCACCGGCAGGCCCAGCTCGGCCGCCAGTGCATGCACGTTCGATGCGTCGACCTTGCGGTATTGCGGGGTCGGCAGGCCCAGCGACAACCACACCTGCTTGGTACGGATCTTGTCCATGCTCAGCGCAGAGCCCAGCACGTCCGAGCCGGTGTACGGCACGCCGAAAGCGTCCATCAGGCCCTGCACGATGCCGTCCTCACCACCACCGTTGTGGCCGTGCAGGATGTTGAACACACGGTCGATGCCGCCGGCGGCCAGCGCCTTGGCCAGCGCCGGAATGCCATCCACCGCGAACGCATCGACACCGCGCGACTGCAGTGCTTCCAGTACGTTGCGGCCGGAATCCAGCGACACCTCGCGTTCGCTGGAAGTGCCACCGAGCAGCACGGCGACGCGACCGAATACGGCCGGGTCGGTCACGCGCAGCGGCGGGAAGGTCAGCGCGCTCACGCCTCGCCCTCCCCCTTGAAGCCTTCCACCGCGATGTGGGTAGCCACGGCGCCGATGTCGCCCGCCCCCATCATCAGCAGCAGGTCACCGTCCTGCAGCACGTCCGGCAGCACGCTGGCCAGCTCGGCGGCCTTGCCAACCACCACCGGTTCGCTGCGGCCGCGTGCGCGGATGGCGCGGGCCAGCGCATGCGAGTCGGCACCGGCAATCGGTTCCTCGCCAGCCGGGTAGACCTCGCTCAGCACCAGCGCATCGACGCTGGAAAGCACCGCGGCGAACTTGTCGAACTGGTCGCGGGTTCGGCTGTAGCGGTGCGGCTGGAAGGCCACCACCAGGCGCTTGTCGGCCCAGCCACCACGGGCGGCGGCGAACACGGCTTCCAGCTCGCTCGGGTGATGACCGTAGTCATCGATGATGCGGACCTTGGCGCCACTGGCGGTGGTCACTTCGCCCAGATCGTTGAAGCGACGGCCGACACCGGCGAAGCCTTCCAGCGCACGCGCGATGGCGTCCGGGGCCACGCCCAGCTGCCAGCCCACTGCGGCGGCGGCCAGTGCGTTGAGTACGTTGTGCCTGCCCGGCAGTGCCAGTACCACTTCCTGGCTGGTGCCCTGCGGCAGGCGCAGGGTGAAGCGCATGCGCGACCCTTCCTGCACCACGTTCTCGGCGCGCACGTCGGCCTGCGGGCTCATGCCGTAGCTCATCACGTGGCGCGGGGTCCTGGCGGCCAGCGCAGCCACTTCCGGATCGTCGATGCACAGCACCGCCAGGCCATAGAACGGCAGGCGCTGCAGGAACTCGGCGAACGCCGCCTGCACGCGGGCAAAGTCGTTGCCGTAGTTCTCCAGATGATCGGCATCGATGTTGGTGATGATCGACATCAGCGGGTTCAGGCGCAGGAAGCTGCCATCGCTTTCGTCAGCCTCGGCCACCAGCCACTGGCCACCGCCCAGCTTGGCGTTGGCGCCAGCGGCCAGCAGCTGGCCACCGATCACGAACGTCGGGTCCAGGCCACCTTCGCTCAATACCGCAGCGGTCAGGCTGGTGGTGGTGGTCTTGCCATGCGTACCGGCCACGGCGATGCCGCGACGGAAGCGCATCAGCTCGGCCAGCATGGCCGCACGCGGCATGATCGGAATGCGCTGGCTGCGCGCTTCCATCAGTTCCGGGTTGTCTTCGCGGATGGCGCTGGAGACCACCACGCAGTCGGTGCCCAGCACGTTGGCCGCCGAGTGGCCACGCATGATGCGCGCACCCAGGCTGGCCAGGCGGCGGGTCGCCACGTTGTCGGCGTTGTCCGAACCGGACACTTCATAGCCCAGCGTCAGCATCACTTCGGCGATACCGCTCATGCCGGTGCCGCCGATGCCGACGAAATGCACGCGCGGGAATGCGCGCACCAGGTCGTTGGTGTCGTGCAGGCGGCGGATCATGCGCGGCCTCGCGCAGGGCAGGCGCGCTGGCATGCCTTCTTCATACAGCTTCCTCAAGAATGATATCGGCGATGCGCTCGGCGGCATCGACCTTGGCCAAGGCACGCGCGGCTTGCGCCATCTGCATGCGGCGGGCGGGATTTTCGGACAGATCGCGCAGCAGTGAGGCAATGCCTTCGGCCAGCGTTCCGTCCTGCTTCAGCAAAACCGCCGCGCCGCGCTCGACCAGGTACTCCGCATTGCGGGTCTGGTGATCGTCGACGGCAGCGGGGAATGGCACCAGCACACTGCCGACACCGACCGCGCACAGCTCGGCCAGCGTGGACGCGCCGGAGCGGCATACGACCAGATCGGCCCAGGCAAATGCCTCGGCCATGTCGGCGATGAACGGGGTGATCTCCGCCTGCACACCAGCCTTGGCATACGCCTCGACCGCTTCGGCATGCATCTTCTCGCCGCTCTGGTGACGCACCTGCACCGGCACTGTGGCGCCCAGCGCAGCGATGGCCTGCGGCACGCCGGTATTGAGCGCGCGTGCACCCTGGCTGCCGCCCACCACCAGCACGCGCAGCGGACCCTGGCGGTCGGCGAAGCGCTGTTCCGGCGGTGCGATGGCGGCGATCTCCGCACGCACCGGGTTGCCGACAAACTCCTCGCCCTTGGCGAAGGTGCCCGGGAAGCCGGTCAGCAGACGGCGTGCATAGCGCGACAGGATGCGATTGGTCAGGCCCGGTGCGCGGTTCTGCTCATGCACGATCAGCGGCAGGCCATGCAGGCGCGTGGCCATGCCGCCGGGACCGGAGGCGAATCCACCGAAGGCCACCACCGCACGCGGCTGGCGCTTGCGGATGATCATGCCGGCCGCGCGCAGCGCGCGCATCAGCCGCCACGGCGCGCCCAGCAGGGCCAGCTTGCCCTTGCCGCGCAGGCCGGTGATGGCCAGCGTGTCGATCGGAATGTCGTGCTGCGGCACCAGACGGGTTTCCATCGCACCGTCGGCGCCCATCCAGGTGACCGGCACGCCGCGCGCGCGCAGCACGCGGGCCACGGCCAGGCCGGGGAAGATGTGACCGCCGGTACCACCGGCCAGGATCATCACAGGGCGCACGTTGTCGGTGGCTGTGCTCATGACAGCCTGCCGAAGGTCGGTTCGATGCGCGACTGCAGGCGGCTGGTGCCACGCGCAGCGTTCGCTGCAGCGGCAGCCACCGGCTCGGAGCTCATCGGTACGCTGGCGGCCACCGGCGCGGCCGGCTCGTCGCTCGGCTCGGCAGCGGCGTCTTCGCTGCCGCCGATGCGCACGGCCTGGCGGCGCTCGGCGCGCTTGAGTTCATAGGACACGCGCAGCAGCAGGCCCATCGCCACGCAGGTCATCAGCACCGACGAGCCGCCGGAAGAGATCAGCGGCAGGGTCAGGCCCTTGGTCGGCAGGATGCCCAGGTTCACGCCGATCGAAACGAAGGTCTGCATGCTGATCCACAGGCCGATGCCGAAGGCGATGTAGCCGGAGAAGTGCCGCTTCATCTCCACGCAGCGCATGCCCAGCCAGAAGGTCCGGCCGACCAGCAGCGCGTACAGGGCCACGATCACGCAGGTGCCCAGGAAGCCGAATTCCTCGGCAGTGACCGAGAAAATGAAGTCGGTATGCGCTTCGGGCAGGTAGTACAGCTTCTGCACCGAGTTGCCCAGGCCGACGCCGGTCCACTCGCCACGGCCCACCGCCATCAGCGCGTTGGACAGCTGGTAGCCGTCGCCCTGCTGGTCGGCCCATGGGTCCAGGAAGGACGTGATGCGGCGCATGCGGTACGGCTCGATGATCGCCAGTGCGCTCATGCCGACCAGGCCGATGATCACCGGCATCGACATGCGCGGCATGTTCACCCCGCCCAGCACCAGCATGCCGGCGGTGATCGCCAGCAGCAGGGTGGACGAGCCGAAGTCCGGCTGCAGCAGCAGCAGCACCACCAGCGCCCCGGCCACGCCCAGCGGCTTGAGCATCGCCGGCCAGGTCGCGTTGACCTCGTCGCGGAAACGCACCAGGTAGCTGGACAGCCAGACGATGTAGAGCACTTTCACTGCTTCGACCGTCTGGAACTTGGAGATGCCCAGGTTGATCCAGCGGCGCGCACCGTTGACGGTGCTGCCCAGGCCCGGTGCGAACACCGCCAGCAGCAGCACGAAGCAGCCCAGCAGCAGCATCTGGTTGTACTGCTCGATGGACTTCAGTTCAGTGCGGGCGGCGATGACCGCCAGCACGATACCCACCGCCAGGAAGATCAGGTGGCGGTTGAGGTAGTAGAACGGACTGCTCATCAAGGCGATCGAGCTGGACGCCACCATCACCACGCCCACGCCGGTGAGCGCGATGATCGCGCCCAGCAGCCACTTGTCGTAGCTGCCTTCGATGGCTTCAAGGCGTGTTGCCTGGCGGGACAGGTCGTTCATCTCAGCGCACCTTCAACGTGGCCAGGCCGATCAGCACGAGCACGACGGAGATGATCCAGAAGCGCACGATCACGCGCGGCTCGGGCCAGCCCTTCAGTTCGAAATGGTGGTGGATCGGCGCCATGCGGAACACGCGCTTGCCGGTCAGCTTGAACGAGGCCACCTGGATCATCACCGACAGTGTTTCGATGACGAACACGCCGCCCATGATCACCAGCACCAGTTCCTGGCGGGTGATCACCGCGATCGTGCCCAGCACCGCGCCCAGCGCCAGCGCGCCGATGTCGCCCATGAAGACCATGGCCGGATAGGTGTTGAACCACAGGAAGCCGAGGCCCGCACCGGCGATGGCCGCGCAGATGATGACCAGCTCGCCGGCGCCTGGAATCTGCGGAATCTGCAGGTAGTTGGCGAATACCACGTTGCCCGAGGCATACGCGAACACGCCCAGCGCGCAGGCCACCAGAACGGTTGGCATGATCGCCAGGCCGTCCAGGCCGTCGGTCAGGTTCACCGCGTTGGAGAAACCGACGATCCAGAAGTAGGCGATCGCCACGAAGCCAATGCCGGCCAGCGGCAACGCCACCGACTTGAACATCGGGATGTAGAACGTCAGCGCCGCCGGCACGTCGGCCGTATAGAACAGGAACAGGCCCGCGGCCAGGCCGAAGATCGACTGCAGCAGGTACTTCCAGCGCGACTTCAGGCCGTTCGGGTCACGGCGGACGATCTTGATCCAGTCGTCATACCAGCCGATGGCGCCGAAGCACAGCATCACCGCCAGCACCAGCCACACGTAGCGGTTGCGCAGGTCGGCCCACATCAGTACCGACAGGGTGACGGTGAGCAGGATCAGCGAACCGCCCATGGTCGGCGTGCCGGCCTTGGAGAAATGGGTCTGCGGACCGTCCTTGCGGATCGGCTGGCCGCCCTTGAACTGGGCAAGCTTGCGGATCATCGCCGGGCCAAGCCACAGCGACAGGAACAGGGCCGTCAGCGCGGCAAGGATGGCGCGGAACGTCTGGTAGTTGAACAGCCCGAACAGGCTCTCCAACTGCTGCAACCATCGAGCCAGTTCATACAACATGCGGGGATTCCTCTCCTTGCGCCAGCAGCGCTTTGACGATCAGGTCCATGGCACTGCCACGGGAACCCTTGACCAGGCAGCGCACACCAGCGTGCAACTCGTCCTGCAGCGCCTGTGACAGCGCACCATGGGTATCGAAATGGCGTCCGCCTTCACCGAAGGCGGCCGCAGCGGCGGCACTGAGCGGACCCAGTGCATACAACCGCTTCAGGCCGACGGCGCGTGCACGGATGCCGGCCTGCGCATGCAGCGCCTCGCCGTCCGGACCCAGCTCGCGCATGTCGCCCAGCACCAGCCAGCCCTCTTCCGGCGCGGCGGCCAGGGCGTCGATGGCCGCAGCCAGCGAACCGGGGTTGGCGTTGTAGCTGTCGTCCACCAGCACCGCGCCATTGCGCAGCTGATGGGCAATCTGGCGGCCCGGCACCGGCTGCGCTTCGGCCAGGCCGGTCGCGATCAGCGCCAGGTCGACACCGGCGGCCAGCGCCAGGCTGGCGGCGGCCAGCGCATTGCTGACGTTGTGGCGACCGGGCAGGCCGAGCACCACGCGGGCTTCGCCGCTCGGTGCGACCAGGGTGAACTGGCTGCCCTGCGCGCCGGCGCGGATGTCGCGCGCGGTCACCTCGGCGGTATGTTCCAGGCCGTAGCGCAGCACGCGGCAACGCGGCGGGGTGCCGACGAAATGCTGTTCGAACCAGCGGCCGTAGGCATCGTCCACATTGATCAACGCCACGCCATCGGCCGGCAGCGCTGCATAGATCGCGCCCTTAGTCACCGCCACGCCGAGCAGGCTGCCCATGCGTTCCAGGTGCGCCGGGGCAATGTTGTTGACCAGCGCATAGCGCGGGCGGGCGATGTCGGTCAGGTAGGCGATATCGCCCGGCTTGCCGGCGCCCATCTCGTAGACGGCGTAGTCGGCATCTTCCGGCGCTTCGATCACCGCCAGCGGCAGGCCGATCTCGTTGTTGCGGTTGCCCGGGTTGGCGTAGACCACCTTGTGGGCGTGCTGGGCCACCTGCTGCAGGATCGACAGCAGCAGGCTCTTCACGCTGGTCTTGCCGTTGCTGCCGGTGATCGCGAACACCTCGGTGCCGCGGACGCGCTGCATGCCGGTGGCGATCTTCGCCAGTGCCAGTTCGCTGTCGGCCACCAGCACCTGTGGCAGTTCGATCGGCAGCAGGCGCTCGACCAGCAGCGCACTGGCACCGCGCGCCTGCGCGTCGGCGGCAAAGTCATGGCCGTCGAAACGCTCGCCGCGCAGCGCCACATACAGGCTGCCCGGGCCGAGGCTGCGGGTGTCATTGCTGACCGCATCGATGGCCACGTCGTCGCCGTGGATCTCGCCGCCGGCCCAGTGTGCGATCAGCGAAAGCAGGGTGCGCTTCATGCGGTGCCCTCCCCGGCCTGCGCCTCTAGTACACCGGCCTTGGCCGCCAGTGCAGCGGCGGCCACTTCGGTGTCGTCGAAGTCATGGCGCACGCCATTCACTTCCTGGTACGGCTCGTGGCCCTTGCCAGCGATCAGGATGATGTCACCGGCACCGGCACGCTTCACCGCCAGGCCGATCGCACGCGCGCGGCTGCGCTGCACGGTCACGGCGGAGGCATCGGTGAAGCCGGCCAGGATGTCGGCCACGATCACGTCGCCATCCTCGCCACGCGGGTTGTCGTCGGTGACGATGACCTGGTTGGCCAGACGCTCGGCAATGGCCGCCATCTGCGGGCGTTTGCCGGTATCACGCTCGCCGCCGCAGCCGAACACGCAGAACAGCGTGCCCTGCAGGTGGCCATGCAGGCTGTCCAGCGCCTGTTCCAGCGCGTCCGGGGTGTGTGCGTAGTCGACCACCACGGTCGGCAGGCCACCTTCGCCGCCCAGGCGGTTCATGCGGCCACGGATCGGCTGCAGCGCCGACAGTACTTCGGCGATGCGCGGCAGCGGCTGGCCCTGCGCGTGCAGGGTGCCGGCCACGGCCAGCAGGTTGTCCACGTTGAAGCGGCCCAGCAGCGGCGACTGCACCGCCGCGCGCTGGCCGTCGATGACCAGTTCGAAGGCAATGCCACGGCCATCCAGCTGCAGCGCCTCGGCGCGCACGCTGGCGTCGGTGGCACCGCGCGAGCTCAGGCCGATCGGCTGCACGCCCGCAGGCAGGCCGGCGAACAGCTGGCGGCCGAACGCGTCGTCCAGATTGATCACTGCGGCCTTCAGGCCCGGACGGTGGAACAGCCGCGCCTTGGCCGCGCCGTAGCTGGCCATGTCGCCGTGGTAGTCCAGATGGTCGCGGGTGAGATTGGTGAACACCGCCACGTCGTAGTGCACGGCATCCACGCGACCCTGGTCCAGCGCATGCGAGCTGACTTCCATCGCCACCGCGCGCGCACCGGCGTCGCGCAGCTGCGCCAGCAGCGCATGCATCTGCAGCACCAGCGGCGTGGTGAAGCCGGTCGGCTCGACCGCGCCATAAAGTCCGGCACCCAGCGTGCCGATACTGCCACTGGGCGTACCGAGCAGGTGCCAGGCCTGGGCCAGCAGCTGCACGGTGGAGGTCTTGCCGTTGGTGCCGGTGACACCGACCATCGCCATCGCCCGCGACGGCGCGCCATGGAACTGGTCGGCCATCGCACCCATGCGTGCGCGCAGGCCCGGCACGGCGATCGCATCGGCCGGTGCCGGCAGTTCGGCGGGCGCCGGCGGTTCAAACAGGATGACGCTGGCACCGGCGGCGCGGGCCTGCTCGACAAAGCCCAGGCCATGCGCGCCGAAACCGGCGATGGCGACGAAAGCATTGCCGGGACGCACGGCGCGGCTGTCCAGCACCAGGCCGGTCAGAACGGGGTCGTGCCCTGCAAGGGCAACGTCCGGAAGCAACTGCGAAAGCAACATCGAAGGACTCATTGCGTGCCTCCCGTAGTGGGCGGCGTCTGGGCGTGCGCGCTCGGCAGCGCAGCATCGAATTCAGCGGCGGCATCCACTGGCAGCGCGGTCTCGGCCGGCGGCGCAGGCAGGATCGAGGCCGAGTGACCGACCTTGCCGGACTGCTGTGCGGCCAGCCACGACTGCAGGTCGTCCAGTGGCACGTCCATCAGGCGCAGGGTGCCTTCCATCACGTTGTGATAGACCGGCGCCGACACCAGGCCGCCGTAGAACTTGCCGGCCTGCGGATCGTTGATGACGATGACGGTGGCGAAGCGCGGGTTGGTGGCGGGCACCACGCCGGCGAACAGCGCGTTGTAATGACCCCGTTCGTAACCACCCGGACCGGCCTTGCGCGCGGTACCGGTCTTGCCGGCCACGCGGTAGCCCAGCACCGCCGCCTGCTTGGCGCCGCCCTGGGTGACCACGGTTTCCATCATCGCCACCACCTGCCTGGCGACGTTCTCGTCGATGATCTGCTGGCCTTCATTGCGCTGGCCCTTGACGAAGGTCGGCGCGATCAGACGACCGCCGTTGGCCAGTGCCGAATAGGCGGTAGCGATCTGCAGCGGCGTCACGTTCAGGCCGTAGCCGTAGGACATCGTGGTCTTGGTGGTACCCGACCAGCGCGCCGGGCGCAGCACCACGCCGCCGGATTCACCGGGGAAACCGCTGTGCGGTACCGAGCCATAACCAAAGCGGCGCACGCCGTCGTAGAACACCTGGTCCGGCATCTTCGCCGCGACCTTGGCCGCACCCACGTTCGAACTGCGCGTGATCACGCCAGTCACGTTCAGCACGCCGTTGTTGCGCGGCACGTCACGGATGGTGAAGCGGCCCAGGGTCATGTAACCCGGATTGGTATCGATGATGGTGTCCTTGGTCACCGCACCGGCCTGCAGTGCGGTAGCGATGGTCAACGGCTTCATCGTCGAACCCGGCTCGACCAGATCGGTCACCGCACGGTTGCGGCGCGCATCGGGCAGCGCGCCGGTCAGCGAATTCGGGTTGTAGGTCGGCAGGTTGACCATGGCCAGGATCTCGCCGGTGGTCACGTCCATGATCACCATCGAACCGCCCGCTGCCTTGTTGGCCACCAGCGCGTTGCGCAGTTCCTTGAACGCCAGGTACTGGATGCGGCGGTCGATGCTGAGGGTCAGGTCCTTGCCCGGCTCAGCGGCGCGCAGCAGATCGCTCTCGACGGTCTCGCCCTTGCGGTTGCGGATCACCCGCTTCGCACCGGCCTTGCCGCGCAGCCATTCGTCGAACGCCAGCTCCAGGCCTTCCTGGCCGCGGTCGTCGATGTTGGTGAAGCCCAGCACGTGCGCCATCGCCTCACCCTGCGGGTAGAAGCGGCGGAACTCGCGCTGCGCGGCCACGCCCGGAATCTTCAGCGCGACCACCTTCTCTGCCTCGTCCGGATTGATCCGGCGACGCAGGTACATGAATTCCTTGTCCGACTTCTGCGACAGGCGGCTGCTCAGCTCGTCCACCGACATGCCGACCGCCTGGGCCAGCTCCGGGATGCGCTCGGGCGAACGCAACAGGTCCTGCGGATTGACCCAGATCGAGGCGACCGGCGTGGATACCGCCAGCGGCTCGCCGTTGCGGTCGGTGATCATGCCGCGCGAGGTCTTGATCGGCAGCTCGCGCAGGTAACGGGCCTCGCCCTGGCGCTGGTAGAAGTCGCTGTTGATGATCTGCACGTAGGCAGCACGACCGACCAGCGACACCGAGCACAGGCCGAGCGCGAGCGCGACCCAGCGCAGGCGCTGGCGCAGGTTGAAGGCATTGCGCGGGCGGTTGCGGCCGGCCTTGCTCATGGCCGCACCACCACGATGTCGGCGGCCTCGGGGAACTTCATGCCGAGCTTCTCGCGGGCAATGCGGTCCACGCGGTTGGCCTCGGCCAGGGTCGCCTGCTCCAGCTGCAGGCGGCCGAATTCCAGGTTGATGTCATCGCGCTTGCGCTCGGCGCGCGACAGTTCGATGAACGTCTGCCGATGACGGTGACGCACGAACACGACGCCGATCGCCGAGGCCACGGTGGACGCCAGCAGGATGATCAGCAGCAGCCGGCTCATGCGTCGGCCTCCCGCTTCTGGGCCACGCGCAGCACGGCGCTGCGCGCACGCGGATTGGCGGCCAGTTCCTCGTCGGTAGCCTTGATGGCACCGCCGATCAGGTCCAGCGTCGGCACGAACGCCACCGCCTCAGGCAGGCGGCGGTTGGCCGGCGGCGCCTTGGCCAGGCGGTTCATGTACTGCTTGACGATGCGGTCTTCCAGCGAATGGAAGCTGATCACCGCCAGCCGGCCACCGGGCTTGAGCCGCTCCACCGCCGCATCCAGCCCCGCTTCCAGATCGGCCAGCTCGCGGTTGATGTGGATGCGGATGGCCTGGAAGCTGCGCGTGGCCGGGTGGATCTTGTCTTTCCCACGCGGCATCACCGAGGCGATCAGCTCGGCCAGTTCGGCGGTGCGGGAGAAGGGCTGCTTCTCACGGCGGGCCACGATGGCACGGGCGATGCGGCGGCTCTGGCGTTCTTCGCCATAGGTCCACAGCACGTCGGCAATTTCGCGCTCTTCCACGCGGTTGATCCACTGCGCGGCGCTTTCACCGCTGTCCGGGTCCATGCGCATGTCCAGCGGGCCGTCCTTGCCGAAGCTGAAGCCACGTTCGGCCACGTCCAGCTGCGGCGACGACACGCCCAGGTCGAACAGCACGCCGTCCAGGCCTTCGGCCGTCGCATCCCACTGCAGCAGCTGGGCGAAGCTGCCACGGAAGATGGACACGCGCGGGTCCGGCGCGAAATCGCGCTCGGCAACGGCGATGGCTTCCGGATCCTTGTCCATGACCAGCAGGCGCCCCTCGGGACCGAGCTGGGTGAGCACGCCACGTGCATGACCGCCACGACCGAACGTGCCATCCAGATAACGTCCGTTTTCGATCACCCTCAGGCCTTCAAGGACCTGGGTGTACAGGACCGGCAGGTGCACCGCCGGCGACTGCGACACCGGAAGGTGACCGGTCTGCGCTTCTGGGCGCATCCGGGCACCCCGGCTCACAACTTCAGGTCGAGCAACCCATCACCCAGATCCTCGTCAGACAACGTCTGCTGGATCAGGGCCCGATGCGCCTGCTCGCTCCACAATTCGAACTTGTCGCCCATACCGAGCAATACCGCCTTCTTCTCAATGCCCACCGCACCGCGGTGGCTGGCGGGGATGCTGATGCGACCGTTGCCGTCCAGTTCCAGATGGGCGGCCGAGCCGACCAGCTTCTGCTGCAACAGGCGCACGACGCGCTGGGTGTTGGGCTTGGACATGACGTCGTCGCGGACCCGCTCCCATTCCGACTCTGCATACAGCCACAGGCAGCCGGCTTCGAACGGGTTGTAGGTCAGCACGAGACGGTTGTTGCTGGCGCGCGCGACGAGGTCGCGGTAAGCGGTGGGAACCGCCATGCGCCCTTTATCGTCAACTGTGATGGCCGTCTCGCCCTGGAACACGACGCGTGCACCTATCCTTCGCCCGGTGAAACATTGAACCACGAAAACCCACAAAACACCCGGATTTCCCTCTGATGCCCACCTTAGCAGCGGCCGAGGGGTTGTCAACAACTTTCAGCGGGGAAATCGCCAGCCGCATCAATGGCTTGCAACAACCTTTAGAGAATTGTTCAAGGCTTATCCACAAGTTGCTGATCCGTCTCAATTTTTGAGATTGAACGGAAGTTCAGGGCTGTGGACAAGGCGTGAAACATCGCCCGCGCATTCATCCGGAACCGGCCGGAAACGCCGCCGGACTGCGCAAACGATGCACAATGAGGCCATGTGCCTGCTCGCTCTTGGCTGGATGCACCACCCGCGCTGGCGGCTGGTGATGACCGGCAACCGTGATGAGTTCCACGCCCGCCCGACCGCGGCGCTGGCCCCCTGGCAGGATGAGACCTCCGTCATCGGAGGGCGCGACCTGCGCTCCGGCGGTGGCTGGGCCGGCGTCGGCGCCGGCGGCCGCATGGCCGTGGTCACCAATGTCCGTGATCCGCTGGCCGCACAGACCGGCCCGTCCCGGGGTGCACTGGTGGCCGACTTCCTGCGCGGCCGCGACCCCGCCGCCGTGCATATCGACCGGCTGGCCACCGTGGCGGGCGCGTATGCGCCCTTCAACCTGCTGCTGGCCGATGGCGACAGCCTGGAGTACCTCGGCAACCACCCCGCCGAGCGCCAGAGCCTGGGCCCGGGCGTGCATGGCATGTCCAACGGCGCGCTGGACGCGCCCTGGCCGAAGACCCGACGGCTGATGGACGCGCTGTCTGCGTGGCTGCAGGCCGGCGATGAGGATCTGGCCCCGCTCTGGGCCGCGCTGGCCGACGAACATCGCCCCGCCGACAGCGACCTGCCCGACACCGGCATCGGCCTGGAACGCGAGCGCTGGCTGAGCCCGGCGTTCATCCGTGGCGACGATTACGGCACCCGCGCCAGCACCGTGCTGCTGATCGACGCCGAGGGCCACGGCGAGATCCACGAGCGCCGCTTTGGCCCGCAGGGCGCAGCCAACGGACAGAGCCACGTCATTTTCTGACCGGGTAATGCCGGCCGCTGGCCGGCAACCTCCGGATCTTCGGGTAGGCCACGCAGCTGCCGGCCAGCGGCCGGCACTACCTGCTCCAGGACTGCCAACGGCGTCATTCAGCTTCCCGGCGCAGCGCCTTCTCGCCCGCGCCACAGGGCCTGCGCCGCTGAGGTCATCCCACTGTGCCCCTTTTGCGTCTCGCACTGTGTCTATAAATGCCGCCCGCAACCTCCCAAGGTGCTCATGCCCGGCGCCATGCCGCGCGATCCACATCCACATGGAGGCCCCATGCGCCGTACCCTCATCCTGCTCGCCACCCACCTGCTCACCCTCGGCCTGGGCTTCGGCCTGGGCATCTACCTGCTGCCGATCCTGATCGCTCCCGATGACCCGCCGGTCGCGAAGGTGCAGGCGGCGATGGGCGACGCCCGCTACCACACCACCTTCCGTCGCGACCTCAAGGGCAGCGACGCGGTGCACTGGGCCGAAGGCAACGTCAGCGTCAGCGCCCGCCAGGTCGCGTTCGACGGCAAGATGGGCCCGGGGCCGGACTACAAGGTCTACCTGGTCCGCGACTTTGTCGACAACAAGGCCGATTTCCTGAAGATCAAGGCGCAGGCCCAGCGCATCGGCGAGGTGAAGACGTTCAACCGCTTCCTGGTGGAGGTGCCTGCGAACGTGGACGTGGACGACTACACCACCGTGGTGGTGTGGTGTGAACGGTTCGAGCAGTTCATCTCCGCCGGGCAGTACCGTACGCCGGGTTGAAGACCGCGCGACGTCGAGGTAGTGACGGCCGCTGGCCGGTATTCTGTCCGCCGCTGCTGGCAGCGTGAAGCTGCCGGCCAGCGACCGGCACTACCGATGCGCGGTTCACGCATATGCAAGCACGCATGTAGAAGAAAGAGGCGGAGCCGGCCGATAAGCCGGGTTCTGTCGTGGACAGTCATTCCTCTAGGCGTTACGTCACCGCAACGCTCAAGCAACCTACCCGGATCCAACGCGGGCCGCGCCAAAGGATCCCTATTTGGTCTTGCTCCAGGTGGGGTTTGCCGTGCCGGTCTGTTGCCAGACTCGCGGTGCGCTCTTACCGCACCATTTCACCCTTACCGGCCTTCCGAAGAAGACGTAGGCGGTATCTTTCTGTTGCACTTTCCGTCGGCTTGCGCCGCCCAGGCGTTACCTGGCACCTTGCCCTATGGAGCCCGGACTTTCCTCGGCACCCCCGAAGGGATGACGCGACTGTCTGGCCGGCTCCGCCAGCGCACATTCTAGCCTACGCACGCCCTTCCTGCCGTGCTGATCGCGGCATCCGGTTCATCCATCCACGCATGGCGTGGATCTACCGACTCCGCTGCTCTGGTGGGTGCGGATTCCGCTCTGGTGGGTGCGGACCTTGGTCCGCACGATCCATCAACTGCCGTACAACGCCTTGCGCGGTGCACCGGTCAACTCTGCCGCCAGCTTCGCCGCGGTCGACGGCGGCAGGTGCTCGCTCAGCTTGGCGTAGACGCGACGGCCATGCGCCAGCTGCGCTTCCTCATCGTCGCCGGCGCCCTGCACCATCACCACGAACTCGCCCTTGCGCTGGTTCTCGTCAGCTTCCACCTTCGCCAGCAGGCCGGCCAGGTCGCCATCGAGCACGGTCTCGAACAGCTTGGTCAGCTCACGCGCCAGCACCGCAGGGCGTTCGCCGCCGAAGATCGCCGCCATGTCCGCCAGCGACTCGGCGATGCGATGCGAGGATTCGTAGAACACCATCGTGCGTACTTCACCGGCCAGCGCCTGCAGGCGGTCGCGGCGGCCGCTGGCCTTGGCCGGCAGGAAACCCTCGAAGCTGAAGCGGTCACTGGGCAGGCCGGCCACGCTCAGCGCGGCGATGGCGGCACAGGCGCCGGGAATCGGGCTGACCTTGATGCCCGCCGCACGCGCGGCACGCACCAGACGGAAACCGGGGTCACTGACCAGCGGGGTGCCAGCATCGCTGACCAGCGCCAGCGATTCGCCGGCCTGCAGGCGCGACACCAAGCGCTGGGCCAGGGCCTCTTCATTGTGTTCGTGCAGGGCCACCAATGGCTGCTGGATGCCGAAATGGGAAAGCAGCTGGCCACTGCGGCGGGTGTCTTCGGCACAGATGGCCGCCACCGAGCGCAGCACCTCCTGCGCGCGCGGGCTCAGATCGGCCAGGTTGCCGATCGGGGTGGCGACGACGTACAGGGTTGGCACACTCATTTCAGCGGTACTCACGGGGCAAGGGTAGAATCGTAGCGTGTACCCGGCCAAGGCCGCTGCCCTCATCGCATGGACCCGATCATGAACAAGCCCGCCGCACGGATCTCCGCCCTGTCGCTGTCGTTGATGCTGCTGGCCGGCTGTGCCACCACCAGCTTGACCAGCGCGCCCGAATCGCCGGCCCAGAGCCAGGCGCTGGCGCTGATCGACCAGGGCAAGCCGCGCGACGCCGCACTGCAGTTGGAAGGCCTTGCTGCCACCCTGCGCGGCGGAGCCCGCACCAATGCCCTGGCCGATGCGGCCTGGGCCTGGCACCTGGCCGGCGACAGCGCCCGCGCGCGCAGCCTGCTGGGTCAGCTCACCGCCCGCCAGCTGACCGGCGCCAGCCTGCAGCGCTACCAGTTGACCGGTGCCGAGCTGGCGCTGGCCGACAAGCAGCCGGGGCAGGCCCTGGCCCTGCTGAAGGACCACGGCGACAACGTGCTGCCGGCACTGCGGACGCGCTGGTATCTGGCCCGCGCCACTGCGCTGCAGGGCACCGGCGATGCCTTCGGCGCCGCCACCGAACGTGCCCGCGCCCATGCCAGCCTGACCGGCAGTGCGCGCAGCGAGAACCAGGCCGCCATCGCCGGCCTGCTCGGTACACTCGACGACGCCACCCTGCGCAGTCGTGCCGCCGCCCTGCCGGCCAACGACCCGCTGTACAACTTCGCCGGCCGCGCACTGATTGCACGCGGCCTGCCGCTGCCGCGACCGTTCGACCGCGATGGCGCCGCCCAGTTCGACACCAGCAAGCGCCCGCCGGCGATGAGCGACGGTTACCGCCCGCCGGCCAAGCTGGCCGTGCTGCTGCCGCTCAGCGGCCGCCTGGCCACCGCCGCGCAGCCGGTGCGCGATGGCCTGCTGGCCGCGTACTACGGCGAGACCCGCCGCCGCCCGGACATCAACTTCATCGACACCGCCGGTACCCCGGCCGGTGCCCTCGCCGCCTATGACAAGGCCGTGGCCTCCGGTGCCGACTTCGTGGTCGGCCCGCTGGGCCGCGACGAAGTGGACGCGGTGTACGGCCGTAAGCAGCTGCAGGTGCCGGTGCTGGCGCTGAACCGTGGCAAGGATGCGCCGCCGGCCGGCAGCGCCGGTTTCTCGCTGGCACCGGAAGATGACGGCATCGTCGCCGCTGAATACCTGCGTGGTCGCGAGCGCGGCAAGGCGCTGGTGATCAACAGCGCCGACGATACCGGCCGCCGTGCCGCCGCCGCCTTCGCCCAGCGCTTCGCCCAGCGTGGCGGCCAGGTGGTGGCCACCATCGGCGTCAGCGATGCAGTCGGCGATGTCGGTGCGCAGGTGCGCAATGCCGGCCAGGTCGATGCCGTGTTCCTCGCCGTGCGTGCGCCGCAGGCGCGCCTGCTGGCACCGCAGCTGGCGCTGGCCGGTGCCGGCGGCGCCACCCGCGTCGGCACCTCGCAACTGACCATCGGCAGCGGCAAGGTGGAAGAAGACGTGGCGCTGGACGGCATCGTCTACCCGAACGAAGCCTGGAACGTGCGCAGCGTGTCGGGCCTGCCGTCGGCCAGCCAGGTCGCCAGCACCCTGCCCAGCGCACGCGGTGCAGCCGGCCGCCTGTTCGCTTTCGGCGCCGATGCCTGGAAGATCACCGCCTATCTGGACAAGCTGTCCAACGAAGGCGGCCTGGACGGTGCCACCGGCACCCTGTTCCTGGACAGCAACGGCAACATCCTGCGCCAGCCGGCCTGGTCCACCTTCAATGGCGGCCGGCCGATGCCGATCGCCGGTGGTCGCTGAGCGCAGCCAACGGGGCTCGGCGGTGGAAGCCGCCGCCGAGCAGCATCTGCAACAGGCGGGACTGCAGCCGCGTGCGCGCAACGTGCGCTATCGCGGCGGTGAACTGGACCTTGTGATGGACGATGCCGGCACCGTGGTGTTCGTGGAAGTGCGCTATCGCGCGCGATCGGATTTCGGTGGCGGTGCCGCTTCGGTGGATGTGCGCAAGTGCCGACGCCTGGCGCACGCCGCGCAGCTGTACCTGCAGGACAACCCGGCGCTGGCCGATGCACCCTGCCGTTTTGATGTGGTCGACGCCACCGGCGAGCCGCCGCAGCTGCGGTGGCTGCGTGATGCGTTCCGGCTGGATGATTGCTGATGGGTACCGTCCGCTCTGGTAGAGGCCGACCCTGGTCGGCGCTTCTGTGCCAACCAAGGTTGGCACCTGCCAGCGCGCAGCCAGGCCGGCACGACCACGGTGTGTGACTGATGCCTTCGATCATCACCCATGCTGCCGTGCCGCTGGCGCTGTGGTGCGCCGCTGATCGCGGCCGCATCCCGCCGCACCTGCTGGCGGCCGGCGTGATTGCAGCGATGCTGCCCGATGCCGATGTACTGGCCTTCGCGCTGCACATTCCCTACGCCGATGCGTTCGGCCATCGCGGCGCCAGCCATTCGCTGCTGTTTGCCGGCATGCTGGCGGCATTGGCCGCGGTGCCGGCGTTCTTTGGTAACCGCCGATCTTGGTCGGCACCACACAGGCCCGGTAGTCGCCGACCTTGGTCGGCGGTTTCGTGCCAACCAAGGTTGGCACCTACCTGGGCGCGGCCAACGGTGGCATCTACCGTGCAGGCGGCAGTGTTCGTCTTCATCTGCGCTGCCAGCCACCCGTTGCTGGATGCGATGACCTCGGGCGGCCTCGGCGTGGCCCTCGCCTGGCCCTGGAGCGAACAACGCTTCTTCGCGCCGTGGCGACCGATCCGCGTTTCACCGTTCGCCCCACAGTTCTTCAGCGCGCGCGGCCTGGCCACCCTGCTGTCGGAACTGCGCTGGGTGTGGCTGCCACTGGCTGGCGCCGTTGTCACCTGGAAACTGATCCAACCCGCTCCTGCTGCCCCACGAGATCCGTCATGAGTCCTGCCCTGCCTGCTGCCCTGGTTGCCGAACTGTCCGCCCTGCTGGGTGCCGATGGCTGGCGCATGGATGACAACGCGCTGGAGGCGAACGCGCAGGACAACTCGTGGCGCCACCAGCGCCCCGCTGCCGTCGCGCTGCCCGCCAGCATCGAACAGGTGCAGGCGTTGGTGCGTGCCTGCCGCGCGTATGGCGTGGTTCTGGTCGCACGTGGCGCCGGCACTGGCACCACCGGCGCAGCCGTGCCGCTACCCGGCAGCATCGTGCTGTCGTTCACCCGCATGGACCGCATCGTCGAGATCCGCGCCGGCGATCGCTGCGCGGTGGTGCAACCGGGCGTGCTCAATGGCGCCCTGCAGCAGGCACTGGCCCCGCACGGCCTCTTCTGGGCACCGGACCCGTCCAGTGCGGAGATCTGCAGCGTCGGTGGCAACCTGGCCTGCAATGCGGGTGGCCCGCGCGCGGTGAAGTACGGCACCAGCCGCGACAACGTGCTGGGCCTGGTGGCAGTGACCGGCACCGGCGAGGTGATCCGCTGCGGCGGCGCCTACACCAAAGACGCCACTGGCTACGATCTGACCCATCTGCTGGTGGGCAGCGAAGGTACGCTGGCATTGATCGTGGAAGCCACGCTGAAACTGACCCCGCTGCCGGTCAGCCAGGCCGGGCTGCGCGTGTTGTACCGCGATGCGGATGCCGCCGCAGCCGCCGTGTCGCGGTTGATGTCGCAGCCGGTGGTACCCACCCGCCTGGAATTCATGGACGCACGCAGCCTGGAGCTGCTGCGGCTCAATGGCGCCAATGTTCCGGAGGCTGGTGCGATGCTGCTGGTCGAGGCCGATGGTGACCACGACACCCTGCCCTATCTGCTGCAGGCATTGGCCAGCGCCGCCGAAGGCGACGGCATGATCGAGCTGGACGTGGCGATGGAAGGCCGCGCGCGCGACCAGCTTTGGGCGGCGCGCAAGGCGCTGTCGCCGGCACTGCGGACGGTCGCGCCCGGCAAGATCAATGAAGACGTGGTGGTCCCAGTGTCGCGCATTCCGGAACTGGTGGCCGGTGTACAGGCGTTGGCGCGCGACTACACCCTGACCATCGTCACCTTCGGTCATGCCGGCAACGGCAACCTGCACGTCAACATTCTTTACCACCCGGACGACGCCGACGAAAACGCACGCGCGCATGCCGCACTGCCGAAGATCTTCGAACTGACGCTGTCACTGGGCGGCACGCTGTCCGGCGAGCATGGCATTGGGTTGGCCAAGCGCGATTTCATGGCGCAGGCGTTCAGCCCGGCCACGCTGGCGACGATGCGCGCGATCAAGGCCGCGCTGGACCCGGACGGCATCCTCAACCCGGGCAAAGTGCTGCCGCCGGTGTGAACGCCGCCGGGCATGCCCGGCGCTACCGGGGCGCGCTGCCTACGCTGTCGATGAGGGTCTGGCGGAAGCTGGGCAACAGCACGCGATTACCATGCCCGCTCAGATGGTCATTGTCGAAGAACAGGGGTTCACCGTCTTCCACCGCCGAACAGGTGTCTGGCCCGCACAGCAACGGCAGCGGATCCCACACGGTCAGTGACGGGTAACGTGCGGCCAGGTCCGCCAGCAGTGCCATCTGCGGCACGCGCAGCATTTCCAGATCCGCACGCGGCATGCTCAGACCGCCGGCACAAGCCGGATTGCGGCGGTTGAACCAGTCCGAACAGCGGTACGCACCGGCCTTGAACAACGGCAGCGGTGCATCCAAAACCACATGCACGCCCAGCTTCTGCAGACGTCCAAGAACACGATCAGCCTCATCACGCGCGGCCTGCGCATGGGTCGGGGTGCGCTCGGCAAGCAGTTGACGATAGATCTGCTGTGCATCCTCCCGCTGCCAGTCAAATCCGCGCAGCTCCGGCATTCGCAGGGCCACCAGCAGCACGAAGTCACCGGGGCGCGCCTCGCGCTCGATGGTCGACAACGCGTCCTCAATGAAGCCCTGGCAGTCGGACGGGCTGGCCCGCAGCAGGTTGACGAAGCTGCAGCCGCCGCGATCCTGCTGGCGCACCTCCATGCCGGTCTGGCGCGCGACCATGCTGGCCATGGTGCGATACGCCGCCGCGTGCGAATCGCCGGACACGAACAGTCGCCGCCCTTCAAGCGCCGGCGCACTCACCGGCTCCAATGGGCGCCATGCCGGGTAGCGCCGCGCCTGCCATGCATAGCCGTCACGGGTAACACTCAGCGAGACCTGCTCGTGGTACTCCACGGTGGCCCAGGCACCCGCGCCACATAGCGCCACCAGCGGCAATGCCATCGCCAGCACCTTGCCCGGTGCCAGCCGCAGCAGCGGCGCCGCACGGCGCAATGGGCGTTCGACGAAGTGGTAGGACGCGGCCGACACCGCCAGCAGCAGTACCGGATACAGCCACAGCGCAGCACCGTGCAGGCCGTAGGTCCAGCGCAGCAGCACCAGCAGCGGCCAATGCCACAGGTACAGCGAATAGGACAGGCGCCCCAGGTAGGCGAGCGGTGCGCAGCCCAGCGCGCGGGCAATGCGCGATGACCCCGCTGTCGACACGCTCGCCAACAGCAGCAGGGTACCGGCCACGGTCGCCAGCACCCCCGGCACCGGCATCGCCAGCTGCGGGGCGATCACCACACCTGCGGCCAGCATCGCCAGGCCGGCCGCTGCGACCATGTCAGCGTTCTGGCCCGGCGTGCGCGTGCGCATCCACTGGTACAGCAGCGCGCCCGCGGCCAGCTCCCAGAACCGCGCCGGCAGCAGGTAGAACGCTGCCGCCGGTGCCGTCTGCGCCTGCCAGCCTGCCCACGCCAGCGACAGCAGGGTGAGCACCGGCAACAACCAACGCGACCACGGCCAGCGCTCACGCCCGCGCAGCCACACGAAGAACAGCAGCGGGAAGACCAGGTAGAACTGTTCCTCCACGCCCAGCGTCCACGTGTGCAGGAAAGGGTTCAATTCCGCGCCGGGTGAGAAGTAGTCGTTCTGCTGACCCGCCAGCACGATGTTGCTGAAGCCGACCAACGCGGACCAGCCGGTCTGGTCGAACTGCTCATTGCGCCATGCGCGGGGAATGAACAGTGCCGACAGCACGAAGGTCGCCATCAGCATCACCAGCAGCGCGGGAAGCAGGCGCAGCACGCGACGCCGGTAGAAATCGAGTAACAGCGCGCCCAGCGACGCATGGGTGCGCGAGGCCAACGACTGGCTGATCACGAAGCCGGACACCACGAAGAACAGGTCCACGCCGGTGAAGCCACCGGGCAACCATGCCGCATTGGTGTGGAACAGGATGACGGCCAGCACCGCCAATGCGCGCAGGCCGTCAATGGCCGCATTGTGGGAACGTTCGGGAGGGGACATGCGGGTGACCGGCAGCGAGCGATCCGGCAGCATCGCCACCGTTTGCGCAGTCATTCAATGGACGATCGCGACAGGGCGGGGGTGTGTTTAGGTTCGATGCAGCCTGTGGGCCACTGCAGGGCCGAGCCCCGCTCAGCCGCCCTTCGTCCAGATCGCGTTGAGCCGAGCATGGGCTCGGCTCTACAGCAGCAGTGGGGTCAGAGCCCATTGCCCAGACAATGGAATCCGCCGCCGCTGCAAGCCCGCTTACCAGGCCTTGCGCAGGCCCAGCTGGCCGCCCACGTTGCGGTAACCGTGGTCGCCGCGCTGCACGCTCACGCCACCCCACGCGCCCCAGCGCTGGCCCAGCTTCAGCTCGGCACCGGCCTGCACTTCATAGCGATTGCGCGGCATATCCGCGCCCAGCGTGTCACCGTTGAACTGCAACGCGCTGGTGCCGCTGCCACGCAGCCAGTTCACGGCCAGGTACGGCTGCACCGCATTGCCGGCTGCAGTGCCATGGCCAAACACGCGCACGCCCAAACGCCCGCTCAGGCCACCGGCATCGGCTTGGTCGATCACCGTGCCGTTGCTCTCCACGTGGCGATCGGCGCGGAAATCGACCTGGCTCAGCTGCAGCTGCGGCTGCACATACAGCGCGCTGGCGCTGCCCTGCCACACGTTGAAGGTGTAGCCGGCCTCCAGCGACGCACTGGCCATGCGCGAATCGTAGTGCTCCGGCGCCAGGCCGATGCCCTGCACACGGTTATCGAAGCGGCCGTACTGCAGGTTCGCATCCATGTACGCGCCCTGCGTGCCGTCAGCCGCCTGCAACCAGGTGCCGTACACACCCACCGCGCTGCCACGCACCCGCCCCTTGGCGTTGTAGCCGGTCAGATCGGACACTGCGCTGCTGTCGGCACGACCCGTGCCCAACATCACGCCGAACGCTGCATTGCCTCGGCGAACCAGGTCACTGCCGATCTGCAGCACCGAGGTGTTGCCGTCGATCGACAGTTGACCGCCGACCGCGCTGAAGTCCGCCTGCTGCCGGCCCACGCGCGCCCACGCGGCACGGCCTTCATCCAGCGGGACGGTAACGATGCGGTCGTTCAGACGATGGGAAAACATGTTGATCGCAGCCGACTGGTTTGCCAGGTACGCACCGGCTTCCGGTCGCAGCAGCCGAGGCGGAGTGATGGGGTCGACCGGATCGATCGGGTCTATCGGCGTACAGTCCGGCAGCGACGGATCGACCTGGCACGGGTCGGGCGTCGTCGGCAGTTCGGAGCGCAGGTACCAGTTGCCCTCGCCGCCGGCCACGCCCCCCTTGTGCAGGAAGTACTCATACGTACCCGCCACGGCACGTCCGGCCAGCGTGTAGCGGGCCAGCGACGCGCCATCGACCCGGATCAGTTCGATCCCGTCCAACGTTTGCGCACCGAGGCCGCCGACGTTGTTTACCATTACCTGCGCATCGCCCCACGCATCGCCGCGCACGTGCAGACGGTCGATCATCGACCCGTCGCCCTGCAATGCACCGTTGAACAGGAACGTCGCAGCGGTCGTATCCAGATCACCAGCCACAGTCAACGTGTTGAAAACGCGCCCGTCGGACAGTGCAAGGCCACTGCCGTTGACCCGCAGCGATTTGACCGCGGTATCGCCGGTCAACGTCCACTGGCTGCCACTGTCCAGCGTGACGCCGTGCAGCCGATCCGAGCGGCCCACCCACAGCGAGCCCTCCGACAGGCGCACGTGCAGCTCCGACTGCGGCCCCCGGCCCGCCGCCAGATCGTCGGGATTGATGACGATGTCGCCCTGCATCCGCGCGCCCTCCGCCAAGGCCAGGTCGAAGCGACCGGCCACGGCCGCATCCAGCTGCACGGCGCTGCCGTTGCCACCGTACAGCAGCGCGCCCTTGCCCAGCGCCAGTCCGGCATCACGCATGGAACGGATCCAGGCACCGCCGTGCTGCTGGCTCACCAGCGATCCGCCATCGATCTGCAGGCGGCCGCCATCGTTGACCACTGCCGCCCACGAGCCCTCGCCTTCGGTCAATACGTGGGTGTCATGCAGGACGATTTCGCCCGTACCCGCTGCCAGTACGCCATGCGCCTGGGCACCTCGCGTGACGACGGCACTTTCCTGCAAGTGCGCTGTGCCGCCATCGCGTGCAACCACCGCAGGCGAATCGTCACCAGTCGTTTCAACCCAGGATCCGATCACCTCGGCCTGCGGCGTGGCAGAATGCCTGCCATCGACCCACAAGCCAGCCGCACCGGTGCCAGATGCGCGCAGCGTGCTTTCATGCACCCTCGCCACGCCACCTTCCTGCCACAGCGCTGCGCCCCCCGCGGATGTGGACTGCAGTTCCGAATGGCGCACCTCCAGCGAGGTGTTTCCAGACTGGCTCACGCCGGTGCCACCCACAACCACACTGGCATCGACATGGGCCGTGCTTCGCTCGCCGGAAAGCCGCAGGCCGGCGCGGAAATACCGGTCTTCTCCCTCAGAGGCTTCAAGCCGACTGCCCACGACGTCGACGTGATTGTCCGCTCCAGTCATCGCCAGCGCATTGCCTATTGCGTAAACATTGCTGTCGTGAAGGCTCAGCCGGCTTCCATCACTGCGCATGTCGATGGCGCGATGCAGAGGCCCATTGCTGCGCAATCGGCTTCCGGATACCGCGACAGCACTGCTGCCAAGGACCAGAGCGACGGCGCCGCTCAGTTCGCTGTCGGCAACAACCAGCGTGCCGTTGTAGCTTTCGATAGCTGCACCCGCTCCGGCATCTATGCGACTGTCATTGACCGTTGCCGTTGCGCCGGCCTCCAGGGACAGCCCTTTCGCCGTGAATCCACGATTCTCTTCGCCCAGATCGATCGCGACACGATCCAGCGTCATCTTGGCGTTCTCCTGCACCCTGATGGCATCGGTATCGCTGGGTGCCATGGGCTGCTCGACAATTCGTACGTCCCTGAGCATCACGTGCGCTGTGCCGGCAACCATGATGCCCTCTCCCGGGCCCACCGGCAGTTCCACCAGCACCCCGTCCAGCGTCGAGGTCCCTCCGCTCGCATTCAAGGCGTGTCCACCTCCCGCCAGGATCGTCCCTCCCCGCATCCGCAGCAGGCCGCCTGATACGTCGACCGCAGGGCCCGTGGGCCATTTGTCAGAACCCTGGATATGCAGATCCTCCAGAGCAACGTCCCCTCCCTCGACCAGAACGCCGCTACTGCTCTCACCACTCACTGTGATGCGTGTGCCGGACGCCTGCAGGACCGCGCCGGCACCCACCGAGATGCCATGCGCGCGCCTGCCGTTGGTCTGGATGCTGCCACCCTCGATCACGACCCGGCTCCCTTCACCATCAACTGCCACCGCCACGGCACCCGAATAGCGGGTTTCCAGATGCACGCCGGAAAGACGGGCGTATCCTCCCGTGCCAACAGAGATGCCGGGCGCGCTGCTCCCCCCAGAGTAGATACTGCCCGCTTCCAGCGCAACGCGGCTTCCCGAGCCTTCGACCCGGACAGCTGGAACGTCGTCGTCCCACTGGTAGAGATTCACCGATCCTGAGGGAATGATCGAACCGCCGTTGAGCGCGTGGAATACCGGCGCAGCGTCACTGCTGTAGGCTCGATATTCACCGGCTGCAGGCGTCTGCTCATCACCGTCGGCGATGACCTGTTGCGCATGCGCCGAGAAGCCGGCGAGCACGCCAGCAAGCAGCCCCAAAGAGGGGACGACACGATGATTGCGACACATGAAAGCGCTCCGACGAAAGGCAATGTCGCAAATGGTCCTTTCTGTCGCAGAGCTCATCCATGCAACTTGTTGCAATCAGGCAGTACAGGGGTCGGTGGGTTCATCGGGCGTTGCGCGGCCCGCATTGCAGACCCGCGCTGGCAGCCAGGAACGCCGCCGGGCGTAGGCCCGGCGCTACAACGATGCTGTGCTACCAGCGCCGTGCCACGCCGAGCTGTGCGCTCGTCTGGCGGTAGCCGTGATCACCACGCGAGACGTTGAGGCCGCCCCAGGCGGACAGGCCGCCCCGGAACTGGATGCGCACCCCGCTTCCCACTTCGTAGCGACTGCGCGGTGCAATACCGGCGATTGTCTCGTTGCCGAAACCGAGCTCGGATCGACCAGTATCACGATACCCGTGGGCGGCCAGCCATGGACTGACCACTGCGCCCTCTCCTCCGGCACCCTGCCCCTCCAGGCGCAACCCCAGGCGCCGTGACCACGCGGTACTGGTTGGATGTGCGATCGAGGTGCCGGTTGTCTCCACGTGCAGGTTGCCGCGATCGCGGAACTGGACGATCTGTACATCCGGTTGCAAGGTCAACGCGGTGCCGCCAAGCGTGCCCAGCGGCAGGCGGTAGCCGGCCTGAAGCGATGCCTGGCGTGCGCGCGACCGGTAGTGCTCTGGCGCCAGCGCATCACCCTGCACGCGATTGCGGAAGCGTGCATGCACAACTGCAGCATCCACATAAGCGGCCTCACCCTGCCAACCGGCGTACACGCCGAGGGCATTGGACTGCACCCGGCCGCGGGCGGCATAGCCGGTCAGGGTCGAGCGCGACTGCGCATCGGCACGCCCGGACGACAGCAGCACGCCAGCGCGGCCACGCCCGGCGTCGAACACGCCCAGGTCGGCGCCCAGCTGCAGGCTGTTCCACTGCGCCGACTGCTGCAGCTGATCCACCAGGCCCGGCAGTTGTGCCTGGCCACTATCGACGCGGGTCCACCCCCGTACGCCCTCCTGCCCCTCATTCGTGGCCAGATGCTGTCGAGGCTGCAGCAGCGCCTGTCGCACCCACCGGTTGGCCAGATAGGCACCCGCTTCCGGTCGCAGCACGCCTGCCGGGTCAGGCAGTGATGGAACTTCCGGGGTCGAATCAGGGCCCGGCTCCGGTGTCGGATCGGGTACTGGATCGGGTACTGGATCGGGATCGGGTACTGGATCGACACCACAGCCGGGCAGGGTCGGATCGTCATCACATGGGTCAACGGCGGACAACTGCGAGCGCAGGTACCAGTCACCATCGGCGCCATCGTGATGCAGGAAGTACTCATACATGCCGCCGACCGCACGACCGGACAGGGCCAGCGTCGCCAGCGACTGCCCGCCCACGGTGATCAAAGGGATTCCCTTGTCGGTTGCGGCCCCGTCGCCAACGCCGACCACCGAGACCGTACCATTGCCCAGGAAATCGCCCTGGACGTCGAAGCGATCACTGGCCGCAGCGTCGCCGCCAAGAACCGTATCCAGGCGCAGGTGACCTTCATCAAGAAGCAGATCGCCGCGCACGACGAAGCGATCGCCTGCATGGCCGTTGGCCAGCGACACTTCGCTGCGCTGCACACTCAACTGATCGACCATGGCGTTGCCGTCCACCTGCCAGACGCTGCGCTCGCGCAATGCGACATCGAGCCGACCAACATCCGCGACGCGGGCGCCCCCCCGCATCAGGCTGCCCTGCAGCTGGACATCGGCCGCGGCGAAGCGGCCGATATCGAACAGTGCACCGCGCTCGTTCGCAAGTACGCTGCCCGCCTGCGCGTGCAGCTGCAGGCGAGTATCGGGTGCCTCCAGGACGATCGCCGCAGTTCCTCCGCCAAGCAACTGCGATGCGTGCAGGTTCAGCTGTGCCTGGCCATGCCGCACCGCCATGCGCAGCGCCGCGTCGCTGCCCTCTGCCACGCTGTTGACCATGTCCAATCGATTGGCATCGCCATCGAGGAAGCGCACTGCATCGCCCTGCAGCGCCTGTACCTGGCTGTCCTGCAGCATCAGTTCGGCGCCCATGCCTGCACGGCCCGCGTCAGCGCCGCGATAGCCTGCGATGATGCCGCTGCTGCCGCTGCCCTCAACGCGAACCTGCACGCCGTACAGCTGGGCACGGCCCGCGTAGGCGTACGACGGGCCTCCGAAACCAATGTGACCCGACTCGACGTAGAGCCCCGTGCTGTCTTCCCCCGCTGTGCGAATGCTACCGCCCTGCATGGCCACATCCGATCGATAGTTCCAGAGGCCGAACGCCCTGTCACCCTGGGTCGCGATGTCCACGTTGCGCAGCTGCAGCCACGCACTGGGATTGAGCGCGACGCCCGCACTATCCTGGCCCTGCGTGATGATCGAGCTGTCGATCACGGTGGTCGTATTCGCCTTGGCGATGAATCCTGACGCGTCCGGCGAAATATTGCCTACGTACAGCCCCGTCGAAGCCTCGCCAGAGGTCCGCAGGTTCGACCGGCTGATCCTTGCACCGTCCGCATGGTTGCTGGTCATCACCACGGCGTCGGACATCATCCCTGTAGTCTCGACCCGGCTGTCTTGCATGACCAGATAGCCACGGTGATTGATATCCATCTCCACGCCTGGCCAGCGATCGCGACTGCCGATCACGGTTGTGTCGTAGACCTCCAGCGACCGATCGAACCAGAGATCGTGGGCGGCGATCTCAACGCCACACAGGTAGGACACCTCTACAGCCGGATCACCCGGATTGGCCGGGCGCGGAATGCTCGGGCAAGGCACGCCGGGAGGAGCGGCGGCAACCGATGCTGCGGGCAGAACCAAGGCCAGCATCAATGCGGCCGCCAGAGGCTGTCGGGTGAGGGTGGTCATGGCGTCCAGAAATCGAAAGGTGGATATGCAGGAACTTTCGTCCCGTACGCCACCGAATGCCATGCAACTTGTTGCAAATCCATCCGCAGTACGAAAGCTGCGACCAGCCAGACAAGACATGCGCCATCGCGATTGGCTTTTCCTGCAGTGCGCCCGCACAACGCTGTTGCTGTAGAGCCTAGCCATGCGAGGCTGCTTTTCGGTCAGAACGCGGTGAGCCGAGCGTAGGCTCGGCTCTACAGGATTGTCGCGATTGCCACGCTGAGGCGCGCGTCACGCGCCTGCAACTTTTTTGAATTTTCAAATCTTTCTCATTGGCATACATGACACTGCATGCGAATCATGTGGCGCCACCGACAACGGGTGGCACGGGCTTGCAATCCCGTTTGATCGATGTTGTTTACGCTTGCCTGCCGGCGTCGCCCATCCCCCGGGCGGCGTCGGCAGGCATTCTGTCCGCGCTCACATGGCGGGCGGTGCATGGGGGCCTTGTGCCCGCCGGCGTTTGTACATCGGTCACCGGTATTGCAACCACGCACCGTCCGCCACCCTCGCTGTTAAGCAGGGTGGCCCCTTCGTCGCACGCACAAGGAAGCCGCCATGACTGCCACACACTACCCGTACCTGTTCGCCACCCTCGGCGAGGCCGCCAACGAACTGCCCGAGGCCATCGCCCGTGCGCTCGAAACCACACTCAGTGCCACCCAAGGCAGTACCGCACCTTCAGCCACCACGCTGCTGGCATGCCTGCAGCGCATCCGCCAGGTGGACGCCGCCGACGGCCAACCCTGGCCAAAGAAGGGCCACACGTCGGGTCACCGGATGGCCATGGCACGCGCGGACCGCGCCAATGCCGGGCTGACCGTGTTGCTGGAACTGCTGCATGCGAGCGAACGGACGCGTGTGGATGGCGATGAAGATCAACAGATTGGAGAGGACGTGCGCGAAGGCTTGCTTCTGGCGTGCCGAGGGCTGTCTCAATATGTGGATGTGCAGTTGCACTGCACGTGAGCACACAACCATGGCAGCTGTCGATGTGCCCACATTCGGGGCAATTGGGGCCCGTGTTTGCAAGAAATTGTATGGCCCGTCAGTGCACCGGTGTCGATAGTGCTCTTTTCTTTCCTGGAGGGTACTGATGCACAAGATGATGACCCCACTAACAAAACGCTATGCACAGTTCAATGGCCGTGCAAGCCGCAGCGAGTTCTGGTGGTTCCAGCTGTTCATCCTGATCGTCTCGATCCCGCTGTATCTGCTGAGCTTCTATGCCGGTCACAGTGGTTCGCAGGGCCTGGCGCTGGTCGCTACCGGGCTGAGCGTAGTGATGTGGCTGGTGTTCGCCTTGCCGTGCATTGCCGCAACCATTCGCCGCTTGCACGATACCGATCGCTCGGGCTGGTGGATGCTGCTGGCGTTCGTGCCGTTTGCGAGCCTGGTGCTGCTGGTGTTCCTGGTGCTGCCCAGCACGCCGGGCGACAATCGCTTCGGTGCGCCGGTTCCGCACGTATAACCAGACCACGTTGGTAGGTGTCGACCTGGGTCGACATGGTGTTGCCACGCGCGACTGACACATCCGTGCCAACCAAGGTTGGCACCTACCAGAGCAACATCGATGTGCCTCCGCCCGGGTAGGTGTCGACCTTGGTCGACACGGTGTGGGCACGCGCGGCTGACACATTCGTGCCAACCAAGGTTGGCACCTACCAGAGCAACATCGATCTGGCCCCACCCCGAAGGTTGACCCAGCAGGGCAGTACCGCTGCGGCTACGCGAAGTGCTGATAGCCGCCGTCGGCGGCTTCGCCATCCACGTGCACGCCCAGCCCTTCGGCAATACGACCAATCCGGGTGAGCGGCAGGTCCAGCGATTCGGCCAGGTAATGCAGCGCATCGCGCTGGTCGGCGGCGGCGGTGAAGCACAGTTCGTAGTCGTCGCCACCACGCAATGCGCAATCGCGCGCATCGTCGCGGCCGAGCAGCTCACGCAGCGCGTGCGAGATCGGCAGCGAATCGGCATCGACGTGTGCGGCCAGGTTGCTGCGCGTGGCGATGTGGCCCAGGTCGGCCAGCAGGCCGTCGGACACATCCACCGCCGCATGCGCGAAGGCACGCAGGCGCAGGCCGAGGGTCACACGCGGCGTCGGCCGCAGCAGGCGCAGGCGCAGGCTCTCGTAGTCGGCCAGCAACGTGGCGGTGGCCAGGTTCAGCGCGCCCTGCTGCCACAGGCGCAGCGCACCGGCGGCATCGCCCAGCGTGCCGCTCACCCATATGTCATCGCCCACCTGTGCGCGGTCGCGGCGCAGCGCCTGGCCACGCCCGACCTGGCCCATCGCAGTCACCGACAGCGACAGCGGACCGCGCGTGGTGTCGCCGCCGATCAGCGCGATGTCGTGCTGGTCGGCCAGGGCAAAGAAGCCATCGGCGAAGGCCTCGATCCAGTCTTCAGACGCTTCCGGCAGCGACAACGCCAGCGTGCACCACGCCGGCCGCGCGCCCATCGCGGCCAGGTCCGACAGGTTGACCGCCAGGGTCTTCCAGCCGATGTCGAAGGCCGGGGTTTCCACCGGGAAGTGCACGCCGCTGTTGAGCGTGTCGGCGGTAACCACCAGTTGTTCATTGGCACGCGGCTGCAGCAGCGCGGCGTCATCGCCGATGCCGAGCAGGATGTCGTCGCGCTCGAGGGTACGGGCGCGGATGCGGTCGATGAGGGCGAATTCGGCCAGGGACATGGGGCGTTCCCGCTGTTGTACGTGCCGCGCAAGGCGCGGTGGGCGGTAGTGCCGGCCGCTCGCCGGCAACCTCAGGATCCCTGCAGCTGCCGGCCGGCGGCCGGCACTACCACGGGTGGGTCAGTGACCCGATTCGACCTTGCGCCATTCCACGGCGGCACGATCCAGCACGCCGTTGACGTAGGTGTGGCCATGTTCGGAACCGAAGCGCTTGGCCGATTCGATGGCTTCGTTGATCACCACGCGGTACGGCACGTCCAGGCGGTAGCGCAGCTCGTAGCCGGCCAGGCGCAGCACCGCGCGTTCGATCGCGTCCACTTCTTCGATGCCACGGTCCAGGTACGGGCCGAGCGCTTCGTCGATGTCGCGGCGGTTGTCGAGCACACCGTGCAGCAGCGCCTCGAAATACGCCAGGTCGGCGATTTCGCGGGCCTGCTCGTGGGCGAACTGGGCGATCAGCGACTGGGCGTTGCCGCCGGAGATCTGCCAGGCGTAGATGGCCTGCACCGCGCGACGGCGTGCGCGCGAGCGCAGCACCGGATCGACGCCATCGCGGCGGACGGGTTTACCGGAGGGCTTGCCCTGGGTGTTCTTGTTCATGGCAGCTGCTCCAGAAGATTGACCATTTCCAATGCGGCGAGTGCGACTTCCTCGCCCTTGTTGCCGTGGCTGCCGCCTGCGCGGGCCTCGGCGTCTTCAACGCGTTCCACCGCCAGCACGCCGTTCAGCACCGGCACGCCGAAATCCAGCTGCACGCGCATCAAGCCTTCAGCGCAGCGGTCGGCCACGTGCTCGTAATGACGGGTATCGCCACGGATCACGCAGCCCAGGGTGAGGATGGCGGCGTGTTCGTGGGCAGCGGCCAGGCGCGCGGCCACCAGCGGCAGCTCCCAGGCACCCGGCACGCGGATCACGTCGATGTTGGCTTCGGTGATGCCGTTGCCGGCCAGGCTCTGGCGGGCGCCAGCGACCAGCGTGTCGGTGATGCGGGCATTCCAGCGGCTGGCCAGGATGGCGAAGCGCGCCGATTCGGGAGTGCGAAGATCGCCTTCGAAGTGGCTCATATGCGGCTTGGGGGACTCGATAAGGGGGTAATTCTAGCGTGGATGGACCCCGGCCGTGGCTGGCGGGCGCGCAAGGGCGTGCCGACCAACGGTCGGCACCCACCGATGGCAGGGGTCGGCACCCACCGGTAGTGCCGGCCGCTGGCCGGCAAGCCCGGGGATGCGGTTGCCGGCCAGCGGCCGGCACTACCCATTACAGGGTCACCGTCTCCACCACTTCCAGGCCGTACCCGGCCAGGCCGATCTGGCGGCGGGGGGTGCCCAGCACGCGCAGCTTGCCCAGGCCCAGGTCGGACAGGATCTGCGCGCCGGCACCATTGCGGCGCCACTGGCCCACATCCTTGTCCTTGCCCGGCACCACCGGCGCCGGCTGCTGGCGCAGGCGGGCCAGCAGGGCTTCGCCGTCGCGCGGGGCCGACAGCACCACCATCACGCCACTGCCTTCGGCATCGATCGCACGCAGGGCATCGGTGGCGGCCACGCCAAAGTCGTCACGGCGCCAGTGCAGCAGGTCAGCCAGCGGATTTTCCACCTGCACGCGTACCAGGGTCGGGGTGTCCGCATCCGAGATCCCGCGCACCAGCGCGAAATGCAGGTCGTGGGCGATGCGGTCGCGGTAGGTCACCAGCTTGAACGGGCCGAACTCGGTGTCAATCTCGCGCTCGTCCACGCGTTCAACGGTCTTTTCGGTGGCCAGGCGGTAGGCGATCAGATCGGCGATGGAGCCCATCTTCAGCCCGTGCTCGCGGGCGAACATTTCCAGCTCCGGGCGGCGCGCCATGCTGCCATCCGGGTTCAGGATCTCCACCAGCACACCGGCCGGCTCCAGCCCGGCCAGCATGGCCAGGTCGACGCCGGCTTCGGTGTGGCCGGCGCGGGTCAGCACGCCGCCCGGCTGGGCGATCAGCGGGAAGATGTGGCCCGGCTGGTGCAGGTCCGATGGCTTGGCATTGGGCTTCACCGCGGTGCGGATGGTGTGCGCGCGGTCATGCGCCGAGATGCCGGTGGTAACGCCCTCGGCAGCCTCGATGCTGACCGTGAAGTTGGTCTGGAACTGGGCGGTATTGGCCTGCACCATCGGCGCCAGGCCCAGATCGGCCGCACGCGTGCGGGTGAGCGGCAGGCACACCAGGCCACGGCCGTGGGTGACCATGAAATTGATGTCGCTGGCCTTCACCAGCTCGGCGGCCATGATCAGGTCGCCTTCGTTCTCGCGGTCTTCGTCATCGACGATGACCACCATGCGGCCCAGGCGGATGTCTTCCAGGATTTCGGGGATGGGTGCGAAGTTCATGCGCGGGCTCCTTCACCCAACAACCGCTCGACATACCGAGCGACCAGATCGATTTCCAGGTTCACCGCGCTGCCCACGCCGGTAGCGGAAAACGCGGTGTTGGCCACGGTGTGCGGAATGAGGGCGACTTCGAAGCCTTCATCGTCCACTTCGTTGACGGTGAGACTGACGCCATCCACGCAGATCGAGCCCTTCTTGGCGATGTAGCGGCGCAGCGAGGCCGGCGCGGCGAAACGCCAACGCTGGGCACGCGCGTCTTCGTGGATGGACAGCACCTGGCCGAGGCCGTCGACGTGGCCGCTGACCAGATGGCCGCCGAGGCGGTCGGTTGGCCGCATGGCGCGTTCCAGGTTGATGACTGCCCCTTCGCCCAGCTGGCCCAGCGTGGTCAGGCCCAGGGTCTCGGTGGAGGCATCGGCCTGGAAGCTGCTGGCGTCGAATGCGATGACAGTGAGACAGACGCCGTTGATGGCAATGCTCTCGCCCATCTGCACGTTGTCGAACGGCAGATTCCCGACACTGAAGGTGAAGCGGACATCGCCGCCGATGGATTCGCGTGCGGCCAGACGGCCGACGCCTTCGATGATTCCAGTAAACAAGTAACGTTCTCCGCGAAAAGTGAGCGAAAAACGCCGCAAGGCAAACAGGCGCACGCAGGGCATGAGCCCTGTGGCACCGTCTTCTTTCATCCGGACTATGACCGTCGGCTCCGGCATTGGACCGGATCTGCTGACCCCCGGCCGTGGGCCGGGGCGCTCGCGGGCTCGTGCTTGCGCACCTACCGCCGGTGGGGAATTGCACCCCGCCCTGAAGACGTTTGTATACCGGCGAACCGGCGTGACCAGTGTAACAGCCCAGGCTGAACGGGGTCGGATGCCGCAGCTGTGACGGCCGTCGCTCGCAATTTGTAAAACTTTCATTAAAATTCCGCCCTGGACGACATGATGTCGCCACGGGCAGCCGCGACGGCAGGCCCGCCAATGGACTGAAATTCACAGGAATTCCCATGCGCAAGATCCTGATCGTGGCCGCCCTGCTGGCCGCCGCCCCGTTCTCGGCCTCGGCCGACGCCCTTAGCTACACCTACGTCGAAGGCGGTTGGACGCAGGTCAAGGTTGACGACAACGCACTGGACGACCCGAAGGTCGACGGCGGCTACCTGCGTGGTTCGGTCGCGCTGGCTGAACAGGTCTACGTGTTCGGCGGATGGTCGCGTACCAGCAAGACCCGCCACTACGGCGAGGATTCGCTGAAACTGGAACTGAACCAGCCGGAGCTCGGCATCGGCTACCACATGCCATGGACCGACCGCGTGGACTTCACCGCAGATGCCGCCTGGGTTCGCCAGAACGCCGAATCGACCCTGCGCTATGACGGCGTGCGTTACCACGGCAAGGACCACACCAACCTGGGCCGCGTCACCATGGGCATCCGCGGCAAGCCGTCGCGCATGACCGAAGCCTGGGCCAAGGCCGGTTACATGGACGGCGGCAACAACTACATGGGCACCTGGGTCGGCACCGTCGGCGGCCAGATCAACTTCACCAAGACCTGGGGTCTGGTGGGCGAAATCTCCGGCTACCGCGACGTCACCCAGTACTCGGTTGGCGTGCGCGCCAGCTTCTGATCCAACGATCGCTCCTCGTCGTGCGATCGAACGGGCCCCGCAAGGGGCCCGTTTTTTGTCCGCTGCACACCGTCACCTGGTTGCATCGCGCCATCGAAAGTGTGGGCAGATGCGCTAGGCTTGCGCGCGTCTGGAACAGGAAAACACCGTCATGAAGACCCCCACCCGAACCCTTCTGGCCAGCGTGCTGCTGTGCGCCCCGCTGATTGCCAGCGCAGCACCGGCCCAACTGACGCCCGAGCAGGCCTTCGACCTGTATGCACGCGTGCTGCTGGAAGACGACGCGGCCGCCACGCGCACGCTCAACGACGCACTGAAGCCGGCGTTCGAGGGCCAGGACGCCGTGACCCCGAACCCGGGTGCGCTGGCCAAGGCCTTGGCCGAACCCTGGCAGACGGTACTGGCCAGCACCGGCGCCAAGGTCGACGCTGCGGGCACCGAAGCGCTGTATGCCAAGGCGCTGCGCGATTCGAAGTGCCGCGCGACCAAGAGCGTGATCGAAGACAACGAATACGTTGAAGACCAGAAGCTGGCGCGGATCAGCTACAGCTGCCAGGTGCCCGACCTGGGCAAGGTCCGCCCGCTGTTCGCCGCCAGCCTGGCCGACGATGCCAGCCCGGCCGCGCGCAAGCAGTTCACCGATGCCTATACCCAGGCACTGCAGAGTGGCGCGCGCGTTCCGGCCAGCGGCACCTTCACCCTGTATCCGGCCAAGGACAATGGCTACTGGTACAGCGGCAACTTCGATGATCTGGTGGGCACCGTGGCCGGTGCGCTGGCACCGTTCGAGGACTGGATGCAGGACGCGCAGGCGGCCAACGCGCCGAAGGTGACCGGCGTTCCGGGTTGCGACCTGTTGCTGCAGCAGCACCGCAGCTGCGTGGCGAAGATCGCACCGGACCAGATCGGCGGCGTGGACGCGATGGCCGAGGAACTGAAGGCCAAGGCCCAGGTGAAGTCGGCCGACGAGATGACGCAGGAGTGCAAGGCGCTGCGCCCGATCGCCGAAATGATGTGGACCGACGAATGCGCGTAAGCGCGAGCTAGAGCCGGGTCCACGCTCGGCTCATCGTTACCTGCGGCAACGGCGAGCGCACTTTCAGAACCGTTGCATGGCCTTGCGCGGCCCGCATGGTCAATGCTGTTGCCCTCTTCCACCGGGGCAACCGCATGAAACATCGTACGACGTCGACTACCGTCATGCTGCTGGCGCTGATGGTGAGTGGGCAGGCCGAAGCGTACAGGCCCAAGACCTTCATCATCCGCCCATCGGTTGCCTTCGAGTCGAACCAGCTACGTGACAGGGACATCGATGCACAGCTGAGCGAGAACGACGACTGCCGCGCGTTCCTGCAGTACCACGATCGATGTGCACCGACGGTCCTGCCGGACGAGTACGACGACGGCATCAGCCGCCGCAGACTACGGTCGAAGTCGACAGAGCTGGCGGGGGAAGCGCTCAGTGCCTACTGCCGCGACCTGCACGTGCTGTGGAAGCAGCAGTGGAAAGAACAGTGCCCCGCCTACGAAGACGAGGACGAGGACAAGGGCACCTGACGACGCCGGAGATACCGCCATTCCCTCACGGCCGCAGCAGCAGCCGGATGTCCTCGCCGACCTGGCGCTGATCAACCACGTGCAGGCGGCGCTGCTGGCCCATTGCCTCGATGCCCAGGCCCGCCAGCAGCGGACGACCGTTGTCGCCCAGCAGCGTGGGCGCCTGGTACAGCAGCAGTTCGTCCACCCAGCCAGCGCGCAGCAAGGCACCGGCAAGCGTCGCGCCGGCTTCGGTATGCACTTCGTTGATACCGCGTTCGGCCAGCAGGGCCAGCACCGCGCCCAGATCCAACCGTCCCTCTGCGCTGGGCACGCTGGCGAATTCGGCGTCGGCCGCATCCGGCGCGCTCACCGCCGCATCGTGCAGGTACAGCGTCGGGGCCCCGCCTTCGCGCACGCGGCTGCATTCGAGCGAACGCAGGCGCGAATCGAGCACCACGCGCAGCGGTGGCATCACCTCGGTATCGGCCAGGCGCACGGTCAGCATCGGGTCGTCGGCAATCACGGTGTCGGCGCCGGTCAGGATTGCACCCGCACGTGCGCGCCAGTGCTGCACGTCTTCGCGCGCGGCCGGCCCGGTAATCCACTTGGAGCTGCCATCGGCCATCGCGGTGCGGCCATCGAGGCTGGCGGCCAGCTTCACCCGCAGCCACGGGCGGTTGCGCTCCACGCGCGACAGGTAACCCTTGTTGAGCTCGCGCGCCTGTGCCGCCATCAGCCCTTCGGCGACGTCGATGCCGGCATTGCGCAGCAGATCGAAGCCACCGCCATCGACCTTGGGGAACGGATCGCGCATCGCCGCGACCACACGCGACACGCCCGCTTCGATCAGTGCCAGCGCACACGGTGGCGTGCGCCCGTAGTGCGCGCAGGGTTCCAGGGTGACGTAGGCGGTGGCGCCACGGGCGTCGCTGCCGGCCTCGCGCAGCGCGAACACTTCAGCATGCGGGCCACCGGCGCGCTGGTGCCAGCCCTGCCCGACCACGCGTTCGCCATGGGCGATGACGCAGCCGACCATCGGGTTGGGACGGGTGGTGTAGGCAGCGCGCACGGCCAGGCGCAGCGCGTTGGCCATGTGCAGGTGGTCGAGGGCGGAGAACGGGGTGGTCATGCGGCCATGGTAACGCCGCCGGTGTGGATCCATGCCATTGGTGCCAACCAAGGTTGGCACCCACCAGAGCAAAGTAGATCCAGGCCATGCGTGGATGGGCAGCACCCACCAGTGGATGCGGCCACCGGAGCCAACCAAGGTTGGCATCTACCAGGGAAGAGGCGGTCAGCCCTTCTTCTTCTTGGTCAGGGCAATCACGTCGCCCAGCAGCTGCAGCTGTTCGGTACTGGACGGCAGGTCGCGTTCAAGCTTCTCGATCTCCTCGCGGAAATCGGCCACGTCCTCGAAGCTGCGGTAGACCGAAGCGAAGCGCACATAGCCGACATGGTCGAGCTTGCGCAGTTCGTTCATGACGAACTCGCCGACCTTGATCGATGGCACTTCGCGCTCGCCGCTGATGCGCAGCTGGTGGACCACAGCGCGTACTGCCGCTTCGATCTTGTCTT
The DNA here is from genome assembly GCF_059370935.1 of Stenotrophomonas sp. YJH_SMC_12-1. Classification (NCBI taxonomy): domain Bacteria; kingdom Pseudomonadati; phylum Pseudomonadota; class Gammaproteobacteria; order Lysobacterales; family Lysobacteraceae; genus Stenotrophomonas; species Stenotrophomonas sp. YJH_SMC_12-1. The sequence continues at coordinate 308,619 of NZ_JCAFUD010000003.1, read as the reverse complement.
CGGCCACCGCACGCTTCTGCAGCGCGCGGTCGAAGCCAGCGCGGACCTTGCGCTGGTCGAACGCTTCGCGGGTGCCATCGCTCTTGACGATGGCCGGCAGCTTCAGCTCGACTGTTTCCATGGTGCTGAAGCGCTCGCCGCAGGCTTCGCATTCACGCCGACGGCGGATCGTCGCGCCGTCTTCAGAGACGCGCGAGTCGATGACCCGGGTATCGGCATGTTGGCAGAAGGGGCAATGCATGGAACGCCTGGCTCAGGGAAGTACCTATTGCCACGGTCATGGCAGCGTCGCAAAGGTACCTGAGAAGGGGCCCGGCAGCAAATGCTGTCTGCGCGGAAGTGCCTGTATTTCGGTCCAACCGAGCCTTCAGCGCGGTCAGCGCTGCGCGTTCAAGCGGGTGCCGGCGGCGCCGAGGCCGCGCGCGCCCAACGCAACCACGCCAGATGCCCTGCCATCACCAGCAGCGGTGGGCCAAAGCCGAGGAAGGCCAATGTCGAGATCTCCCCATGCTTGAAGGTGAAGTACAGCGTGGCGGCAACGACGCCCAATGCGGCCAGGGCACCCACCCCCAGCCCTACCCAGGCGACAACCGGGGAGTGGCGCAGGCCGGTGACACCTCGCCACAGGAACAGGCCGCTCAGCCACAACCACGACAGCAGGCCGATGATTCCGGCCGACGACCACAGCAGCAGCAGCCAGTGCTCGTCGCCCGTCAGATACTTGCCGTCCCATACGACCATCAACCCCAGCACGGCACCCGTGCCGCCTGCCGCCACGGTCGGCAGGCCCACCAGCAGGCCGGCAATGGTCATCCCGCGTTTGTGCAGACGCTCATCCATGCGTTCGATCTCCTTCCATGGGCCACGTCATCCGCGGCGCTTGATCCACAGCAGCATCGCAGCCGGCACCAGCATCGACGGGCCCAACAGCAACAAGCCGATGCCTTCGGCATGCACGGCGATGCCCCACCAGAGCGCCAGCCCCAGCGGGGGCAAGGCGGCGAGACCGCCCGCCAGCAGCATCCACCACCAGAGGCGGTGCACGTGCAGCCCGGCACGCCCCTGCATCAGAAAACCCGCGCTGAGCCACAACCAGGCCAGGCAGCCGGCAATGCCGGCCAGGCCCCACAGCGGCATCACCGTCACCGAGGCCAGCGTGCCATGACCGAACTGGCCCAGCCCCGTCAGCAGCAGCATCGTCGCTGCGGCACCGCCCACCACCAGGCTGGGCAGGCCAGACAGCACCGCCAGCGCGGTGTACAGGTACTTGAGGCGGCGCTCATCCACGCGGGCCTACTCCTCTGATCGCGCCGGGCCGGATGGCTCGCCCAGGGCGTCAGCACGCAGCCGCAGGAGGATCAACGTACCGGTGGGCACCAACAGGGACGGCCCGGCGAACAGCCCGCTGAGCACGGACGAACCCAGCTCGGCGAAGTAATACAGCGCCATCGCCAGCAAGGGCAGGCCTGCCAGCACGCCCAGGCCCAGCAGCAGCCACCAGCGGCGTGATGCCATGTGCAGCCCGCGTGCACCATCGCGCAGCCAGACGATGCTCAGTGCGACCCAGGCCACCAGGCCGGTGATCGCGCAGGATCCCCACGCGAGCATGCCGGCGGCAAACAACAGTTTGTCCGCGTCCAGCGAGACGAGCCCGATCACGCCCATGACCACGGCGATGCAGGCGCCGGCACCGCCGAAGAACAGGCTGGGCAGGCCGAACAGCACCGCCAGTGCGATGTACAGGTACTTGAGGCGGCGCTCATCCATGCGCGGGATTCCTGATGACGGGGTCAGAGCCCTTCCCTGCGGGAAGGGATCCGACCCCTGCGTCGATCCGGAAGGCGGGGTCGGATCCCTTTCCGCCAGGAAAGGGCTCTGACCCCGGCCCTGATCAGCCGTAGACCGGGTACTTGCGGCACTGCGCGCTGACGGCATCGCGCACGCGGGCGATGACGGCGTCATCGTTCGGCGCGTCGAGCACGTCGGCGATCCAGTTGGCCAGGTCCACGCAGTCCTGCTCGACGTAGCCACGGGTGGTCACGGCCGGGGTGCCCAGGCGCAGGCCCGAGGTCACGAACGGAGAACGCGGATCGTTCGGCACCGAGTTCTTGTTGACGGTGATGTGAGCCTTGCCCAGCGCAGCTTCCGCATCCTTGCCGGACACGTCCTTGCCGATCATGTCGACCAGCATCAGGTGGTTCTGCGTGCCACCGGAAACGATCTTGTAGCCGCGCGAGATCAGCGTGTTGGCCATCGCCTGGGCGTTCTTCACCACCTGCTGCTGGTAGGCCTTGAAGCCCGGTTCCAGCGCTTCCTTGAAGGCCACGGCCTTGCCGGCGATGACGTGCATCAGCGGACCGCCCTGGATGCCCGGGAACACGATCGACTGCAGCTTCTTGACCAGGTCTTCGTCGGCGCCCTTGGCGATGATGATGCCGCCACGCGGGCCGCGCAGGGTCTTGTGGGTGGTGGAGGTGACCACGTGGGCGTGCTCGAGCGGGCTCGGGTAGACGCCTGCGGCGACCAGACCGGCAACGTGGGCCATGTCCACGAACAGGTACGCACCGACCTTGTCGGCGATGGCGCGGAAGCGCGCCCAGTCGATCACCTGCGAGTAGGCCGAGAAGCCGGCCACGACCATCTTCGGCTTGTGCTCCAGGGCCAGGCGCTCGACTTCGTCGTAATCGATCAGGCCCTGATCGTTCACACCGTACTGCACGGCGTTGAACAGCTTGCCGGAAGCATTCACCTTGGCGCCGTGGGTGAGGTGGCCGCCGTGGGCCAGGCTCATACCAAGGATGGTGTCACCCGGCTGCAGCAGGGCGAAGTACACGGCCTGGTTGGCCTGCGAACCGCTGTGCGGCTGCACGTTGGCGTAGTCGGCACCAAACAGCTGCTTGAGGCGGTCGATCGCCAGCTGCTCGGCAATGTCCACGTATTCGCAGCCGCCGTAGTAGCGCTTGCCCGGGTAGCCTTCGGCGTACTTGTTGGTCAGCTGGCTGCCCTGGGCTTCCATCACCGCCGGGCTGGTGTAGTTCTCGCTGGCGATCAGCTCGACGTGGTCTTCCTGGCGCTGGGTTTCAGCGGCAATGGCCTTGGCCAGTTCGGGATCGTAGGATTCGATGCGGACGTCACGCGGGAACATCGGGTACTCCAGCAGGCAGGGAAAGGGGTACGGCTCAGCCCTCGATTGTAGCCCCGCACCGGCCCGCTGGGGCCGAAACAGACGGGGCCGGCATCCCCGAAGGAATCCGGCCCCGTATGGTTTCGATTGATGTCGTGGGGTCAGAGCCCTTTCCGTTGGAAAGGGATCCGACCCCAGCCGCGCCCCTCAGCGGCTGCTGAGTACGTACTGGGCGATCACACCGGTCGCGATGGCGACCAGCAGCATGTTGCCGCGATCATCGCGGATCCACTGGTGGCCGTACGGCGGGCGGCGCAGGTTGTAGCGCGGGTAGTCGTTCACCACGTAGATCGGGCCACGGTAGTAGTCGCGGTAGCGGTGGCCGACCTTCCAGCCGTAGCCCGGGCCATAGGCCGGTCGATAGACCACGCGCGGCGGTGCCGGGCGGTAGTAGCGGTCATGGTCGCGGTGCCAGTCGCGGCGGTCGCGTTCCCAGTCGCGCCGGGCCTCGCGGCGGTCGCGTTCCCAGTCACGGCGGTCCTGTCGCCACTCGCGGCGGTCCTCGCGCCACTCGCGGCGGTCGTGGCCGCGGCGGTGGTCGTTGTCGGCGAAGGCGGGAGCCACGGCACCGAGCGCCAGCACAGAGGCCACGGCGCTGGCCATTACTCGATTGATGCGCATGTCAGACCTCTGTTTGGGTGGTGGTGAGCCCATATTGCGCAACCGATCTGAACCGTTTCCGGCTGGAAACGCTTCCCGCTGCAGGACTGTGACGGAGTATTCAGGCCACGGCCAGCCGGCGCCCCTGCGCCGGGCGCGGCCCGGAACCGGTTCCGGCTATAATTGGCGGTATTCCATTCCAGCCTGTGCCCGCTGCCGCAACGGGATGTTCCCGTGACGGGTCGGGTGCAGGGCCGCGCCTACGGAGACCTCATGTCGTCGCAATACATCTACACCATGAACCGCGTGTCCAAGGTGGTCCCGCCCAAGCGGCAGATCATCAAGGACATCTCGCTGTCCTTCTTCCCGGGTGCCAAGATCGGCCTGCTGGGCCTGAACGGCGCCGGCAAGTCCACCGTGCTGAAGATCATGGCCGGCGTGGACACCGATTTCGAGGGCGAGGCCCGCCCGCAGCCGGGCATCAAGGTCGGCTACCTGGCGCAGGAACCGGAACTGGACCCGAACAAGACCGTGCGCGAGTCGGTCGAGGAAGGCGTGGGCGAAGTGCTGCAGGCGCAGGCTGCGCTGGAAGCGGTGTATGCCGCCTACGCCGAGGAAGGTGCCGACTTCGACGCGCTGGCCAAGGAGCAGGAGCGCCTGGAGGCGATCCTGGCCGCCGGTGATGCGCATACCCTGGAAAACCAGCTGGACGTGGCCGCCGATGCGCTCCGCCTGCCGCCGTGGGATGCCAAGATCGCCAACCTGTCCGGTGGTGAAAAGCGCCGCGTGGCGCTGTGCCGCCTGCTGCTGCAGAAGCCGGACATGCTGCTGCTGGACGAACCGACCAACCACCTCGACGCCGAGTCGGTGGAATGGCTGGAACAGTTCCTGGCGCGCTACACCGGCACCGTGGTGGCCGTTACCCACGATCGCTACTTCCTGGACAACGCCGCCGAGTGGATCCTGGAACTGGACCGCGGCCGCGGCATTCCGTGGAAGGGTAACTACACCGAATGGCTGGTGCAGAAGGATGAGCGCCTGAAGCAGGAAGAAAACCAGGAAAAGGCCCGCCAGAAGGCGATCCAGAAGGAGCTGGAGTGGTCGCGCCAGAACGCCAAGGGCGGCCGCTCCAAGGGCAAGGCCCGTCTGGCCCGCCTGGAAGAGCTGCAGTCGCAGGATTACCAGAAGCGCAACGAGACCAACGAAATCTTCATTCCGCCGGGCGAGCGCCTGGGCAACATGGTGATGGAGTTCAAGAACGTCTCCAAGAAGTTCGGCGACCGCCTGCTGATCGACAACCTCTCGATGCTGATTCCGCCGGGCGCGATCGTCGGCATCATCGGCCCGAACGGCGCCGGCAAGTCGACCCTGTTCAAGATGATCACCGGCCAGGAAAAGCCGGATTCGGGCGAGATCGTGATCGGCCCGACCGTGCAGCTGTCCTACGTGGACCAGAGCCGCGACAAGCTGGAAGGCAACCACAACGTCTTCCAGGAAATCGCCGGCGGCCTGGACATCCTCAACATCAACGGCATCGAGATCCAGTCGCGCGCCTACATCGGCCGCTTCAACTTCAAGGGCCAGGACCAGCAGAAGATGGTCGGTTCGCTGTCCGGTGGTGAGCGTGGCCGCCTGCACATGGCCAAGACCCTGCTGCAGGGTGGCAATGTGCTGCTGCTGGACGAACCGTCCAACGACCTGGACATCGAAACGCTGCGTGCGCTGGAAGATGCGCTGCTGGAGTTCCCGGGCAACACCTTCGTCATTTCGCATGACCGCTGGTTCCTGGATCGCATCGCGACCCACATCCTGGCGTTCGAAGGCGACTCGCACGTGGAGTTCTTCCAGGGCAACTACCGCGAGTACGAAGAAGACAAGCGCCGCCGCATGGGCGACGACGCCGCGCCGAAGCGCCTGCGCTTCAAGGCGCTGAAATAAGAAAGGAAGAACGGCCGCGCTCTGCGCGGCCGTTCTGCATTCGGGTAGGTCACGACCGTTGGTCGTGACACCTTATTGTCGCGAGAATCTCCATGTCCCTGTTCGAGCGCCTGTTCCAGCTGCAGCAGCACGGCACCACCGTGCGTACCGAGCTGCTGGCCGGTGTCACCACCTTCCTGACGATGTCCTACATCGTCTTCGTGAACCCCGAAATCCTCGGCACCACTGGCATGGACGCCGGCGCGGTGTTCGTGGCCACCTGCCTGGCCGCCGCACTGGGTTCGGCAGTGATGGCGCTGGCCGCCAACTTCCCGGTCGGCATGGCGCCCGGCATGGGCCTGAACGCGTTCTTCGCCTTCACCGTGGTCGGCGCCGCCGGCCTGCCGTGGCAGCAGGCACTGGGTGCGGTGTTCATCTCAGGCCTGGTGTTCCTGGTGCTGTCGCTGACCGGAGTACGCGCGTGGCTGGTATCGGGTATTCCCTCATCGCTGCGCTCGGCCATCGTGGCCGGCATCGGCCTGTTCCTGGCGATCATCGCGCTGCAGAAGTCCGGCGTGATCGTCGGCAATGAAGACACACTGGTGGCGCTGGGCCCGTTGAACACGGCGCCGCCGCTGCTGGCACTGGCCGGCTTCCTGCTGATCGCGGTGCTGGAAGCGCGGCGCATCCGCGGTGCGATCCTGATCGGCATCCTGGCCGTGACCGGCGCTGGCTGGGCATTGGGCGACGTGCAGTACCAGGGCCTGGTCTCGCTGCCGCCGAGCCTTGCACCCACCTTCCTGCAGCTGGACCTGCCGGGCCTGCTGCACCATGACGGCGGCGCACCCATCGCAGTACTTCTGCAGGTGGTGCTGGTGTTCGTGCTGGTGGAGGTGTTCGATGCCACCGGCACGCTGTACGGCGTGGTCGGCCGTGCCGGCCTGCTGAAGCTGCCGGGCGCGCAGAAGCGTTTCGGCCGCGCGCTGCTGGCCGACAGCACCGCCATCGTGGCGGGTTCGATGCTGGGCACCAGCAGCACCACCGCCTTCGCTGAAAGCGCCTCGGGCGTGCAGGTAGGCGGCCGTACCGGCCTGACCGCGCTGGTGGTGTCGGCACTGTTCCTGGCGGCGCTGCTGTTCTCGCCGCTGGCGGCAATGGTGCCCAGCTATGCCACCGCGCCCGCGCTGCTGTTCGTCGCCGGCCTGATGCTGCGCGAACTGGTGGAAGTGGACTGGAGCGACCTGACCGAATCGGTGCCCGCGGCGCTGTGTGCGCTGGCGATGCCGTTCACCTACTCGATTGCCAACGGCCTGGCGTTCGGCTTCATCGCCTATGCCGCGCTGAAGGCCGGCACCGGGCGCTGGCGCGAAGTGCATCCGGCGGTGTGGCTGGTGGCGGTGCTGTTCACCCTGCGCTACGCGCTGGAATGACCGTTGTGTGGGGCCAGAGCCCATTGCGATGCAATGGGATCCGACCCCGCAGCACTGCAGCTACCAGCGCGGCTGCAGGCGGCCGTCGGCGGCGAAACGCCAGCGTCCTTCAGCCCAGCCCAAGCCGAACAGGGCCAGCATCTGCGAGTAATAGGCCGGTGCATCAGCACGCTGCTGTTCGGCACTGGGCAGGCTGGCCCGCAGCGACTGCGCGTGCTCCGTGTCGCCCTGCGCGATCAGATACGGCAGCAGGGCCGCGCGGAATCCGTAGTTGCCTTCGCCCTGCCCCTGGCCACTGCGGGTGTCGATCTTCTCCCACATCGGCGCACCACTGCGCAGGCGCTGCAGCGGCCCGGACAGGGCCGCCAGCTGCGCACGGAACAACGGATCGCGCGGTGCGGTCATGCCCGCCCAGGTGTAGCAGCGGATGGCATCGTAGCCGCCGACCGCACCGCGCACCGGATCGACGACGAAGCGATCGCCTTTCCACGCCGCCCAGTCCGGTGCGAACCCGTTTGGGCTGGTCTGCTGCAACAGCTGCACGCTGTTGCGCGCCAGCGCCTGCCACGGCCCGCTGCGATCCTCCACCGCAAAGCGGCGCAGCAGCGGCAGTGGCAGATAGCTGGGGTTGACCCGCATGGCGTCCCCTTCGGTGAATCCCTGTGGGCCCGGCAACAGCATCGGGCCGAGCCCGGGCAGGTCCACGATCTCGCGTGCCCGCACCTGCGCGAGCATGCCCTCGGCGATGGCCTTCAACGCGGGACGGCGCCACAGCCGCGCGCCTTCCAGCAGCGCATAGGTCAGCCAGAGATCGGAGTCCGAGGCCGGGTTGTCATCCAGTACCCGCCACGCTCCAGCGCCATCGCGTCCCCACAGCCAGGCCGCCAGGCGCTTGCCCATGTCGCCTTCGGCGAGGTTGTCCTGGGTCCAGCCAAGGACGCGGTCGAACAGCGCCTGGTCGTTGTCGACCAGGGCGAAGAACAACGCATAGGACTGGCCTTCGGAGGTGCTGCGCTGATCGTCCTGGCTGCGATCGATCATGCGCCCATCGCGGCTCAGGCTGCTGTCCACCAGTACCTGCCACGCCGGCCAGCGCGGTACGGGCGTGGCCTGTGCACTGCGCCAGCCAAGCAGCGGCAGCGTGGCGGCCACCTGCAGCAGGCGCCGGCGCTGCAGGTCAGCGGAACTCGCCATACGGCACCAGTGGCGATACGGGCAACGGCAGGTTTCCCTGCCAGGGCTTGAAGGTGTAGCGCAGGTAGAGCTGGAACGAATTCGGCGAGAAATCGCGGCTGCGCTGCAGAGTGCCGGCGGCACCCAGCACGAAGTGGTCGCCCAGGCGGCGCTCGACCGCACCATACAAGCGGTAGCCGGTGCCGGTGCTGCTGCTGTCGCCGGTGTACAGGCCGGCCTCGTCCAGCTGCAGGGGGCCATACTGCGGCTCGAGCTGTGCGATCACGCGCTCGATCAATGCCTGGTCGGGGAAACGGCTGATCGACGAGGTACGCGCACTGGACACACTTACCGAGCCATCCAGGCGCACCGACCACACGTCGTTGCGCCAGGCGAAGCTGACCGGCAGGCTCAGCGACGCATAGCGCTGCGGGCTGTAGTAGCCGCCCTGGCCCAGCGAGTAACCGCCCAGGTCCTTCTGGTAGCGCCAGTACATCGCGGTGGTGCCCACATCCAGCCGCATGTCGGGGCGCTGGATCAGCTTGTGGTACCAGCCCACCATCGCGCGTGCACGGGTATTGTCGACCACGTTGTGGCCGGTCAGCCGATGCCAGCTCCAGTTCGACCACACGCCATCGCGGCCACCCTGGTCGTAGCCGAGGCTGAAGGTCACGCCGTTGGCGGTGACGCCGCCCCAGCTGATGCCACTGCGCGGATCAACCGCACCGGCCTGCGACAGCAGCGAATTGGTCATTGGCCGCCGCGACACCGTGGCGCCCCAGCCGAAGCGCCCGAGGTCACCATTGAGGGTGACACCGCCAAGCCAGTTGCCGACCACGTAGTTGGACGGGGTGTGGCCGATATCGAAGTTCCAGCGGTCATCCAAGGTGCGCCAGCCCACGGCGAAGCCGGCGCCGGAGGTGCGCCGCTGGTGCACGAAACGGGTGCAACCCGGTGCGCGCAGGCGGCTGTTGTCGGCCTGCAGCAGATCCAGGTCGCAGCTACCGAAATCCTCGTCGTAGGCCCCGTTCCCGTCGGTCTGGAAGCGGCCGGCATCGAAGCTCACCTGCTCGATGCGCGCCCAGCCCAGGCCACCGGCGAACGGCGCGTCGAGATGCGCGATGCGGGTATCGCGCGACAGCCGCGAAATACCCGGGGTTCCGTCGCTACGGCGCCCGGTGTCCTGCATCACCGTCAGGGTGGGATTCTCCTGCTGGTACAGGGTCTCCACGTCGCTGCGCAGGCTGCGCCGCAACCAGTCATCGCCGGCCGTCTCGCGGCTGGCCAGGGTCAGCGCGCGATTGTCGCGTGGCGCGGCCTGGCTGGGGGCCAACAGGCCGTTGTCGGCCATCGCATGCGCATACATGTCCAGCGCCTGCTGTGGATCATCGCGGCGCACCAGCCGTGCAGCATCACGCCAGGACTGTGCGTCGGGCCCGGTCTTGCGCGCCAGCAACGCGCGCAGGATCGCCAACGCCTTCGTGTCCTCGCGCAGGTCGGTCCAGATGGTGGCGAGCTGGCGCTGCTGGCCGATCCCGGCATCGTCCACTGCCGGCGGTGCGTCGTGCATCTGGCGGCGTGCGCTGGCCAGATCGCCGGTGCCGATCCAGGCCTGCACCTGGCCCAGCTGCGCATCCACGTTGTCCGGCTGTGCAGCAAGCACGCGCTGGTAGTAGTGCAGCGCCTGCGCGTGGTCGCCGCGCAGGCGCGCCCATTCGGCCATCAGCAGATCGTTGTCGGTGCTGGGCGGTTGCTGCTGCAGCAGCGCGATGGCTTCGGCCTCCCTGCCCTGCGCACGCAGATCCCACAGATGATCGACCAGCTGCTGCCGCTGCAGGCGCGCCGACAGCGCGCGGATGTCATCGTCCCACTGCGCCTGCGGCAGCGCATCGAGCACCGCCAGCGCCTGCGGCAGCCGATCGGATCCCGACAGATAGAGCGCCTGCGCGTAGCGCGCCTCGGCACTGTGGTTGTGCGTGGTCATGTCGGCCACCACCACGTCGGCCTCGTCCTGCCGGCCGGCGGCGCGCAGCTCGTTGCCCAGCGCATAGGCCAGCCATGCATCGCCCGGCAGTTCGCCGCGCAGCTGCTGTCCCAGCGAGATCGCAGTGGTTGCATCGCCGGCAGCCAACGCCTGCTCGCGCCGCTCACGCAGTCGACTGATCTGCAGCTGGCGCAGATCTTCGGCATACAGCCTGCGCTGGGCGGCGGGCAATGCGTTGATGAAGGCTTCCAGCCGCTGCGGGTCGGTGCGGCCGTACAGCTGCACCAGCTTGCGGATCACGTTGGCATCGTTGGGCGCCATCCGCCGGGCAACCTGCAGCTGGCGTTCGGCTGCGGCGTCATCGCCGCGGGCCACGGCCACGTCGACCAGGCCCATTGCAGCATTGACGTCGCGGGGCTGCTGGCGACGCGCCTGCGCATACAGGCGCTCGGCCTCGTCCAGCCGGCCGGCGGCCAGCGCCGCATCGGCCTGGTCCAGCTGCAGCCAGTAGCGGGTACTGGCAATCAGGTCACGCCACTTGTCGTTGCTGTCACCGGCCGGGGTGGCCTGCACCGCACGCTGGAAATAGTTGATGGCCTGCTCGCGGCGGCCCTGGCGCATCAGCGCCATGCCCAGTCCACCCAGCAGATCGGGCTCGCGTGGATAGCCGCGCAGCGCCTGCAGGAAAGCGCGCTCGGCCTCTTCATTGCGGCCTGCGTCGAGCAACTGCTGGCCACGCAGGCCGGCGCGCCACGCCGGGTCACTGACCCGCTTGTGCTGGTCGGTGTAGCGCTCGCGCACCAATGCGATGTCGGCGAACGTCGGGTTGCGGGTGATGAAGTCCTGCAGCCGGCGCACGCTGCGGTCGTCGGCCGGCTGATCCTTCAGGTAGGCCCACTCGGCGTCCGCCGCCATGCCGCGGGCTTCCGGATTACGCCCCATGCGCTGCAGCGCGGCCAGCGCCTCGGCATCGCGGCCGGCCGCGAACAGCATCTGCGACAGCGCCTGCAGCAACGGCACATTGCCCGGATAACTGCGGTCCAGTTCGCCCAGCGCACGGATCGCCTGTGCACGCCCATCCGCCTGGGCGCCGCGCAGGCGCCAGTACTCCAGGCCCAGCTGCAGGCCAGGTGGATCATCGTTGAACAGGCGCCGGTAGATCGCCAGCGCTTCGGCGCTGCGACCACCGGCAGCGAACAGCCGCGCCTGCTGCAGATCCTGCTGCAGGTCACCGCGATAGGCCTGCCAGAGGCGCTCGCCGGCGGCCAGTTCACGGGTGCCCGTGCCGATCTCGCGCAGGCGCTTCAGGGTCGCCTCGGCATCCTGCAGCTTCTGCTGCGACAGCTGCACTTCCAGGATCGCCACCAGCGTGCCGCGATCATCCGGCGCCAGCATGCGCAGCCGCGCCAGCGCGTCTTCGATCAGGCTCTGGCGACCGGTGGCCTCTCCGATGCGCACCTGCTGAAGCAGCCACTGGCGCTGCTCGGCGACGGTTCCGCCCGGTGTATCGGGCAGGGCCTGCGCCGCGCAGGGCCCGGCACCGGCCAGTCCCAACAGGACCAGGCCGGAAGCGGTGACCAGCGGATGCCGCGTACGTGCCATCAGTGCCCCGGGTCCAGGCGCTTGACCGCGACCCAGCGCAGCGTGCGCCACAGCAGGAAAGCGACCATCAGCACCACCAGCGTCGCCAGCACCGCCAGCAGTGCCGGGTGGTCGGCCAGGTGGTACCACAGCAGCAGCCACCACGGCAGCGCGCCAACGTAGTAGTGATCGCCGACGAACTGGCTGTGGATGCCCGAGGTACGCAGGATCGCCACCGAACCTGCGATGGCTTCGCGCTTGCCGGTATCGCTGAGTGCATCGTCGAGCAGGCCGTAGTCGGCGGCATTGCTGGCGGCCAGCGAAACGATGCTGCGCTGCGCATGCTTCGGCGACTGCATGCCGATGATCGCGGCAAACGGTGCCTGCGCGCTCACTGCTACTTCGGTCACCGCCGGGTCGCCATCGCGGCTGCCACGGCGGGCCTCTTCCATCGCCTGCTGCGGCGACGGCGACTGGCCGTTGAGCAGGCGCGTGCGCTGGTCGTCGATCAGCAGCGACAGCTGCTGGCTGCCGCGCAGCTCCGCCGGCAAGGCGCCCAGCATCAGCAGGTCCGCATCCAGTGCGCTGGCCTGCTTCCAGTCATCGGACAGGCGCAGGCCATAGGCCGGGTAGCCACTCTGCACGCCCAGCCCACCGATCAGGTTCAACAGCAGGCTGACCTGTGCTTCGCTGGCGCTGGGCGGCACCAGCACGACGGTCTCGGACAGATCGGCCATGCGGGTGAACGGGAAACCGCTGAGTGCGAATGCGGACAGGTCCGGCAGGCCCATGTAGTGATGGAACCCGGAGAAGTCGATGGTCGAGTCCTCTTCGATCGCTGCCTGCAGGTTGGGCGGCAGCACGGTCTGGCAGTGGTCGCGCTGCGCACTGCCCATCACGCTGGCGAAGTTGAAATCGAAGCGCAGCTGGTTGCGGTCGCCCAGCTTGAGCGCCGGAATCAGCAGGCGCCCGTCGTCGGCACCGGCATCGCCGGCCAGCACCGGCAGGCGGATTTCCTCCAGGCCCTGCTTGCCGTTGCGGCGCACCAGCGGGAAGCTGGAGATGAACTGGTCGTTGATCGCCACGCCCAGCCGCGACTCATCGCTGCCGAACGGCGGCGTGTAGCGGTAGCGCAGGTTCAGCGGAATGCCCTGGTTGCGCCAGATGAACAGGTCCGGCGGCAGGTTGAGGTTGACCGTGATCGGCTGCGGCGACACGCCGTTGGCGTGCAACTGCTGCGGGTAGTCGAGCAGTTCGGCCAGGCGGACGGCGCGGTCGGTACGTACCCAGTTCGGCGCGTCGTACGGCTTGCGCGGGGCCAGTGGCTTGATCTCGTCGACGCTGACCTGGCGGCCGCGGAACAGCACGTTGCCGGCCGCCATCGCGGCCACCGCCTTCTGCAGATCCTCATCGTTGCGGCCCAGCACCAGCAGCAGCTTGCGCTGCGGATCCTCCGGCAGCGACATCAGTTCGATCATCGGGCCCTTCACCGGGGCATGGTTGGCGATCACCGGCGGGAACCTGCCGTTGACCGCCAGCACCACCGCGTGGCCCTTGTCCGGCAGCGTGCCGAAGCTGACCGGGAAGCGCGCCTGGCGCCACCAGCCGGACAGGCTGCCGAAGTAGGAGGACATCACCGCCGCCGCGCGCTGCTGCGCCAGGCTCGGTGCGGCGGCGAACACCACCGGCAGTTCCAGCCGTGCGGTATCGCGCGGATCGAAGAACGGCAGCGGGAAGTTGGCCAGGTCGTCCTGCATCGCCAGCGGCTGGCCTCCCAGGCGCAACGTGCTGTTGCTGGACAGGTTGACCCACAGCGAGCTGTGCGTCGGCTCTTCGCAGATGTCGGTGTAGTGGCCGACGAACTCCAGGCGGACCTGGTTGAAATCAGCGATCAGGCGTGCGTCCAGCGGCAGCTTGGCCTGCACCGGGCGGCCCAGCTGGTCGTTGCTGATCGGCACCACGCCCATCATCGCGTCGTTGAGGTAGACCCGCAGGTGCGACAGGGTCGGCAGCAGCGACGGTGACGGCGTGAAGCTCAGATCCAGTTCCGCATCACGGACCAGGCGGTCACGGCGGACCTGGAACTCGAAGGTGGTGGCATTGCGCACCCCCGACAGCAGCGTGTCCTGGCGGCGCCCCAGCTGCGCGAAGGTGTTCTGCCGCTGCCAGGGCCAGGCGCTGCCCGTCCAGGTCTGCGCCAGCGCGGGCTCGGTACCGGCGGCGGGAGTGGTGGCGGGTGCGGCCGTCACGCTCGGCACCGGCGGCGCGGCAGGCGCTGTGGTGGAAGGGGCGACCGGTGCCGGAGCAGGCGCGCTGTTGCCTGACGCCACGGGCAGGGCCAGCAGGGGCAGCAGCAGCCAACGCAGAGAGGACGGAAGGGTCATGGACGAAGCCCTGGATCAGCGGCTGGGTCAGCCGGGTGGGAAAGAAGCGGACGTTGCGGAGCAAAGCTGGCCAGCCATCGCAGCAGGCGACGGTTCCAGTGTGCCGGGCGGTCAAGGTCGAACGGTGCGAAATCGCCCATCCGCCGATAGCCGCGCCAGCCCAGGACCAGCACGCTCCACAGGCTGCGCGGCAGGCTCTTGGGTTGGTAACCGGCGTGCCAGTCGAGCCAGGCATCGGCGCGGGCAAAGGTGCACTGGGCGAACTCGACGCGCTGGCGTTCGTTCTCGAACAGCAGCAGCAGACCCAGTCGCTGGCCGACCGTGCGCTGCACCCGCGCCGGGAACGCGAACTCGCGGCGCCCTCGCCCCAGCAGCACCTGCACGCGCTGGCCCTCGGCCAGCTGTGCGTCTTCGCCGAGTTCAACGCCTACGCCATCGTTGGAGTAGTCCTGCAGCACGCCGCGCAGGCGGCGGCCATCGGGCACCTGCAGCGCCATCGGCAGGTGGGTGGTGACGCGGTGCGTGCGCCGCACCTGCTGCACTTCAGCGGCCACCGCCAGCGCACCGCCGATGATCAGCAGGTTGTACAGCACCCACAGCGAACTGACGACCACCGTGCCGCGTTCATCGAGCGGCCCGTGCATGAAGCGCCACACGGCAAAGCACAGGCCCAGCACGTTCAGCAGCGCCAGCACCAGGTAGGGCTGCGCCACGCGCCAGTCGAATCGATCGCCGGCCTGGGTGCCGCCCTTGTCGGTGACGTTGAACTTGCCACGACCCGGGCTGAACAGTGCCACGGTGGTGGGCCGTGCGATGTACCAGGCCAGCACCGTTTCGTACACCTCACCCCAGAACGGCCGCCGGTACTTGCCCTGGATGCGTGCGTTGGTAAGGCTTGCGTGGGCCATGTGCGGCACCACGAAAAGCAGGATGGCCAGCGCCGGCGCATAGATGATGTAGACGTGCAGCAGCAGGAACGCCAGCGGCGCGGTGAGGAACACCAGGCGCGGAATACCGGCCAGGAAATGCAGCATCGCATTGGCGTAGCAGAAGCGCTGGAACAGGCTCAGGCCCTTGCCCAGCAGCGGGTTGTCGATGCGGAAGATCTGCACCATGCCGCGTGCCCAGCGGATGCGCTGGTTGACGTGCGCGCCGAGGCTGTCGGTGGCCAGGCCGGCCGCCTGCGGAATGCGCAGGTAGGCCGAGTTCCAGCCGTTGCGATGCAGGCGCAGCGCGGTGTGCGCATCTTCGGTGACGGTCTCGGTGGCAAACCCGCCGATGGCATCGATGGCCTCGCGCCGCAGTACCGCGCAGGAGCCGCAGAAGAACGCCGCGTTCCACAGGTCGTTGCCGTCCTGCACCAGGCCGTAGAACAGCTCGCCTTCATTGGGGTCGCTGCGGAACACCTGCAGGTTGCGTTCGAACGGATCGGCCGAGAAGAAGTGGTGCGGGGTCTGCACCAGCGCCAGTTTCGGGTCGCGCAGGAACCAGCCGCAGGTGATCTGCAGGAACGAACGCACCGGCAGGTGATCGCTGTCGAAGATGGCCACCAGCTCACCATCGATCAGGGTCAACGCATGGTTGAGATTGCCGGCCTTGGCATGGCGGTTATCGGCGCGGGTGATGTAGTTGACCCCGGCACGCTCGGCGAATGCGCGGAATTCTTCGCGCTTGCCATCATCGAGGATATGGATGCGCAGCTTGTCGGCCGGCCAGTCCAGGCCCATTGCTGCGTACACGGTGTGCCGCACCAGCGCCAGGTCTTCGTTGTAGGTGGGAATCAGCACATCCACCGTCGGCCACTGGCGTATATCGGCCGGCAACGGCGCCGGACGGCGACGCAGCGGCCAGGCCACCTGCACGTAGCCCAGCATCAGCACCAGCCACGAATAGGTTTCCGCCGCCAGCAGCACCACGCCACAGACCAGGTCGAAGGTACTGTTCCAGTTCAGCGTGGCGGTGTAGCGCCACCACAGGTAACGGCAGGACACGGTGATCGACAGCACCACCAGCACCAGCGTCGCATAGCGCCCCTGCATGCGCCGCACCAGCAGCGCGATGACCCACAGCAGTACGACGAACACGAACTGCGCGAGATAGGTGAACGGCTGGGTGATGCACAGCGCCGCCAGCCCCAGCGTGGCCAACCCGACCAGCAGGGTCAGCAGGTGCCGCGAACGTGGCGACAGGCTGCCCATCTTCCGGCCGAACCAGGCCGCCACGCGGCTGTTCCAGAATTCACTGGGCACATCGCGCATGGCGCGCAGATAGCGCAGGCGGCCACGACCGGCCGCGCCACGCAGTTCGGCAATGCGTTCGCGCCGGGCCTGGGCCAACCGCTGCCGCCTCAGCGAAGGCTGCGGTACCAACCGCACCACCGACAGCCACATGGCCTGGATCAGCAACCGCAGCGGATCGCCCGGGCGCCAGCGACGGTCGCCCTGGATCTGCGGGAAGGCGTTGCGCAGGCGCGGGGCCTGTGCCTGCCACGCCGGCCCTTCCAGGCGCAGGAACGCCCAGCCCACGCACTGCAGCAGCCACAGCAGCGACCGTGTCGGCCAGGACGCATGCACGCGTTCGCGCAGGCGCCCCCAGCCCAGGTAGTAGACGCGGGCGCCCATCAGCGTGCCCCCGCCGTGGCCTGGCGCCGTGCGGCCTCCGCCAGGCACCACAGCACCAGGCCATCCACATCGGCAGCAGCCAGCGAATCGGTCGCATAGCGGCCCAGCGGCTGCTTGCTGGCCAATGCGGAGGGTACCCGCGCATCCTCGTGCAGCGGCTGCGGCACCAGCCGCGCGCCGTGCGCGTGCAGCCACAGCTGCATCAGGTCGCGCTGCACCGGAATGACCGGGTCATAGCGGTTGGCCAGCAGCAGGCGGGTGTCATCCGGCTGTCGTTGCAGGAACACATGGCTGACCGGATCGACACAGGCCAGGCGCAGCGGCAGCGTGCAGCGTGCGTGCTGGTTGATGGCCGCAGCGTGCGCCGGCAGGCGCTGCGGCAGGTCGAACAGGATCCAGTCGAACTGGGCCTCCAGCAGCGGAATGCGTTCGACCCAGGTGGCAGGTGCCTGCTGCAGCTGCTGTTCGATGTGCATCGCGGCCTCGGCGTCGACACGACCGTAGGGCAGCACCGCGAGTCCTGCTGCGACGGCGTAGGCGGCATCACGCCAATCCGTACCGTCCAGCTGCGCGCGCGCCCAACCGTTGTCCACGTCGGCAGGCAGGCCCAGGTGCAGGCCGAGCATCTGGTCCGGGCTGCATTCGACCAGCAGCACGCGCTGCCCCTGGGCGTGCAGGCCCTGGCCCAGCGCGGCAAGCACCGTAGTGACGCCGGTTCCGCCATGGATGCCCTGCAGCGACAACACGGTGCTCATCGGCGCGGCTCCAGTTCAGCCAGCAACGGCCAGCGCGCCAGCGCCCGTGCACGTTCCTGCTGGGCCGAGAAGTCCACGTAGGGCAACCCCGGCATGTCCAGGCTGCGGCGCAGCAGGTCGATGTCGTCCTCTTCCACGGACAGCGTGACCGGCACGGCAAGAATGTCGGCAGGCATCAGCGCGCCTCCTCCGGGTAGGGGCTCCAGGTCTGGCTGCCCTGCAGCTGCAGCCAGGGCTTGCCGGCGTACTCGATGACCTTGGCGCCTTCGTTCTCCGATACCGACGGTGTCTGCGGCAACCCCTTCAGCAGGCTGTCCCAGTTGCGCTCGCTCGGCGGCGACTGGGCATTGAGCGCGTACACGCGCGACACCAGCTCGGACACCGCCAGGTAGCTGCTCGGCTCGGGGACATGACGTGGGCCGCCGGCCGCCGGCGCGCCCATGCCGATCAGCTTCACGCCCACCGGCACGTGGGTGATCGACGGGCTGGGAATCTCACGCATGCCCGGAATCTGCATGCGGTCGCCATGCAGGGCCGCGCCATGCTCGGGCACCACCACGATCATCGCGCGGCGACCACTCTTCTCCACCGCATCGACGAAACCGGCCATGTCGCCCAGCACCATTTCCGCACGCGCCTTGTAGTCGGCGGCATTCGAACGGCCATCGGCACCGACGATGCGGTTCCCATCGTGCAGCGAGATCGTGTTGTAGAACAGCGCCACCTGCTGGCTGGACCCGGCCAGCCGCTGTTTCCACCACGCCATCAGCACATCGCCATCGCGGCGCAGCGGTGACTTGTCGAACGCCACCAGCGCTTTAGGAAACGCGCTGATGTCCATCGGCTGCGCCTGCAGCCCACCGTACTGGTGCAGTTCGCCGATGAAATCGTCGAAGTGGCCGTCATGGTTCATCGCCAGCTCGCTCTGGAAGCCCAGATGCTGCAGGTTCGAGAACAGCTGGCACTCGGCCGGCACCGGATCGAACAGCGCGGTGTGCGAGGTCTGGCCACAGCTGGCGCGCAGCAGGCGGATCGCCGCCGGGCCGCTGTAGGCGGTTGCCGAGTTGAAGTCGTCGAATACCACGTCCATGTGGTCGAGCAGGTTGTTCTGGCGCAGCCCCACTTCATCCAGATCGCTCCATGCCAGCGAGCAGATGTTGAGGATGATGACGTCGAACGGCGCGCCGCTGCCCGGTGCCGGGAAGCTGGTCTTGAGGCTGGCCTGCTGCTGGTAGAAGCTGGCCAGCCATGCATTGAGCGTCTCGTTGTTGGCCGGCGGCAGGCCGCCACCCGAGGTGCCTGCGGCGCTGGCGGTGGCCGCGGTGGCGCTACCCTGCCCCCAGTTCCAGCCCGCCGGCACCGGTATCGCCATCACAGCCAGGCCAAGCATGCCCAGCACGCTCAGGGTGGTGATGCGCAGCCACGGCTTGAGCAGTACGTAGGCCAGCACCAGCATCGCCAGCACCGCCACCATCTGCCAGTTGATGAAGCGCTGGGCCAGCTCGAGCCAGTAGTCCGCCGAGAAGTCCAGCACGCCAGGCTGCACCAACAGGCGCCGGAACGGCGGCCACCAGGTGTCCTGGTAGTACAGGGCCACGCCCACCGGTATCGCGACGATGGTGCGCGCGATGCGTGCCCAGCGCCAGCGCAGTGGAATCAGCAGTGCGCCAAGGAACAGCAGGTTGGGCAGGATCTTCAGATCCAGCGCGCCCATCCAGGCCAGTACCACCTTGGACAGGAAATACAGGTTCCAGCCGCGCAGGTCGGCCCAGGCGAAGGGAGATGCGGGTGCCATCTGCGGACTCATGCAGCCCTCCGCGGCGCACGCTGGCGTACACCGGCGCGGCGCAGATGGCGGGGTGGCAGCCAGCGCGCGACACGGCGGCGCAGCCCGCGCCACAGCGTGCCGAGCATGGCTCCAAAGGGAATCATCACCAGCGCGCAGGCGACGATCAGGGTCCAGAGTTGCTGGTCGGTGGTCATGCGCGATCTCCCAGCCGCAGCGGCTTCGGGGCGGTGAAAACAGGCGCCTCGAGCGCCGGGGCCACAGCCGGCAGGGCCGCAGGTGCTTCGGGCAGTACCTCGGCCTCCGGATCGCTGCCGTGGGCGTTCATCGCTGCAATGTCGTACTCGGCCAAGCGCTGGTAGCCATCGAACAGCTCGCGCCAGGGCAGGCGGAACAGATTGCCCAGGGCCTGCTCGAACGCATCACGCCGGCAACCAAACAGGAACAGGCGTACCTGCCCGCGGTAGACACAGGCCAGATCGCCCTGGCGGCGGATGCGCAGCTGCTGCAGGGTCTGCTCGGCACGCAGGCCGGCCACCGGCTGCAGCGCCAGCACGGCGCTTTCCACCGCACTACCGTCCTGGTCGATGCGATCACCTGCGATCTGGCGGAAGCGTGCGGCGTTGACCAGGCCACTCACCGATGGCGGTCGATGCGAACGGATCAGCGGCTCTGGTTCTTCCGCCAGCTGGCCCTGCCAACGCTGCCGCTGCACGGTTTCCAGCAGGGTCAGCAGTCGCGGCAAAGGCGTCGCTGACGGCACCACCAGGCTGCAACCGCACTGCATCAGCAGCCGCTCATCGGCGTAGCGCAGGCAGGGCTGCAGCTCGCGCACCACCAGCTTCAGCGCATTGCCACGTTCGCGGCGCAGGCGGTGCAGCAGGCGGGCCAGTGCATCCACCTTGGCATTCTCGTCGATGGCCAGCACCACGGTGGCCTCGCGCGCCTGCAGCGCGGCCGGCAGCAATCCGGCCCAACCGTCATACAGGCGCCAGGCCGCCGACAACGGCGGCGCACCTTCCAGTACTTCGGCCTGGGCCAGGAAGACATCGCGGTCGCTGCCACTGGTCGCATCGATCCCAGTGTCGGCGGCATCGGCCTCGGCCAGGTGGCGCAGCCCGCGGCTTTCCTGCTCGACGCCGAATGATCGCTGGGCCACCACGCCATGGCTGTTGGACCAGTAATGCAGCAGCAGCTGCAGAGCGCCACGATGCGGATGCAGCTGGGCCACACCGGCGCAGTTCCGGCTCAGTGACAACAGCGCGGGGCCAGGGTCGCCACTTCGCCGTGGCACAGCAACAGCAGCACCTGCTGCGCCTGTCCGGCCCATTCCTGCAGCTGCTGGCACCAGCGCGCCAGCCGGGCATCATCCCAGCCGTCCAGCGCCGCCACCGGGAACTGCACCAGGCTGAGCCGGGTGCGCGCCGAGGCGGTGCGCGGCAGATCGCCGGTCAGCCCGCGCAACGCCTGCTGCATGCCGTGGTGCGAGCGCTGGAACAGCCGCAGGCGGGCCGGCCCCTGGTCGGCAGGCAGCAGCGCCAGCATCGATTCGGCCCCCCGCCCCAGCGTGACCAGCACGGCCTCGTCCAGTGCCTCGGCCGTTGCCAGCACGCCGGCGCCGAGCAGGTCCGTCGGCGCGCTGCCGGCAGCCACCACCCAGTACAGGCCTCCGCTGCGCATCTCGACGAACTCGGCGGGCAATCCGGCAATGGCAAGGTGGGTCGCAGGCACGCCGGATCCTTTCATTGCCCCTCAACCGGGCGGAAAGCCCGGCAGTGGAGGCGCTGCGGTGAAAAGGAGGTCACTTTCATGACGTACATCACATTCATGTTTCTGTACGGCAATGATAGCCCTGATCTTCACGTTTGCGGGATCAAGACGCAGTCAACGCCGCCCGCGGAACGGGCGACGTGAGGCTCGAAACTCAGCAATGGAAAGCGCGTACTACTCGTACTGGATCGTGAACGTCGCCTGCCCGTTGGCGGTGCCGGCACCGACGGTGCCGGCCTGGGTCTGCACATAGCGGGCCCGCAGCGGCAGGCTCATGACACTGGTACCGGTAGTGGTCGTGCCGACACTGATGGTCTGGCCGAAGCGCACCTCGCGTTCGGTGCTGCCGTCGCGCTGGACCATCTGGATGCCGATGCGGGTGGCGCTGTTGGTGGCTGCGCTCAGCTTCAGCACGCCGGGCATGTTCGAGCTGTCCTGATCGGCATCCAGGCGGATGCCGATCTTGCTCTGGTAGGCGGCCACGTTGCTGCCCTGGCAGTTCAGGCGGATCTCGAAGTCACGGTCGACCGCGCGCGAGCCGACGCCGGTGAAGGTGGTGTTGGCCACGCTGCCGAAATCGACCGCGATGTTGCGGCTGCCGGCCTGCACTTCGCAGGTCGGGCTGACCACGGTGGTGCCCGAGCCCCTGAAGGTCGAGGTCAGTACCGGGCGGCTGGGACCATCCCCATCGAAGTAATAGGTAGTGAAGCGGCCATTGGGTGCGATCACCCCCGAACCGGTCTGCGCGGCGGTCTTGATCAGCTGGATGCGGAACTGGCCACCGATCAGCGAGATGGTGGAGTTGGCACCGAAGTTGATGGAATGCGGGTAGTACGTCTGGATCGCGCCGGAGTCGCGGAACAGTCGGATACCCACGCCTGCAACACCGGTCTCGTAGACGTTGGCAAAGCCGGCCACTGGCCGCTTCTGCGGGGCATTGACATACTCGCCGGTCGAGCTGCCGCCATACCAATAGTCGCAGCGGGCGACGCTGTTCTGCTGGTTGATCGGCACGCTGATTTCCTTGATCACGCCCCCCACCGGGGTGCTGGGCAGAATCACGATCTGGCCCATGTCCATCTGCACATCCTGGGCAACGAAACCGTTGATCTGGATGCGGCAGGCCGCGCTGGCCTGCTGCGCCATCAACACACTGCCCAGCAGTGCCATTGCGGCCAGCACTTTGCGACCACGGGAAGAAATCATCGGCATGCTGCCTCCAGCGGGATGAAGCCGGTCTTGGACGCATCGGCGTCCGCCGGAACCTGGTAATCGACGGTGCAGCGCTGGTCGGCACCTGCGCCCCACTCCACCAGCAGGCGGCCCTGGTTCTTTTCACTGCGCACGTACAGGCGGCCGCCCTGGCTGACCATGCCCACCGGCTGGCCCTGCTCGTCCTTGACCTGTGCACCGAACGGCATGGTGCGGCCATCAGGGTTGCGTACCTGGATCAGCAGCGCGTTGCCCTTGCGGGTATCGAAGCGCAGGTAGCTGATGGCACCGGCGAACGGCGCGATCGCCTGGCTGGTGCTCTCCAGTTCGACGTCGTGGGCCATGCCCTGCGGGTCGAGGGTGACGGTGTTGAGGCGGTACGGCGACACGTACGGGACCACCGCGTAGCCGCGGCCATCGACACGCAGGCCCGGGGCGTTGCTGACGATGGCATCGCGTGCACCCGGCGCTTCCACCAGCACCATGGTGTCGCCACGTTGCGGGGTGAAGGTGAAGCCGCCTGGATGCACGACCACGCTGCCGTTGGCACCGACCGAGGCCTGGCGGAAATCACGCGAGTGGCTGTAGGTGGCGTTCAACGCGGAGTAGCGGCTGCGGTATTCGACGTTGCCGACCGCGGTGGTGCCACCCTCGCGCGAGTCGGACAGGGCTGCGCCATAGCTGAAGTTGTTGTCGACGCCTGCCGAACCGGTGATGCCGACGCGGCTGTTGTCGTAGCCACCGCGGTCGCGCACGCCGAGGTCGGCGCTGAACGACACCGGGTGGGTGCCACGGCCCAGCGGCACGCTCATCGACAGCAGGTACTGGGTATCGGAACGGCCCAGTACGCCCTCTTCGGTGCGCAGCGCCGAGAAGCCATAGTTCACCGAGCGCCAGGCATTGTTGTAGCCGACCTGGTACTGCTTGGAGGTGCCGGGGCGATCGTAGAAGTCGCGCACCGAACCGGTCAGGTACAGCGCGCCGCCGCGACGACCCAGGGGCTGGTTCAGCGTCACCTGGAACTGGCTGCGCTGGCGGCCGCGGGTGGTCGGATCGATGCCACGCTTGTCCGAATCACGACCGTACAGTGCGTCCTGCAGGCTGTAGAAGCCCTCGGTCGAGTAACGGTAGGCGGCCAGGGTCAGGTTGGTCCCGGTCTCGCCGATCATGTTGCTGTAGCTCAGGCGCACACTGGCACCGGTGTGGTTGCCGTAGTGGTCGAACGAGGTACGCGCATGGGTGACGTCGGCGGCGAACGCGCCGACCGGCGTGGACAGGCCGACGCCGTACAGCAGCGACAGGTAGCCATCACTCAGTGCACTGCCGCCGTAAAGGGTCAGCTGGTTGCCGATACCGCGCTGGTAGGTGCCCTGCACCAGCCACGGCTCATCGGCCAGCAGCTTGTTGCGCACCTGGCCGGCGGTCAGCGAGTAACGCGACACGCCTTCGCGCAGCATCTGCGGCACCGAACCGAACGGCACCTTGAACTCGCGGCGACGGCCATCGGCCTCGATCACGCTTACTTCCAGGTCGCCGCCATAGCCGGTCGGATAAAGATCGTCGATGACGAAGCTGCCCGGCGATACGGTCGAGGAATAGATCAGCTGCTGGTTCTGGCGCACTTCGATGCGCGCGTTGGTCTCGGCGATGCCGCGCACGACCGGCGCGTAACCGCGCAGCGAATCGGGCAGCATGCGGTCGTCGCTGGCCAGGCTGGCACCGCGGTAACCGATCGAATCGAACAGCTCGCCGGTGGTGTAGGCCTCACCGATGGTGAGCATGCCGCGCACCTGCGGGATGCCGCGCTGGGCGTAGGTCGCGATGCTCTGCCAATGACGGCCGTCGCCCTCGGACCAGGTCAGGTTCGAATCGTGGCGGAACTGCCACCCGCCCAGGTTGAGGCCCGCGTTGAGGCCCAGGTAGGCACTGCGGTTGCGCTGGCCGCCTTCGACGCGGCTGTCGCTGTCGATGGCATTGAAGCTGTAGCCGACGAAGCCGGCATTGATGCCACGGTCCCACAGTGCCGGGTTGACGTAGCCACGCGCCTCGCGGCGCAGGAACACCTGCGGGATGCTGAGGTCGTAGCGCAGGTTGCCGCTGTCGTAGACACCATAGGCATTGGCCATGCGCTGCTGGACCGGCACGCAGCTGGTCTTGTCGGTCGGCACGGACGGGTCCTGCTGCAGCAGCACGGCCTCGCTGTCCACGCCCATTTCTTCCAGCATCGGCAGCGGCAGGCAGGCGTCTACGCGGCCCTGCGCATCGGCCTTGAACTGCAGGTCGCGGCGGCCCTGCCAGGCTCCGTTGACGTAGACGTCGACACGGTAGTTGCCGGCCACCATCGGGTTGCCGTTGCTGAAGGCCGCCAGATCGACCTGCTTGGCCTGGCCAGACAGGAAGCTGGAGTTGAACTGGGCCGATTCCGGGGCACGCGCATTGGCCGCACCACTCTGCGCCATCAGCGCCTGTTCGCCGAGATTGGCCGGAGCAGCCAGCGCCCATCCTGGGCAGGCCATGCCAGCAACCAGCAGGCAAAGCGCCTGATGGATCGACAATGTCAATCTGTTTCCGATCACACTGACATTCCTTCAGTTCGCCGCACGGCGGCGGTGGCGGGATGCGCCGGCCGTGGGCCAGCGCGGCGCGTTCAGCCCCCGGTGCTGCCGAGGCGGATCGTGTGTTCCACCCGGCCGCCGTAGTCGTTGATGGTGATGAAGCGGACCTGGTCGGTGCCCGCCGGTGCGGCGAACTCCAGGCTCTGCTTCGGCGCGACCATTGCGCCCTTGTCCTCGACAGCCTTTTCAGTGCTGCCGGTCACGGCATGCACTTCGGCCAGGGTGACGTGGAAGGGGCTTGGGTTTTCCACCCGCAGACGGTCGCCCGAACGGGTCCAGCGCAGCGCTGCCGGCGCGTCGTTGGCGACGCCCTTCAGGCCCTGCGGCCGGTAGAAAAGCTTCAGGCGCGAACGGAACGCGACCTGCAGGTAGTTCTGGTCGCCACTGTCGGCGTTGTCCGGCGACGGCGGCACGTCCAGCACGTTGAGCCAGAACACCGACTCGCGGTCGGTCGGCAGCTGCGCACCGGAGAAGATCAGGCGCAGCGCCTGGCTGCGGCCCGGTTCGACGCGCGCGATCGGCGGCGTCAGTACGAACGGGGCGTCGCTGGTATCGGCGGTCTGGTTGGCGTCGCCACTGTCGATCCAGGCCTGGACCAGGGCGGGCGATTCGCCAACGTTGTCGACCTGCACGGTGACTTCGCGTGCCTGCGCCGGATAGATCACCCGCGTGCCATTGACCACCACGCCGGCCAGTGCGTCCTGGCAGAAGGGCAGCGTGAACGCTGCCAGCAGCAGCGCCCGGGGAAAGAATGCTTTCATCGGAAGTACTACGCTCGAGGTATGGGGCCAGAGGCCGCGAGGCACTGGCCGGCGCGTACGCCGGCCAATGCGGGTACGGCTGCGATCAGTTGTAGATGATCGTGTACTTGACGCTGCTGGTGACGTCGCCCGGGGTGGCGGCGGCAGTGGCGTAGTACTCGGCGTAGTAGTTCAGGTCGGCCGAGCCGTCGGTGCCGACGGTGACCCACTGCGAGTTGGTCTGGGCCTGGCCAGCGCCTGCAGCCTTGATCGGCAGGACCTGGTTGTTCGAGCCCAGCAGCTGCAGCTGCACGTTGGTGGCAGCGTTGGCCGAGGCCTGGTTCAGCAGGCGGCCGGTGTTGAAGTCAACGGTCGAACCCGGCTCGAAGTAGGTCGCGACGTTGCCGGCGCTGCACTTGGTGAGGTTGATCGCGAACGGGGTACGGCCTGCGACGTTGCCGGCGGCGGCCAGCGTGTTCTTGGACACGGTCGGCAGGTTGACGGCGAAGTCCTTGCCGCCCGGGGTCGAGATGGTGCAGGTCTTGTCGGTCACCTTGCCGGTGAAGGTGATGGTGCCGTCGGCGGCGTTGGCGGCCAGCGGAGCGGCGGCCAGCATCAGAGCGGCAATGAGGTTGATCTTGTGCATTCGCTTTTACCTAACCCTACTGAAGAGATGGAAGTAGAGGAGGAAGCAAGGAGCACTGCCGGGCGAACAAGACCCATCCTTGCGTCTCACCTGTGGCCGGATTCGGACATACGCCCCCTGAATCCGTGACGCACGTATATGCACAAGTGTGATGAAAGTCTCATTATTTTTCTGAACGTCAATTCATTGACGCTGCAAATGTGACGTGATAGGCGCAATGATGACCTTGGAGGTGCGGGAAGGTGACGGTCGCTGGATGAGGTTGGAAACGACCTTGGATGACGCTTCGGGTGGCGCGTTCGGCATGCATGGAAACAGGCCTTTTTCAGGTGGAAATCGACTTCTTTGATGCGCATCACTCTTTCTTGGTGATGGGCCTAGCAGATTCGGAATCGTCCTATTAAAGGCTGATCGAAGCTGTCGCTAACTAGGACACACCGAACCAGAGAACGTGTCATGAGAACCTCCCTTCTGCTGTGCGTGGCCCTGATGTCAATCAGTGCCGTGGCCCAGGCCAGCAGCGGCAGCATCCGCTTCAGCGGCCGCATTGTCGAACCGGGCTGCACGACCAACCTGTCCCAGGGCGAGCTGAGCCTGGCGGCCTGCCCGCCGTCGGCCAAGGGCTCGACGGTGGCTGTGACGGCGCTGGCCGATGGCCAGGCCGCAACGCTGCGCGATGGCAAGCGCCAGGGGCAGAAGCTGTCGGTGTCGGCCAGCGCGATGCGCGCCGGCGATATCGCCTTCTCCGAGCGCTACAGCGTGCAGGCCTCGAAGCAGCAGCCGTTGCAGGGCGCCTACCTGGTCGTTGTCGACTACCTGTAAGCAGCCCTGAAGGTCGGCGCGATTACGCCGGCTGCGGCAGCTCGAAGACCTGGCGCAGGTAAGCCAGGTAACCGGGGTCGTCGCACATGCTCTTGCCCGGCGAATCGCTGAGCTTGGCCACCGGCTGGCCGTTGCAGCGGACCATCTTGATGACGATGTTGAGCGGCGTCGGACCCAGATCATTGGTCAGGTGGGTGCCGACGCCGAACGCGACCTGGCAGCGGCCACGGAAGTAGTCGTACAGGCGCATGACCTTGGCGATGTCCAGGCCGTCGCTGAAGACCAGGACCTTGCTGCGCGGGTCGACCCGGCGCTGCTGGAAGTGCGCCAGCATGCGGTCGCCCCAGTCGAACGGATCGCCGGAGTCATGGCGGACGCCGTCGAACAGCTTGCAGAAGTACATGTCGAAGTCGCGCAGGAACGCGTCCAGGCCGACCACGTCGGACAGCGCGATCCCCAGGTCGCCACGGTACTCGCGCGCCCACGATTCCAGTGCCGCCACCTGCGAATCGCGCAGCCGAGGGCCCAGCGCCTGGAACGCCTGCAGGTACTCGTGCGCCATCGTGCCGTGCGGGGTCATGCCATAGAGGCGGGCGAAGTGCACGTTGCTGGTGCCCACCAGCTGCGGGCCCAGTGCATCGCGCAGCAACGGCAGCAGGCGCGCGTGCCAGTCGCGCGAGTAGCGGCGGCGGCTGCCGTAGTCGGCAATGCGGCACTGTTCGAAACCGGGGGTATCGCGCAGCAGCGCGGCCTTGGCCTGCAGGCGGCGCTCGCCTTCGGCGAAGTCAGGCGTGGTGGTGTTGCGGAACCAGACTTCGTTGATGATCGCCAGCAGCGGCACTTCGAACAGGATGGTGTGCAGCCAGGGACCGGTGATGTCCAGTTCGATCTCGCCGGGCACGGTTTTCGACGCACGCAACTGGATGTACTTGCGGTCCAGGTGGAACAGGCCGAGGAAATCGGCGAAGTCCGGCTTCACGAAGCGCAGCCCACGCATGTAGTCCAGTTCCGCGCTGCTGAAACGCAGGCTGCACAGGTGGTCGATCTCTTCGTCGATCTGGTCGATGTAGCGGGCCAGGTCGATGCCGGGGGTGCGGCACTTGAACCGGTACTGCACCTGGGCGCCGGGGTGCTGGTGGAGCACCGCCTGCATCATGGTGAACTTGTACAGGTCGGTGTCGAGCAGGGACTGGATGATAGGCATGGGGCGGATTATGCGCCCGGACGGGTGAACCGGGGGCGCCGCCCGTGGATCCACACCCTGCATGGATGCCCCTATCCATGCAGCCGAGCGCGGGCTCGGCTCTACAGGGACCGGCGCAACAGGCGCGGCACCAGCATCACAGCGTGGGCCCAGATCGCGCCCCACACCGCCACCCGCACCGGCAGCGAACGCTGCTTCGCTTCGAACTTCTGGAAATAGCGCCACAGGCCCTTGTGTTTGTGCCATTCAACGAAGAACGGCCGTGAGCGGCTGGAGACACCGCGCACATGGGTGACCTGCAGGTCGTTGGCGATCGCCACCACCGCGCCAGCCTCACGTGCGCGCCGGCACAAGTCCAGGTCTTCGGCGTGCAGGCGATAGCCGGCGTCCCAGCCACCGATGCGGTCGAACAGCGCACGCGGCATCAGCAGCAGCGCGCCAGACAACGCCGGCACCCGCTGCAACGCCTGCTGCGGATCGCGCGGGACCGACAGCTTCGAGCCTTTGCCGGGCGAACGCAGCATCAACAGGAAATCCGGATCACGACGGCGCACGGCCTCGTCGGCATGGCCATGCTCGTCCAGCTGTTCGACACCCAGCAGGCAATCCCCCAACCGTTCGGCACGACTGCGCAGCTCGGCCAGAGTATCGGGCTCAACCATCAGGTCCGGGTTGATGAAGGCCAGCCACGGGCTGTGCGAATCGGCCACCCCCTGATTGTTTGCGGCGGCAAAGCCGGGATTGTCCGGATTGCCGACAAAACGCACGCGCGGGTCGTGGCTGGCATGGCGCTGCACGATATCCAGCGTGCCATCCATCGAGCCGTTGTCGATCACCCGGATTTCGGCCACGTCCCGCGCCTGGCGCAGGCGCGAGAGACAGGCATCGATGGTGCTGCCGCTCTGGTAGGTGACGACGATGGCGGCGATGGCAACATTCAAACGGGTGGCTCCGGCGCGGAAGGAACGAACAGGTCGCCCTGTTCCTTCGGCATTATCGCCTGCCGCATGCGCTGCTGCAGGTCGGCACGCAGCCCGTGCAGCGGGTCGTGCATCAGGAAGTCCGCCAACCGAGGCACCCAGCCCGGCCAGCGCGCGGCCAGCGCTTCAAGATCGCCGTCACGGCTGACCGCCTCCCCCGCCCGGCTGACGAAGGCGGTCTCGCACAGCACGTTGCGCCAGCCCAGGCCGGCCATGCGCAGGCTCAGGTCCACCAGCGCCGCATTCCAGCCGGCGTAGCTGTCCACGTCCAGGCCGCCGGCGCGACGGCGCGCATTGCCCCGCACCAGCACCGCATGGGTGACTGCGGACGGCAGCTCGGGGTGCAGGGTTGGCAATGTGGCACAGGTATGCGCCAGCAGGGCCGGATCATGGGGTTCGGGATTGATTTCGCCCAGCCGTGGCCACGCAGCGGTCTCGCCGGCATTGCACCACGGGGTTGCGGTGGCGATGGCGGCATCGCGGGCGAAGGTGTCCTGCAGCTGCTGCAGCCAGCCCGGCGCGGGCACGCTGTCCGGTGCCAGCACCGCCACGTCCATGCCATCGCAGGCGCGCAACATCTCGTCCAGGTGGGCCACCTCGCCCAGCGGCCGCGCGCGGCGGGTGTACTCGGCCTGCAGTGGCGTATGCGCCAACCAATGTTCCACCACCGCCTGCGCGCGCGGCCCGGTCTGCGCATCGTCGGCCAACCAGACCGCGGTGCCCGGCGCGGTGCCGGCATCCAGTGCGGCCAGGCAGCGGTCGAGCGCGGCATCGTCCACGCACAGCGGCAACAACACGATCGCCCCCATCCCGCCTCCGTGGTTGTCGGTAGCCACAGCCTAGCACCGGGAGGGTATCGGCCGGGTTGCACCCGGCACCCGCTTCAGGCCAGAGCCGAAGCCGAAGCAACAGCAGAAGCCGGCTATCCGTGGGATGGCGGGGTGGGTCCGGTTGCGGGGGACGCTGCAAGTCCCCCTTCCGGGGCCCGGCCCAGCCGCTGGCGGCTGTGCGTTCGGGCGCTTGCGAAGCAGTGCTTCGCAAGCAAAGCGCCCTCACCCATGTAAGCTCGGTCGCCGCATCCATGCGGCTCACGCCCCCGCAACCGGACCCACCCCGCCTTCGACAGTTTTCCGCGATCTGCCTGCTCTTCTGTAGAGCCGAGCCATGCTCGGCTCAGATCTCACAGATTTCGAAATATTCGATTTCGATGGAGAGTCATCCACGCATGGCGTGGATCGTGTCGACCAAGGTCGACACCTACCAACAGCCGCGGGGATCTGTCAGACGGTGGGGCGGTGTGGGTTGGCAGGACCGTTGGCGCCATGGATGGCGCCATCGAGCCCCCAGGGACGGGTTTACGGCGTGTCCTGCCAACCCACACCGCCCCGCCACCCCTCAGTAAACCCGCTGTTGCCGTTGCTCCGGCTCTGGCTCCGGCTCCGGCCTCTGCGGGTGCCGGGCGCAGCCCGGCCGCAAACCCCTTACTTCTTTGCGCGCGGCTGGTTCAGCGGCTCCATCGCGCGGAAGCGCTGGCTGTACTCATCGGTCAGATTCCGCGCTTCCTGCCCGTTGCGCACGATGCTCGGGGTCAGCAGCACGATCACCTCCGAACGGCGGCTGGTGCGGCTCTTCTGCCCGAACAGCGCGCCGACCACCGGAATCCGGCTCAGGCCGGGAATGCCGCTGCTGCCATCGGTGGCCGAATCGGTGATCAGGCCGGCCAGCATGATGGTGTCGCCGCTCTGCACCGCCGCTTCGGTCGACAGCTTCTTGGTGGAGATGCGCGGGTTGCAGTTGCGTTCCTGTGGGTTGCAGTTCTCCGGCACCTCTGAGGCACTGCTCACTTCCTGCACGATGTCCAGGAACACCGTGCCGTCGCGGGTCACGCGCGGGCGCACCTTCAGGATCACGCCAGTGTCGATGTACTGCACCGAGCTGTAGCTGCTGGTGCCAATGCCGGTGTTCACCGTGGTGGTGTTGATCGGCACCTTGTCACCCACGTTGAGCGTGGCCTCGGCGTTGTTGCGCACGAATACCGAAGGCGTCTGCAGCAGGCGCACATCCGTGACCTTGTCCAGCGCACTCACCACGGCCGCGCCGTTGTGCCCGGTGAACGCCCAGCCCAGGCCTTCGCCGCCGGTCACTGCACCGGCGAAGCTGCTCCAGGAACCGCCAGCAGCGGCAGGCAGGGTCACGCCGCCCAGGGCGCCGGTCAGCTTCTGCCCGAGCACGGCATTGTCGAAGAACCAGTTGACGCCGTACTTCAGGTCTCCGGTCAGCGCGACTTCGGCTACCTGCGCTTCGATGTGCACCTGCAACGGCATCACATCCAGCTTCTCGATCACTTCCCGGATCGAGCGCCAGGCCTGCGGGGTCGAGCGCACCAGCAGGGTGTTGGTTTCCTCCACCGCCGACACGCCCACGCGGTCGCCTTCCACTTCCAGGCTGACGCTGACGTTGCCGGACTGGCGCTGCGGCAGGTTCATGCTGCCGCTGTTGCCGCTGCCGGAGCTGCTGCCCGGGGTCGAACCGAAGCTGCTGCTGTTATTGCTGTCCATGCCGCGCTCGCCGTCGCTGCCCAGCTGCGATGGAATCGCGCCAGGTGCCAGCGATGCGGGGCTGGAGCCGCCACGATTGCCGCTGCTGGCGAAGGCTTCACTGAGGCGCTCGGCCAGGTCGCGCGCCTTGATGTAACGCAGCTCGTAGGAGAACAGGCGGGCGCTGCCACCGGCGGTATCGATACGGTCCAGCCACTGCTGGATCTGGTCCAGGTAACGCACCTGCGGGGTGATCACCAGCACCGCGTTGGCGTTTTCCAGCGGCAGGAAACGGAACATGCCGGCGCTGGGGGTCTTGCTCTCCTCGCCGAACACCTTCTCCAGATCGGCAGCGACCTGCTCGGCCTTGCCCGACTGGATCGGGAACACGCCCACCGACATGCCCGACAGCCAGTCGACGTCGAAGATCTCGACGGTGCGCATGTAGTTTTCCAGCTCGGCGCGGGTGCCACCGAGGGTGATCACGTTGCGGCCGCTGTCGACGTTGACGATGGCGTTTGGCCGCGCATACGGCTCCAGCACCTTCTTCATCTCGGTGGCGGAGATGAACTGCAGCGGGATCACCCGCACTTCGAAGCCACGCGCGCTGGCCGCCGGTGCGGTACTCGGCGCGACGGTGCCGGCCAGGGCCTGGTCGGCGGCGACGATGTTGTAGCGGCCGCCGCTGTAGACCATGCGGGCGTTGTTCCAGCCCAGCACCATTTCCAGCAGGTTCAACGCCTGTGCCGGCGACACCGGCTTGGGCGTGGCCAGGGTGACCGTGCCCTGTACACCCGGTGCGATCACGTAGTTCTGGCCCAGCATGTCACCCAGGATGGCCTTGACCACCGCATGCACCGATTCGCCTTCGAAGTTGAAGGTGGCCTCGCCGGTGCTGGCGCCATGCAACGCCGGTGCCGGTGCGCGTGCGGCTTCGCGGTTGATCATGGTGCCGGTACCGCGGCGGATCACGGCCTGCGGAGCACCCTGGGCGTCACGGGCGGCATCGGCGGCGACCTCGGCCGCCTGGCCGGCCTCGGCAGTGGGCGACAGGTTGCCCTTGCGTTGCACATGCGGCGCGGACACGGTGCTGCAGCCGACCAGCAGCGCGAGGGCAAAGGACCAGGGAAGAAAACGCAGGCTCATGCATTCACTCTATCGGTTGGTGCCATCGCCCGGGGGCGGCGACGGTTGTTGCTGCTGTTGTTGCTGCAGCTGGCGGCGACGGGCCTGGATGCGTTCGCGGATGGCCTGCATCTGCGCTTCGCTGGGGCCGTTGTTGTTGGCAGGAGGTGCCACGGCGGCGGCTGATGGCACGCTGCTGGCGGGCTGCGGCTGCGGCTGCGCGGTTGCGGTTGCAGCAGCCGGAGGTGGGGGTGGCATCGGCAGTGCGCCCGCCGGCGGCGGCACAACGACCGCACCCGCTGGCGGCGCGCCATTGGCACCGCGCAGTACGGTGGGTGGCTCGCCGCCCTGGCCGTTGAACACGGCCAGTTCCAGCACCTGGCTGCCACTTGGGCCGATCACCGTGGCCTGGCGCGGTGCCAGCCCCACCAGTTGCCAGCCGTCCACCGCTTCGCCATTGAGGCGCAGCCGCAGCGAACGATTCTGTTCGGTGGTGAAGGTGGCCATGCCGAAGTCGCCGGTCAGCAGCACGCCGGTCAAGCGCAGCGCGGCGCTGGCGGCAGGCTCGCTGCCACCGAGGAGGTAGGGCTTCGGCCTGCGGTCCTCGGCGAAAAGTGGTCGCTCACCGATCGCGCTGTAGCTGTCGGCGCTGGGCATGCGTTCTGCGGCCAACGGCGGCAGCACCGGCAGCGAAGGCACCGCATCGGCATCGCCATCCGCACCTGGCAACTGGCTACCCAGACCGAAGCCGGTGGCCAGCCAGACCGCCGCAGCCCAACCGGCCAGGGCCAGCAGGAAACCGGTGCGCAGGCTGATCTGCTCAAGTTTCATCAGCGACCTCCTGTCCCTCGACCGGCGCCGCCGGTGCGGGGGCGGGTGGCGCTGAAGGCGGCTGCGGCGCGGACACCGGTTCGGCGGCAGGCGTCGGCGCACTGCCATCGGCTGCTGCACCGGGCAGCAGGTAACCGGCCAGTTCGAATGACACATCCAGGCCAAGCCCGGATTCATTCGGCGACTGCTGGAAGCGCTGCGCGATCAGGTTGAGGTTGTCGACGAACAGGCGCGGGCTGCCGGTCTCCAGGCTGTGCAGCACCGTGGCCAGTTCGGCCACGCCACAGCGCAGGCGCACCTGCATGGCGACGCGCACGAACTCGGCGTCGCGGCGGTTGTCGGTGAGCGGCGTGCGGTTGCTGATGGTGCAGCTGCGGTTGCCCGGGCTGGCCATCGCCACCGCATCCTGCAGCTTCGCGCCGAGCGCAGCGGCTGCAGCCTCGGCGGTGGCCTCGCGCAGGAAGCCCGGCCGCTGCTGCAGTGCCTCGCTGGTGGCACGCAGGCGCTGTTCGATCTGCGGCTGCTGCTGCAGCTGCGCCTGCACGCGCTGCTCGCGCTCGCGCAGGGCGGCGACATCAGCATCGATTTCGCGCAGCGGCTGGGTGAACCAGGGGTGCACCAGCAGCAGGTAGGCCAGGCCCAGCACTGCCAGCAACAGTGCCAGTGCCAGCCAGCGGTCACGGCGTGCGCTTGGCATCGGCATCGGCCGCCTCCCGGTTCGGGGCTGCCGCCGGCAACGGCTGCAGTTCAGCGGTCATGGTGAAGCGGTCGCGGCCACTGGCGGCGCCATCGGCCTGCAGTACGCCGGTCAGGTTGACCTTGCGCCACTGCGGCGCATCCTGCAGCAGCTGCACCAGCTGCGAGGCCTCGCGGCTCAGGCCGATCAGCTGCAGGTTGTTGTTCTCGATGGCCAGTTTTTCCAGGTACGTTCCCTCCGGCAGGCGCCGGCTCAGTTCGTTCCAGATCTCCACCGTACCCGCGCGCTGGCCGCGCTGCTTTTCAAGGAACGCGGCACCGTCGATCAGCGCCTGCAGCTGGGCACGTTCGCTGGCCACGCCACGCGCACTGCGCGCGCTGCGCTCCACCTGGGCACGCAGTTCGTCGGCTGCCGCGCGGCGATTGTCCAGCACCTGCAGGCCAGACAGCACCAGCATCACCACCGCGGCCACGGCCAGCAGAAGGTTCCAGCGCCGCATCGGGTCGGCCTGCAGCTGACGCTGCGCGGGCGGCAGCAGGTTCACCTGCAGGATGTTGCCCTGCGCATCGATGGCATCGACACCGGACAGTGCATCGGCCCATTGGCCCACGTTGCTGCGCCAAGCCTCGAGCTGCCGCAACGGCCAGGCCACCAGTTCGACCTGCAGCTGGCCCTCGCCCGCCGCGCCACGTTCACGCACGTCATAGCTGACCTGGCTGGATTCGAAAGGCGTCTGCCGGTCGATCTCGAAACCGACCACCGCACGCAGACGGTCCGCCGCCGCCGCCGGCAGGCGCAGCTGCCGGCGCAGCACATCGCTTGCCGGCAGCAGCCACACCCGCGGCAAGCTGCGCAGGCGGGCTTCCAGCACGCGATCCAGTTCGGCCGGGGACAGCGGCCACGGCAGCCGTACGACCGGTTCGCGGCGCTCCCCCGCCTCACGCCAGACCTGAAGGTGGTCGCCTTCGCGCTGCAGCAGCAGGCGCGCCTGTGCCCAGCCCAGTGCCCACTGCCAACGTGCCGGCACCCAGGCCAGCAGCGATTGCCGCCACCAGCGCAGGAAACGGCCGGCGCCAGGGCCGATCCGGCCCTGTACCTGCCGCACACTGTCCTGCCATGCCGTCATCTTGCTGTCATTCCCTGCTCCCAGCGAAGCACTGTGTAGGACCGCCCGGGAACCCCGCCCGAGCCATTGCGTACCACTGCCTGCAACACCGACCGGCGTCCACTGCCGTCGGTTGCACGAGACTCGATACTATAGGTGCCGCTGCTGCTGGCAAGCGTTGTCGCACCGCCAGCGGTATCTGCGTCACGCTCCTGCTGTGCGCGCTGCGCCAGCACGGTATCCGCATCCAGGCCCAGTGCGGTCAGCACCGGCGCGCTGGCAAACTGGGGATCCGGGCGCGCCTGGCGGCTGTACAGGGTCAGGTGCGGCAGCATGGCCTGGTACAGCGGGCCGCGCATGCCGAGTACCCGCTGCAGCTCGCCCAGCGTCTCGAAACGCTTGTTGCGGGGGCCATAGGGCAGGCCTGCCGCGGCATAGTCGGGCGCTTCGGCACCGCCGTCGGGCTGCAGCAGGCTGTCCTCGTCGCGCCAGTCGACGATCGCGCCGGCCAGCTGGCGGGCCTGCGCTTCGTCTTCACCCAGCGCCTTGAGGAAGGCGCTCAGCAGAGCCACGTCGGCCAGGTTCAGGTTGATCTTGCCGTTCTCGTCCAGCACCTTGATCTCGATGCTGGCGTCATCGAACTGCCAGCGATAGACACGGCCATCGGCGCGCCAGGGCGCCCGCTGCGGATCGGCGGACAGGCGCGTCAGCGCGTACTCAAGTCCCGCCCGTGCACGCTCCTGGCCTCGCGCATCATCATCCAGCACCCGCTGCTGCAGGTGCTCGACCCGCGCGCTCAACGCGAACGCGCCCACCAGCGCCGTCATCAGGGCGATCAGCCACAGGACCAGTACCAGCGCCGCGCCGTGCGCCCGGCTCATCGCGCTCCTCCACTGCCGCCCGCGCGCGGAGCGACCACCAGTGCAGGCCAGGGAGCGCCCTTGGCGGGCACGATCTGGATCTCCACCAGCATCGGCAGGCGCCGGGTGTCATCCCAGCGCGGCGTCCAATCAGTCACCTGCCCGGTGCTGGCATCGATGCCGCGATAGCGTAGTTGCACCGACTTGAGGTTCTCCACCAGCACCTCCGGTGGGCGCGGCGGAGTTTCGGCGATGCGCTCGCCCTCCTGCAGCAGCACCAGGTCGAGCAGGAGGCGTTGCTGGCCGCTGCGGCCATCCACCTGCAGTGCGTGCAGGTAGGCACCGCCACGGCCCAGATAGCCCGGTAGATCGGCCGCGAACAGCATGCGTTGCTCTTCGCCCTGGAAGAAGATCGGTTCGCGGGTGGGATCGGGCACTTCCAGCGGCGTGCGCAGCGCACCGGCCAGCTGCCGCCGCAGCAGAGCCTCGACCGCACGCATGCGTTCGCTCTCGGCGGCAATCTGCTCGCCACGCTGGCTCACCGCCATCGCCGAGCGCACGCTGGCAAAGGCCAACGCCAGGCCACCGGCCAACAGCACCGTGGCCAACATCACTTCCACCAGGGTAAATCCTGCGGCGCGTCGCTTCATCGCGCGCTCTCCAGGTCCGGCGGCAGCAGGCGCAGGCTGCGCCAGCGCAGTTGTTCGCGTTCGCCTTCGCCCCAGCGCACCTGAAGCTGCAGCTCGGCCAGCCAGGGAGCCCCCGGCGATTGCGCCTGTGCCTGTACCGCGTTGGCGGCACGCGGCTCGACCCATGGCTGTACCTGCAGCTCCCAATGGTATCGGCCCTGTTCCCAGTCGCCCTGCTGGCTGCCCACCTGCAATGGCGCGGCGACACCGGCTTCGGCCAGCAATGACTGCGCATGCAGCACCGCACGCGTGCGCAGCTCGGCCTCCCGGACCTGTTTCGCGCCACCTGACAGGCTGCCCAGCAGCAGCGTCAGCGCCAGGCCCAGCAAGGCGAAGGCGATGATCACTTCCAGCAACGTGAAACCACGCGCCTGCCGCTTCATGGCGCCTGCCACGGGCCGGAGCGGACCTCGCCGGTCAGCCAGCCGACATCGATGCGCCATTCGGCGCCCTCACGTTGCAGGCGGATGCGGCCACCACTGGAGCCACCATCGGGATGGAACTCGATCACGCCCTGCCCCGGCGCGGTGGCCAGCTGCGCGGCACCTTCGAACTGCACCTGCAGCTGCGTCGGCACATCGCCCTGCCGCTGGTTGGCCCCCTGCCAACGGCGACGCGCCGGTTCGATCACGAAGCGCTGCGGCTCACCGCGCGCGATGGCCTGGGCGCGCACCATGCGCAGCTGGTTGGCGATGTCCTTGCCGGCGCTGCGCAGCTGCATGCCGGCAAAGCCGCGCGACAGACCCGCAGCGGTGATCAGGCCGATCGCGGCGATCAGCGCGATCACCAGCAGCATTTCCAGCAGCGACAGGCCCGCTGCGCGCCTGCCGTGCAGGCGCGGGCGAGGCAGCCGGCGCTGCAGGAAATGCGTCATGCCCGGTTACGGCTGGTAGCGGATGTCAGCGTCGACGCTGCTGCCGCCGGCCTTGCCGTCCTTGCCCAGGCTGATCAGTTCATACGGCTGGCCTTCGCCCGGCGCGCGGTACTCCAGCGCGTGGCCCCACGGGTCATTCAGGTCGGCCGGCTTGGCGTACGGGCCCAGCCAGCCGCCGACACCTGCCGGTGCGGTCACCAGATCGTTGAGCGAGCCAGGCAGCTTGCCGGTATCGATCTGGTAGTTGTCGACCTTGGAGGCAACGGTCTGCACCTGGGCCTTGGCGATGTTCGCCTTGCCGCGATCGGCGCCGCCCAGCACGCGGCTGGCGACCAGGGTCAGCACCGCGCCGATCAGCACGATGACGATGATGATCTCCAGCAGGCTCATGCCCGACTGGTTGCGCGCGGCGGTGAAGGAAAGGCGGATCGGTCGACGGGAAGCAATCATGGTCGGTCCTTTCAGTTGCGGAGTGTCGGGGTTGCGTAGGGAGCCATCATCAGCCGATGGCATTGGTCAGGTCGTACAACGGCACCAGCACGGCCACGATCACCGCACCGACCACCGAGGCCAGCACCAGGGTGATCGCCGGCACCATCGCCGCCAGCAGACGGTCGATGCGACGGGCGCTGTCCTGTTCAAACGTGTCGGCAGCTTTCAGCAGCATGGTATCGAGTGCACCGGATTCCTCGCCGACCTGGATCATCTGCAGCGCCAGGCGCGGGAAGCGCTTGCCGCGCGACAGCGCCAGCGACAGGCCGGCACCGTTCTTCACTTCATCGGCTGCCGCTTCCACGTCGGCAGCCAAGGCGCGGTTGCCCAGCACGTTGCGTGCGATGCCCAGCGCACCGAGCAGCGGCACGCCGTTGCGCAGCAGGGTGCCCAGCGTGCGCGCAAGCCGTGCGGTTTCCAGTTCGCCCAGCAGGCGGCCGATGCCGCGACGCTGCAGCAGCCATCCATCCAGCGCCAGCCGGAACGCCGGCTGCCGTACCTTGCGCTCGAAGAACAGCGCCAGCAACCCCGGCACTACCAGCAGCAGTACCCACCAGTCGCGCACGAACAGGCCCAGCTGCAGCACCGCGTTGGTGAACCACGGCAGCGCCACGTCCAGGCTTTCGTACATCTGCGCGAACTGCGGCACCACGTAGCCGAGCAGGAACAGCAGCGCGCCGCCCACCACCACCAGCAGGATGGCCGGATAGACCAGTGCGTTGATCACCTTGCCCTGCAGCGCGCGGCTGCGTTCGAGGTAGTCGGCCAGCCGCTGCAGGGTCTCGTGCAGGCTGCCACCCGCCTCGCCGGCACGCACCATGTTCACGTACAGGCGCGAGAACAGGCCGTGCTGGCGTTCCAGCGCGGTCGACAGCGGCGCACCGCCGCGCACCACGTCGCGGATGTCGGTGATCGCACGCCGCGAGCGCTCGTCTTCCGGCAGGCCCAGCAGGATCGACAGTGCACGGTCCAGCGGCTGGCCGGCGCCAAGCAGGGTCGCCAGCTGCTGGGTGAACTGCAGCAGCGCCGCGCCCTGCAACGGGCGCTGGCGCAGCAGCGTGCGCCAGCTGCTGCTGCCGACCACGCCGCCATCGGCCAGCTGGGTCTCCATCGGCAGGTGGCCCTGATCCTGCAGGCGCGCGACCAGTTCGGCCTCGCTGGCGGCTTCCATCTGCCCGTCGAATATCTCGCCGTGCGAATTGAGCGCTTTGTAGCGGTAGTTCGGCATGTCAGCCCCGGCGTCCTGCGCGCATCAGCTTTCCTCGGTCACGCGCAGCACTTCCTCGATGGTGGTCTGGCCGCTGAGTGCTTTGGCCAGGCCATCCTCGTACATGGTGCGCATGCCGGCTTCACGGGCGATGCGTTCGATCTCGCCCATGCCATCGCGGCGCATCACCGCACGCCTCAGCGCGTCGTTCATCACCAGGAATTCCATGATGGTGGTGCGGCCCAGGTAACCAGTCGGCGCCAGTGCCGAAGGCTTCGGGCGGTATAGATGGATCGGCCCTTCCGGCTGCAGGCGGCGCAGCTCGAAACGCTCGATCTCCTCCGGCGAGGCTTCATAGCGCTCGGCGTGGGTCGGCTCCAGCCGACGCACCAGGCGCTGGGCCAGGATGCCGTTGATGGTGGACGTGAGGAGATAGTCCTCCACGCCCATGTCGAGCAGGCGGGTGATGCCGCCGGCCGCATTGTTGGTGTGCAGGGTGGACAGCACCAGGTGGCCGGTCAGCGCCGACTGGATCGCGATGCGCGCGGTTTCCAGGTCGCGCATTTCGCCGATCATGATGATGTCCGGGTCCTGGCGCACGATGCTGCGCAGTGCGTTGGCGAAGTCCAGGCCGATCTGCGGCTTGGCCTGGATCTGGTTGATGCCCTCGATCTGGTACTCGACCGGATCTTCCACCGTGATGATCTTGACGTCGGCGGTGTTGAGCTGGCTCAGCGCGGTGTACAGCGTGGTGGTCTTGCCCGAACCGGTCGGGCCTGTGACCAGCAGGATGCCGTGCGGTTGTTCCAGCACTTTGCGGAACTGCGGCAGGAACGCATCGGTAAAGCCGAGACGATGGAAATCGAACACCACCGTTTCGCGGTCGAGCAGGCGCATCACCACGCTTTCGCCGTGCGCGGTCGGCACCGTGCTTACGCGCAGGTCCAGCTCCTTGCCCTGCACGCGCAGCATGATGCGGCCGTCCTGCGGCAGGCGGCGCTCGGCGATGTTGAGGCGGGCCATGATCTTGATGCGGCTGATCACCGCTGCGGTGAGGTTGGCCGGCGGGCTTTCGCCCTCCACCAGTACGCCATCGACACGGTAACGCACCTTCAACCGGCTCTCGAACGGTTCGACATGGATGTCCGAAGCGCGCAGTTCCACCGCACGCTGGATCACCAGGTTGACCAGGCGGATCACCGGCGCTTCCGAGGCCAGGTCGCGCAGGTGCTCGATATCGTCGACCGCGCCGCCCTCGCCGTCTGCGGTTTCAACAATCGCGCCCATCGCGCTGCGGCCCTGGCCGAACCAGCGCTCGACCAGATCATCGATCTCCGCACGCATGCCCAGCACCGGGGTCACCGGTACGCCAAGTGCCAGCTGCACAGCCTGCTGCGGATAGGGATCGTGGGCATCGGCCAGCCACAGCCGTACACCCTGTTCATCCAGCGCCAGCGGGCATACATGGAACTGTTTGAGGAAACGCAGGGACAGCGGCAGGCCCTCGGCCAGACCCTGGGGCGGTGAATCCGGCAGCTGCTTGCCATCCAGCAGCGGCAGGCCCAGCACCTCGGCGCTGGCCTGCGCCTGGTCACGTTCGGACACCAGCCCCAGCCGCACCAGCAGGCCAAGCAGGCTGCCGCCGGCCTCCGCGTGCAGCGGCCGTGCCCGTGCAAGATCGCTCTCCTTGAGGCGGCCACGCGCCAACAACGCATCCAGGATGCGGCCTTCGGCGTCGTCGGCAGCGTTTGCAGCAAGGGCGTTCACGTGACTCTCCTGTCAATCGGCTCGACTTTAGCAGTTACGTCGTGATTTCCGTCGCCCCGCCGCCCGCTTTCGTAAAAAGACGAAGCCCGTCACATGCGGGTGACGGGCTTCGGCCATTCAACTACCGCATTGCGCGCTTACTGCGTGGCGAGAATGCTCACACCGCTGTAAGCCGCCTCGCCCACCACCTTGATGTAGTAGGTGCCGGCAGTCGGTGCCGTCACCCGCACCGTTTCCGAGGTGCCCGGACGGGTCGAGCGCGCATCGTTGTCGGTGGCACTCGGCTCGCGGCCCTTGGCCAGGTAGACCGACACGTTGCCGGTGCCACCATAGGTGATGACGCTGAGCTGCTTGCCTGCCGCGGCTTCGAAGCTGTAAAGCACGCTGCTGCCGGCGGCACCACTCAACCCGCCGATGGCCACCTTGTTGGTCAGCGGCTTGGCCACCGGCCCGCAGTTCTCGGTGCACGGCTCTTCCAGGGCCTTGTCCAGCGCGGCCTTGGCATCGACGATGCCGGTACCGATCGGGGTGGCGGACGGAATGCTGACCGGGAACGGACGTGCCGTTTCCTTCAGCAGGGTACGCATGCCCGCCGGCGCGAGCGGGTCGCGGTTGGCGGCGATCAGCGCGCTCTGCACCAGTGCGGCGACGGCAGCCACATGCGGTGCCGCCATCGACGTGCCAGCCTTGCCGCCAAGGGTGTAACCCTCGGTGGAACCGGCTGCCGGCGGCGACGTCTTGCTGCTGGACACCGCCTGCCAGACATAGCCGTTCGGATTGCCGTCGGTGACGCCACCGCCCGGGCCGGACAGATCGATGCGGGTACCGAAGTTGGAGTAGTAGGCCATGGCGCCGGTGATGCCGGTCGCGCCGACCGAGACCACGCCATCGCAGTTGGCCGGGCGGGCGTTGGCGACATTCATCGAGTCGTTGCCGGCTGCCACCACCACCAGGGTACCGCGGTTGGTGGCACCGGTGATGGCCGCCTGGTAGGCCGGATCGCAGCTGCCGGAGCCGCCCAGGCTCATGTTGATGATCTCGGCCGGATTCTGGTTGGCAGGGATGCCGGCCACGGTACCGCCCGAGGCCCAGGTGATGGCGTCGGTGATGTCCGACAGGGTGCCACCGCAATAGCCGAGCACGCGCACCGGCAGCACCTTGGCCTTGTAGGCCAGGCCGGCGGTATGCAGGCCGTTGTTGGTGGCCTCGGCGATGGTGCCGGTCACATGGGTACCGTGCCAGCTGCTGTCGCGTACCGGCGAACCGTCGTAGCAGGCATTGGCGGTGGGCATCCAGTCACCGTAGTCGAGTGCACCTGGCACGCGGCCATCGGCGGCACGACGCGAGCGGCTGGCCTGGCTGATGAAGTCGTAGCCCTCCAGCAGGGTGCCGGCGGCAAAATCCGGGTGCTCGGGCAGGATGCCGGTATCGAGCACGGCCACCACGATGCCCTCGCCCTGCGAGACGTCCCATGCGGCCGGTGCGTTGACGCCGCCGACCGGGTTGTGGAAGTGCCAGTTGTGGCTCTGGTAGTAAGGATCGTTGGGCACGAAGCTGGGCGACGCATCGGACTTCGCGACGGCGT
Source organism: Stenotrophomonas sp. YJH_SMC_12-1 (assembly GCF_059370935.1). NCBI lineage: Bacteria > Pseudomonadati > Pseudomonadota > Gammaproteobacteria > Lysobacterales > Lysobacteraceae > Stenotrophomonas > Stenotrophomonas sp. YJH_SMC_12-1. The sequence continues at coordinate 265,446 of NZ_JCAFUD010000003.1, read as the reverse complement.
CCGCGCGCGGCGACGACGCGGCATCGATCGGATACATGACGGCGTCGGCCACCGCATATTCGACGGTCGGGTCAGCCTTCAGTTCGCCCAGCACCTTGTCCAGTTCGGCGCGCGCGATCCCTCCCTGCAGGCGGATCAGATCGGCACCGATGCCGAGCCTGCGGGCCACCTGCGGGCGCAGCGCGGCACTGCGCGCAGCTGCATTGGTGCCTGCCGGCACGGCGCGCGCGATGGCCGAGTTGACCACGGCCAGCTTGGCATTTGCATCGGCAGCTGCGGCGCTGCCAGCGCGGTACTTCACGATGATGCCATCAACCTGCTGCGTCTTCGGGCCGGACAACGGCGCATTTGCTTTCAGGTCGGCGGCCTGTGCCAGGCCAACACCGGTCAGCGACAGCACGGCGGCTGCCAACACATTGATGCGAAGGTTCTGCTTCTTGATCACGTCGAATTCCTCTTCTGGGTCATGGATCGAACCAACACTGCGGCCATCATTCCTTGACGACTCCCGGCCGGCCCAGCCGGGATTGCCGTGACCTCCCCCCAGGCCCTCGTTGCAGGTGCTGCGCCGGCGTGGGTGGCCGCCGGCGCGATGGAGTGGCTTACCAGCCGAAGCCGGCACCGACGCCGACCGAGCTGTCGTCGCTGCTGAAGGCACCGCCGACCGTCACCGTGGCGCGATCGCTGATCGCACGCTGGTAACCCAGCGAGAGTGCCGATTCGCCGCCCTGGAAGCCGATGCCGACGCCGACCCGGTTCTGGGTGCGGATGCCGGCAGCACTGGTGGCCATGTTGAGCATCGCCGCGCTCATCGCGCCCTGGCGGTCGATGCGGCGATCCATGTGCCGCAGGCGCCCGTCGACCTCGCCCTTGAACACATCGAAGCTGTCGGCGACGGCCTGCACGCGGCTGTCGGTGTAGCTGTTGGCGGTGGCCATGCCACGATCGAGCTGGCCCTTGTTGACCGCATCGGTGGCGGTGGTACCGGCCGCAACGTTGGTGACCTGGCGCTCGTTGCCTTCGCTGCCCACCGACACCGTATTGGCACGATCGGCAACCGAGCCCTGGCCCAGCGCCACCGCGTTCGCAGCAGTGGCACTTGCGCCCTGGCCTATGGCGGTGGAGGAAGCGCCGCTGGCCACTGCACCGTCGCCCATGGCGACCGCGTTGAGACCCGATGCCGAGGTGCCCACCGGGATGCCCGCACCCGCCGCCGCAGCGGTCGGCGTGCCCTGCACGCGTGCGGTGCTGGCCGGTGCCGCATCGGCCGCCGCCGGTGCTTCGGCAACGCTGGCCAGTGCGCTTTCATCCAGCGAGGCACTCATCGAACGCAGGCTGGCCGTTCCCGAACGCGTACCACCGGCGGTGCGGCGGTCGATCTCGCTGACCTTGCGGTCCAACGCACCCAGCGCATCACCGACGTTGCTGTAGCTGGCGCCCTGGATCACGTAGTTCGGTGCCACGAACACGCCCTGCATGCCGACACTGGCGCCGCCCCCCAGGAAGCTGGCGGCATCGCTGAGCGACTGGAACAGCTGGCCGCCATTGATCGCCTGGCGGCTGCCGGCGGCGATGCTGCCGGCACCGACGTTGTCGATGGTGGTGCCCTGGAAGCCGGACAGGGTCAGGCGGTCACGGCTGGCGTCGTCGTAGCCGACTGCACTGGCCGCCGTGGTCTCCACCGTCGCGATGCGCGAATCGAAATCACCGACGCGGGTTTCCACCGCGCCCACGCGCTGGTTGGTGACATTGAGCTGGGAGCCGGTCACCGCGTCACTGCTGCCGGCAGCGATGCGGCCATCAGCCACGTTGACGATGCGGCGCGTGGCCGGGCCATCGGTGCCGTTGCCACCACCGACCGACACCACGTTGGCATCGAGTGCGCGCGAGCCCGCACCCAGTGCCACCGAATTGGCGCCGGATGCACCGGCGCTGCTGCCCAGGGCCAGCGCACCATTGCCGATGGCCGCGGCGTTGGCACCCAATGCGTTGCTGCGCGCACCACTGGCACTGGCACCGGAACCGAGCGCGGCCGCATCGCTGCCGCTGGCACTGGCGGTCCCGCTGCCGGTGGCCTTGACGTAGCGGGCGGTGCCATCGGCGGTTGCGGCGACGGCATCGAGCTGGCCACGGTTGACCGCATCGGTGCGCTCGGTACCGGCGGCGACGCGGGTGATCTGGCGATCACTGGTGCTGCTGCCGACCGACACCGTGTTGGCACGATCAGCCACCGAGCCCGAACCCAATGCCACGCTGCCTGCAGCGCTGGCGGTGGCACTGACACCCACCGCCGTGGCGTTGGCGGCGGAGGCCTTGCTGCCGTAGCCGACCGCGGTGCCGAGGCGACCGCTGGCATCGGCGTAGCTGCCGATGGCCGAAGCGCCGTCCGCCGAAGCAGTGGCGCGGAAACCGCTGGCCTGCGACTGCGTGCCGGTGGCAGCCGCCTGTGCGCCGCTAGCGGTGCTGTAGGCGCCCTTGGCCTGGGCACCGGCACCGGTGGCGCTGGCGCCGGTTTCGCTGGCGCTGGCACCGCTGCCTACCGCCACGCTGTCGACACCGGCCGCCTGCGCAGCATTGCCCAGTGCGGCAGCGTTGTTGCCGGTGGCCAGTGCATCGAAGCCGACCGCGGTGGCGTTGGCGGCCATGGCGTTGGCGCCGCTGCCCAGCGCAGTCGCACCGTTGCCGATCGCATTGGCCGCATTGCCTGCCGCCAGCGCATTTTCACCATCGACCAGTGCACCGGCCTCGCCATCGGCATTGCCGCTGGCCTGGAACTGGCGGCTGGTCTTGTCGGCCACGCTGGCAACGGCGTCGAGCTGGCCCTTGTTCACCGCATCGGTGGCTTCGGTACCGGCTGCAACGTTCGTGACCTGGCGTTCGCTGCCGGCCTTGCCAACGGCCACCGTGTTGTCACGGTCAGCCTTGGAACCGGCACCGAGCGCAACGCTGTTGCTGCCATTGGCGGTGGCATTGGCACCGAGCGCCGTGGCGTTGGCGCCTGCCGACCAGGCATTCCAGCCGATGGCGGTAGCGTAATCCTCGGTGGCCCATGCACCGGCACCGAATGCTGCCGCACCGGTGCCACTGGCGCGCGACGGAATCAGGCCGAAGAAGGTGCTGCCGCCGATCGCCACGCTTTCCGCACCGCTGGCTTCACTCGACTGACCCACCGCAACCGCGCCGGTGCCCGCCGCCGCGGCCCCGAAGCCCACCGCCGTGGTGTTGGCACCGCTGGCAGCCGAGCCGTAGCCGAGTGCGGTGCCAAGGCGACCGGTTGCTTCGGCATAGCCACCCACCGCTGTGGTGCCATCGGCGGAGGCCGCACTGCGGAAGCCGCTGGCAAGGGACTGTGCGCCACTGGCGTTGGATTCGGTACCGTTGGCGGTGCTGTAGACACCGCTTGCCTGTGCACGCGCGCCCGCCGCGCTTGTCCCCACTTCGCTGGCGCTGGCGCCGCTGCCCAGGGCCAGGCTGTCCTCGCCGGTGGCCTGTGCGGTGTTGCCCAGTGCCGCCGCGTTGGTGCCGGTCGCCAGCGCATCGATGCCGACGGCGGTGGCGTTGGCGGCCAGCGCATTGGCACCACTGCCGAGCGCAGTGGCACCGTTGCCGATCGCGTTGGCCGCATCACCTGCTGCCAGCGCATTGTCACCCTCCACCAGCGCGCCGGTTTCACCATCGGCATTGCCACTGGCCTGGAACTGCCTGCTGGTCTTCTCCGCAGCGGCGGCTACGGCATCGAGCTGGTTCTTGTTGACCGCATCGTTGCCCTGCGTGCCATCGGCCACGTTGGTGATCTGGCGGGTGTTGCCGCCGCCGCCCACCGATACGGTGTTGTCGCGGTCCGCAATCGAATCCGCACCGAGCGCCACGCTGTTGGCCGCGCGCGATTCCGCCGCGTTGCCCAGCGCGGTGCTGTTGATGCCCCCCGACCAGGCGCCACCGCCCACCGCCGTGGAGTAGTTGCCCGAGGCTTCGGTAGCCAGCACGCCGAACAGCGAGCCGCCGACGGCGACGCTGTTGGTGCCGGTGGCCATGCTCCCCTGGCCGGTGGCGGTGCTGTAGGCGCCGGACGCTTGCGAATCACCGCCCAGCGCCACGCTGTTGGAACCCGAGGCGTTGGCGAAGTTGCCAAAGGCGGTGGCATTGAAGGCCGAAGCCTGTGCATAGCCGCCGATGGCGGTGCTGTAACCACCGGTGGCTTCGGCGCCGATACCGAACGCTGCCGCAGCCGTGCCGCTGGCCACGCTCTCGCTGCCGACCGCGGTGGCACCACTACCACTGGCGTTGCTGAAGTAGCCCACGGCTACGGCTTCTTCGCCGGAGGCTTCGGACAAGGCTCCGCTGGCGGTGCTGCCCGCGCCGCTGGCGATGCTGGCCGCGCCGAACGCCGCACTCTGCTCACCGCTGGCTTCGCTTTCCGCACCCTGCGCGGTGGCGTATTCGCCGGTGGCCTGTGCATTGGCGCCTACGGCACTGGCATTGGCGGCGGTCGCCAGCGCGTTGAAGCCGATCGCCTGCGCGTTGCCGGCCAGCGCATTGGCACCGCCGCCGAGCGCGGTGGCGCCATTGCCGATGGCGTTGGCCGCATCACCTGCGGCCAGCGCGTTGTCGCCCTCCACCAGCGCACCCGCCACATCGTCGCCGTTACCGCTGGCCTGGAAGAAGCGGCTGGTGGTCGTGGCGGTGCTTGCCACCGCGTCCAGCTGTGCCTTGTTCACCGCATCGGTGGCCTGGGTACCGGCGGCAACGTTGGTGACCTGGCGCTCGTTGCCGCTGCTGCCCACCGACACCGTGCGTGCGCGGTTGGCGACCGAGCCCGCGCCGAGTGCGACGGCGTTGCTGGCACTGGCGTTGCTGCCCGCACCCAGCGCGATCGCACTTTCGCCGCCGGCCACCGTGTTGGTGCCGATGGCGATGCTGTTGATGCTGTTGCCCAGCGCCTGGAAGCCCAGCGCCACGCTGTTGTCGCCATAGCCGAAGGCACCACGGCCGACTGCGGTGGCGCTGGTTCCGTTGGCCCAGCTGTTGTAACCGATCGACGTGGCGCCAGCGCCGCTGGCCCACGCCGCGTTGCCGAACGCCGAGGCATTGGTGGCGGTCGCCCACGCGCCGGAACCAAAGGCGCTGGCGCCGCTGGCGGTGGCCCAGCTGTAGCCGCCCACCGCGGTACTGTCATCGCTGCTGGCAAACGCACTGTCACCCACCGCCACCGCATACGCGCCGGTGGCGCGCGACTTGCCGCCGGCGGCGAAGCTGTTGTCACCGCTGGCCTTGGCCGCATTGCCGAAGGCGCTGCTGGCTGCACCGCTGGCCTGCGCAGCGCTGCCGACCGCCGTGGCATCGGCCACGGCCGTGGTACCCACCTGCTGCGCCTTGCCATCTGCACCGATGATGGGTTGGTTGAACTCGTCGTAGGCCTGGCCCAGGCCACCGATGGCGACACCGCCATTGCCGGTGGCCGTGCTGTTGCGGCCCACCGCCACGCTGTCATCGCCGATGGCCGACGCGGCCGCGCCATGTGCAACCGCGCCGACACCGATCGCATTGCTCGACGAACCGGCCGCGATGGCACCCTCGCCTTCCGCCAGCGCACCGGCATCACTGCCAGCTTCAGGCTGCGCCTGGAAGAAGCGCGCGGTGCTGTCGGCAGTGCTGGCCACCGCATCCAGCTGCGCCTTGTTCACCGCATCGGTGGCTTCACTGCCGGCTGCAACGCTGGTGATCTGCCGCTCGTTGCCGGCACTGCCGACGGCCACGCTGTTGGCACGCACCGCTTCGGAGTTCGCGCCCAGCGCGACGCTGTTGGCGCCGCGTGCCGTAGCGTAGTAGCCCACTGCGGTGCTCTGCGCACCACTGGCCCAGGTCTGCGCGCCAAGCGCGCTGGCGTTCTCGCCCGGCGCATAGGCGAAGTAGCCCACCGCGGTGGCTTCGGCGCCGGAGGCTTCGCTGAGGCTGCCGTTGGCCACGGCACGGTCGCCGCTGGCGATGGCGCCGGCACCCACCGCGGTCGCGGCTTCACCACTGGCCTGTGTCTGTACGAAGAAGCCCAGGCCGGGAATCAGGTCGGCCGGGCCACCAATGGCGACGCTGCTGGTGCCCGTGGCATTGCTCTGCGTACCCAATGCCGTGGAGTAATCACCGATGGCATTGGAGACCGCACCGAACGCCGACGCCTGCGCGCCGGACGCATAGGCCCCCACGCCATAGGACGACGCGGCAAAACCGCTGGCATCGGCACTGGCGCCGACGGCCGTGCCACCCACGCCGGCACTGGTGGCGCCGGTGACCACCGGCACGCCACCACTGGTGATCAGCGGGTTGCCGTTGGCATCCACCGCAGTGCCACCGACGGCCACGCTGCCCGGTCCGTTGGCCTGTGCGTTGTTGCCGAATGCTGCGCTGTTCTGGCCCGAGGCCAGCGCGTTGTTGCCCACCGCAGTCGCGTTCTGCGCAACGGCAGTGGCACCGGCACCGACCGCCGTGGTGCCAGTGCCGATGGCATTGGCGGCCTCGCCTGCGGCCAGCGCGTCGTCACCTTCAGCCAGCGCACCGGCATCGCTGTTGCTGCTGCCGATGGCCTGGAAGCGCTTGGCGGTGGCATCGGCCACTGCGGCAACATCCTTCAACTGGCCAACGTTGACCGCATCGGTATCTTCGGTGCCGGCGGCAACGCTGGTGATCTGGCGGGTCAGGCCATATTCGGCGGCACCGACGGACACGGTATCGACACGGTCAGCCAGCGAACCGGCGCCCAACGCCACGCTGCCGGTAGCGACCGCGGCCGAATTGGAGCCCAGCGCGGTGCTGTATTCACCGACGGCCGTGCTGAACGCACCTACTGCAATCGAGGCTTCGTTGGCAGCCGTGGCGCCGCGGCCCAATGCGGTACTGCCGGGGCCCATCGCTACGGCACCGCCACCGACGGCGGTCGCGCCATCGGCGGTGGCTTCGGACAGTGCACCCAGTGCCGTTGCTGCACCGTTTTCGCTGGCGGCGTAGGCGCTGGCACCGACGGCGGTATCGCCAAGGCCGAACGCTGCTGCGCTTTGCCCGACCACCACGCTGGCATCGCCGATCGCCAGCGCGCCCTGGCCGAATGCGCTGGCGCCGATGCCTGCAGCAATGGCCTGGGTACCGATGGCAGTGGTGGCGTTGGCCAGCGACTGCGCACCGGCACCGGCGGCCAGTGCGCCCTCGCCCTCGATCTTCGCCGCGTCGCTGTCATCGCCTGCGCCGTCGGCCTTGAAGTACCGGTTGCCGTCGGCGGCCACGTCGGCCAGCGCGGCCTGCGTGGCGCGCGCCTGCGCGTCCAGTTGCGCCTTGTTCACTGCGTCGGTCGCCTGCGTGCCTGCGGCGACATTGGTGACCTGCCGTTCCTTGCCGGCATCGCCGACGGAGACGGTGTTGGCACGCGTGGCTTTGGAGCCGGCACCCAGCGCCACGCTGTTGGCCGCACTGGCACTGCTGTTGCTGCCGATCGCCACCGCATTGCTGCCCTTGGCCGTGGCCGAGCCTTCGATCAGGCACTTTTCGAGCAGCTTGCCGCTGAATGCCACGCAGGTGGCGCTACCGCCGATCTGCACCGACTGTGCGGTGGCAGAGCCACTCATGCCCAATCCCAATACCAGGCCCAGTGCCACCGCCAGCAGTGCGGGCGTGGCCTGTGTCGCACCGCGGCGCTGGTCGACGACCCCACCGCTGCTGCTGTCGGAGGAAGACAGTTCCGAGGCCACCACCAACTGACCCAATGCTTTGTTCCAGACCTTGCGATAAATCCGATTCATCGGTACGGCTCCTGATTGGACTGGTTTTGGGCAAAGCAACGCCACCGCTGGGCTTTCCGGCCCAACGTCCCCTGGGGGCGTTTATTCGCGTGATTTACTGCGGGGTATTGCCGAACGGCGCGCAGCGACAGAAAACCGAGCGCGTGCGCCAACCGGTTACTGCGAAATGAATGATTCTGAAACGGGGTTCAAGTGTTAACGGCAACTTTGCAGATCGTCAAGACTTTGACACGACAAATCCTATTGCCGTGAAGCAGTTCACTCTTTTCCCTGTTTATGAAAGGATTTTGTTAGCGACGCGTGACGTAACCCTGTCGCCTGAAAATCCATGTAACTCGCGGGTACATCAGGATTTTCACACGCGCAAAGAAAAAACCCGCCGATCAACGGCGGGTTTTTCCATACGCAACGGCATTGAAGCCTGCGCGGTGTGGTGCGATCAGCCGCACCACACCCGCGCGTTGCGGAACATGCGCATCCACGGCGAATCACCCTGCCACTCGGCCGGGGCCCAGCTCATGTTGAGCGCGCGCGGGGTGCGTTCCGGGTGCGGCATCATGATGGTCACGCGGCCGTCGCTGCTGGTCAGGCCGGTGATGCCGTCCGGCGAACCGTTCGGATTCAGCGGGTACTGGCTGGCGACGTTGCCGTGGCCATCGATGTAGCGCAGCGAAACACGGGCCGCGGCCTGGTCGACCGCGTTGTCGAACACCGCCTGGCCTTCGCCATGCGCCACTGCCACCTGCAGGCGCGAACCGGCCATGCCACGCAGCAGGATCGACGGAGATTCCACCACTTCCAGCAGCGCGGTACGGGCTTCGAACTGCTCGCTGGCATTGCGGCGGAACTGCGGCCAGTGTTCGGCACCGGGAATGATGTCCTTCAGCTGGCTCATCATCTGGCAGCCGTTGCACACGCCCAGGGCGAAGCTGTCCTCGCGCGCGAAGAACGCGGCGAAGGCATCACGCAGCGCGCTGCGCTCCAGGATCGAGGTGGCCCAGCCACGGCCAGCGCCAAGCACGTCGCCGTAACTGAAGCCGCCGCAGGCGACCAGGCCGTTGAAGTCCTGCAGGGCGACGCGGCCTTCGATCAGGTCGCTCATGTGCACATCGAAGGGCCGGAAGCCGGCACGTTCGAAGATGTTCGCCATTTCGATCTGGCCGTTGACGCCCTGCTCGCGCAGCACGGCCACGCGCGGACGCGCACCGGTGCTGATGAACGGGGCGGCCACGTCTTCATTGATGTCGAAGCTGAGCTTGGGCTTCAGGCCCGGTGCGTTGAAGGCACGGGCGATCTCACGCTCGGCGTCGGCGTTGGCCGGGTTGTCGCGGCGCTTCTGCATCGCGTGGGTGACCGACCACCATGCGTCGAACAGCGACTCCCAGCGCCATTCAGCCAGGTTCTCGCCAGCCAGCGACACGCGCACCACCGGTGCGGTGGTCGGCTTGGCGATGCGCTGCGCGCACTCGGTCAGTGCATGGCGCTCGACCAGGTCGGCGAACGCTGCGCGGTCTTCGCGTGCGATCTGCACCACCGCGCCCAGCTCTTCGTTGAACAGGCTGCGGAATGGATCGTCGCCCCAGGCATCGAGGGTGATGTCCAGCCCCAGGCGCGACGTGAAGGCCATTTCGCACAGCGCGGCGAAGGCACCGCCGTCGCTGCGGTCGTGGTAGGCCAGCAGCAGGCCGGCCTGGCGCGCATCGCGGATCAGCTCGAAGAAGCCACGCAGGCGCTGCGGGTCGTCCAGATCCGGGGCGGCACCGGCGAACGCCGGCAGGTCACCGTGGTCGGCATGCACCTGGGCCAGGATGGAACCGCCCAGGCGCTGCTTGCCGGCGCCAAGGCCGATCAGCCACAGCTCGCTTTCCACGTCGCGGTCGAGCAGCGGGGTCAGCTGCTGGCGCACATCGGCGACCGGTGCGAACGCAGAGATCACCAGCGACACCGGCGACACGCTCTTGTGCGCTTGGCCCTGGTCGTGCCACTGCGCCTGCATCGACAGCGAGTCCTTGCCCACCGGAATGCTGATGTCCAGCTGCGGGCACAGTTCCATGCCCACGGCCTTCACCGCGTCGTACAGCAGCGCGTCTTCGCCGGGGTGGCCGGCCGCGGCCATCCAGTTCGCCGACAGTTTGATCTCATCCAGCGCATCGACCGGGGCCGCGCACAGGTTGGTCAACGCTTCGCCCACGGCCATACGTGCCGAAGCCGCCGCATCGAGCAGGGCCAGCGGGGTGCGCTCGCCGATCGACATCGCCTCGCCGGCCACGCCGTCGAAGTCGGCCACGGTGATGGCCACATCGGCCACCGGCAGCTGCCACGGGCCGACCATCTGTTCGCGTGCGGTCAGACCACCGACGCTGCGGTCACCGATGGTGACCAGGAAGTTCTTCGAGGCCACCGTCGGGTGCGCAAGCACGCGCAGGCCCGCTTCCTGCAGGTCCAGGCCCGCGGTCTTCAGCGCCGGCCAGCGCGGTGCCGGCGGGTGTGCGGTATCGCGGTGCATCTTCGGCGGCTTGCCGAACAGCACGTCCATCGGCAGGTCGATCGGCGCATCGGCCGGGGTGTGGCCCGGCACGGCGCCATAGGCCACCACCAGGTGTTCCTCGGCGGTGGCCACGCCGACCGCAGCGAACGGGCAGCGCTCGCGGGCGCACAGCGCGGCGAACTCGGCCAGGCGCTCCTGGGCGACGCCGAGCACGTAGCGTTCCTGCGATTCGTTGCACCACAGCTGCATCGGCGACAGCGACGGATCATCGGTGGGCACCTTGCCCAGATCGATCACGCCACCGACCTTGGAGTCGTGCAGCAGCTCGGGGATGGCATTGGACAGGCCACCGGCACCGACGTCGTGGAAGAACTTGATCGGGTTGTTGCTGCCCATCGCCACGCAGCGGTCGATGACCTCCTGGCAGCGGCGCTCCATCTCCGGGTTGTCGCGCTGCACGCTGGCGAAATCCAGGTCCTCGGCGCTTTCGCCGGAGGCCACCGAACTGGCGGCACCGCCACCCAGGCCGATCAGCATTGCCGGGCCACCGAGCACGATGACCGCATCACCCGCCTGCAGCTGGATCTTGTCGACCTGGATACGGTCGATGGCGCCGAGGCCGCCGGCCAGCATGATCGGCTTGTCGTAGGCGCGCACCAGGTCGGCGCCTTCAGGCAGCTCGAAGCTGCGGAAGTAGCCGAGCAGGTTCGGGCGGCCGAACTCGTTGTTGAACGCGGCGCCGCCGAGCGGACCATCGGTCATGATTTCCAGCGCGGGCGCCATGCGCGGGTTCAGCGCGCGCGGCGCTTCCCACGGCTGCGGCAGCTCGGGAATGCGCAGGTGCGAGACCGAGAAACCGGTCAGGCCGGCCTTCGGCTTGCCGCCGCGGCCGGTCGCGCCTTCGTCGCGGATTTCACCACCGGCGCCGGTCGAGGCGCCCGGGAACGGTGCGATGGCGGTCGGGTGGTTGTGGGTCTCCACCTTGATCTGGAACGCGCTGGGCACCTGCGGTTCACGACGGTACTCGCCGCTGGCCGGATCCGGGCGGTAGCGCGACGCCGGATGGCCTTCGATCACCGCGGCGTTGTCGCTGTACGCGCTGAGCGTGTGCTGCGGGGTCTGCTGGTGGGTGTTCTTGATCATCCGGAACAGCGAGCGGTCCTGCTCCTGGCCGTCGATGGTCCAGCTGGCGTTGAAGATCTTGTGGCGGCAGTGCTCGGAATTGGCCTGCGCGAACATCATCAGTTCGACGTCCGACGGCGAGCGGCCCAGCGCGGTGAAGCGTTCGCGCAGGTAATCGATCTCGTCCTGGGCCATGGCCAGTCCGAGGCGCTCGTTGGCGGCCTCCAGCTGGTCCACCGGCACGCGTTCCAGTTCGCCGCGGGCGGGCGCCGAGAACAGCGCCTGGCCCTGCTTCACGGTCTCCAGCACTGACTGCGTCATCGGGTCGTGCAGTGCCTTGACCAGCGCCTGCTGCACGTCGGCATCGGCCGGCCAGCCCTGCACGTCGATGCGCAGGCCCCGCTCGACCCGGCTTACCGGCTGGCCGGCACCGCGCACCAGTTCGGTGGCCTTGCTCGACCACGGCGACAGCGTACCCAGGCGCGGCACCACGATGCGGCTGACCGCGCCGTCGGCCACGGCTTCCGCCTGCGGCGCAGCTTCGAGGATGCGGCACAGGGTGGCGAGGTCGGGAGCGGCGCTGCCTTCGGGCTGCACGAAGTAGACGTGCCAGGCACCGCTGATGCGCAGGGAGGGAGCGATGGACTGCAGGCGGGATTCAAGACGTTCGCGGCGGAACGGCGACAGGGCGGGCGCGCCCTCGAGGACCATCATGTCCGGGGAACCGTGGTTGGGAAACGGGCCCGACATTGTACCGGAAGCGGGGGAAGGGCTTTGGCCGGGCGGCGCCCGGCACCCGCCGAGGCCAGGGCAACAGCAACAGCAACGGCCAAAGCAAAAGCGGGGTTCCCGTGGGATGGCGGGGTGGGTCCGGTGGCGGGGGACGCCGTAAACCCGCCCCTGGGGGCTTGGCCGCGGCATCCATGCCGCGGACTGATCTGGCCGCCCGCCACCGGACCCACCCCGCCTCCGACAGATTTCCGCGATCTGCGGTAGATCCACGCCATGCGTGGATGCTCCCCGGTAGTGCCGGCCGCTGGCCGGCAATAAGGGAACGTCGGAAGTCAGGCATTTAAGAGCGCAGCGACCGGCTTCTGCTTTTGATTTTTTGTTCTGCCTTTCGTGGCTGACCGCGCAGGAACCTGTCCGTGGCCGGGCGGGTGGGCTGCGCAGGGGCGTGAGCCGCATGGATGCGGCGACCGAGCTTACATGGACGTACTTGCAGCGTCCCCTGCGCAGCCCACCCGCCCGGCCAACCCCCAGAAATCCGCTGTAAGCGACCCACCCCAGCCACGAGGGGCTCCGCCGATGGCCGCCGACCGCGCGCAGCGCCGCTCTCCATCCGAATCCCGGAACCATGCGCTTGCTCACGGATTGACCACGCGATTGATGACAACGTTGTCCCCACCTGGCGCCGGACTCTCTCCCCGGCCTCCCAGGTACCTCCGTCCGGCCCCACCCGTCGCCTTCCCGGGCGACGCCCGGACCTGCGTCACGCGCGGCGCCATCGGGGCCCGCGCGCCCTTTGATCGGAGACTTACCCATGTACGACCCGATTGTGCGCAGTGCCGAACGTGCGACCCGAAACTGTCGTCCCCGCCGCCTGGCCTGGCTGCTTGCCGTGGCCGCCGGTGCCGCTGCCCTGCCCGGCCTGGCGCAGGCCGCCAGCTGTGCCGGCGTGGCCCAGTGGGACCAGGCCAAGATCTACCGGGCCGGCGATACCCTGCAGAAAGGAGGCGTCCTCTATCGGGCGAACCAGGACATCTGGAACGCACCGCCGGACCATCCGGCCGGTGCGCCCTACTACACCAACCTCGGCGCCTGTGATGGCGGCGGCGCCAACCAGCCGCCGGTGGTCAGCCTGACCTCGCCGGCCAACGGCGCCACCTTCAGCGCCGGCAGCACGGTCAACGTGACCGCCACCGCCAGTGATCCGGACGGCAGCGTCGCCAAGGTCGAGTTCTTCCGCGATGGCAGCACGCTGGGCGTGGCCACCAGTGCGCCGTATGCGGCCAGCTGGACCAATGCCAGCGCCGGCAGCCACACCCTGCGCGCGGTAGCCACCGACAACAACAACGCCACCAGCAGCACCGCGACCATCACCATCACCGTCAACGCCGCCGGTGGCGATACCACCGCACCGAGCGTGCCGGGCGGACTGGCGGTCGGCACGCGTACCGCCAACAGCATCGCGCTCAGCTGGAGCCCGTCCACCGACAACACCGGGGGCAGCGGCGTGGCCGGCTATGACGTGTACCGCAATGGCAGCCTGGTCGGTTCACCATCCAGTGCCAGCTACGTCGATGGCGGCCTGACTGCATCGACCACTTACCGCTACCGTGTGCGTGCCCGCGACAACGCCGGCAACGCGTCCGCGCAGGGCACCGAGATCAGCGCCACCACGCTGGCCGGCGACGGCGGCACCAACGGCAAGCGGGTCATCGGCTACTTCACCCAGTGGGGCATCTACGGCCGCAACTACCGGGTCAAGAACATCGACAGCAGCGGTTCGGCCGCGCGCCTGACCCACATCAACTACGCCTTCGGCAACGTGCGCAACAACCGCTGCGAAGTGGGCGTCACACAGCCATCGGATCCGAACAGCGGTGCCGGTGGTGATGCCTTCGCCGACTACACCAAGGCCTTCAGTGCCGCCGAGAGTGTCAGCGGCAGCGCCGATACCTGGGACCAGCCGCTGCGCGGCAACTGGAACCAGCTCAAGCAGCTCAAGGCCAAGTACCCCGGCATGAAGGTGCTGATCTCGCTGGGTGGCTGGACCTGGTCGCGCGGCTTCTCCAGCGCGGCGCGCCCGGAAAACCGCCAGGCCTTCGTCGCCTCGTGCATCGATGCCTACATCAAGGGCAACCTACCGGTAACCGACGGTGCCGGTGGTGCCGGTGCCGCGCTGGGCGTGTTCGACGGCATCGACATCGACTGGGAATACCCGGTTGCGTGCGGCATCGAATGCGGCAAGCCGGAAGACAACGCCAACTTCACCGCGCTGATGGCCGAGTTCCGCCGCCAGCTCGATGCAGTGCGTCCGGGCCTGCTGCTGACGGTGGCGGTGGGTGCCGGCATCGACAAGATCCGCGTCACCGACCCGGCCGCGTACCACCCGTACCTGGACTACATCAACGTGATGACCTACGACTTCCACGGCGCGTGGGATGCGAAGACCAATCACCAGTCGGCGCTGTTTGATTCGCCGAATGATCCGTCCACCGGCGACCAGAAGCTGTACAACAGCAACGACGCCATCGAGGCCTTCATCAGCCGTGGCGTGCCTGCCGCCAAGCTCAACCTGGGCATCGGCTACTACGGGCGTGGCTGGACCGGTGTGGCCAACGCCAACAACGGCCTGTACCAGACCGCGACCGGCGCTGCCCCGGGCACGTATGAAGCCGGCATCGAGGACTGGAAGGTGCTGAAGAACCTGGCGTGGCCGGGCTACACCGACAACACCGCCGGTGCCACCTGGATCTACAACGGCAGCACGCTGTGGAGCTTCGACACCCCGGCCAACATCACCCGCAAGATGGGTTACGTGAAGACCCAGGGCCTGGGCGGCGCGTTCGTCTGGGAGTTCAGTGGTGATGATGCGCAGGGCACGCTGACCAAGGCGGTCAGTGATGGCCTGAAGTAAGAAAAAAGCCGGGGATGCGACACGCATCCCCGGCTCTACAGGAAAAGGTCGGCGCCGATCAGCGCTTGGCCGACAGTTTTTCCAGCGCCGCGCGCAGCTGCGCCGGCGGCAGGTAGCCCCCCAGCTGGGTGCCGTCCGGCGCGAAGATCGCCGGCGTGCCGTTCACGCCCAGCTGCTGGCCCAGTGCGTACTGCATCGCCACCGGGTTGGTGCAGTTCTTTGCCGGCACGTTGCCACCGCGCTTGGCGTTGGTCAGTGCCTGGCGGCGATCGGCCGCACACCAGACCGAGATCATGTCGGTGTAGTCCTTGCTGCCGAGGCCCATGCGCGGGAATGCCAGATACTCGACGGAGATACCGTTGCGGTTGAGCTCGGCGATGTCCTGGTGCAGCTTGCGGCAATAGCCGCACTCGATGTCGGTGAACACGCTGATGGTGTACTTGGCATTCGGCGCGGCGAACACGATGCGGTCGCCATGGTTGGCCTTGGCCAGCAGATCGCGGCGGTAGCCGAGCAGGCCTTCGCTGTTGGCCGGGCCCTTGGCACGGGTGTCGTAAGGCTGCGACTGGAACAGGTAGCGACCGTCGTCGGACACGTACAGCAGCTGGCCGGAAACGACCACCTCGCGGAAGCCGGGGAACGGCGCGGCACCGATGTAGTCCACCTTGAAACCGGGGTTCAGGGCAGTCAACGCAGCGCGCACGGCCTGGTCGGCTGGCGCGTTGGCGGCCGGGCCGGGCTTGGCAGCAGCGGCAGGCGCCTTGGCGGCTGGCGGGGCCGGCTGGGCGCAGGCAGTCAGGCTGAGCGCACCGAACACGGCGGCGATGGCAAATCGGAGCATGGAGCAGTCCGCGACAGAAGAAGACCCCGGATTCTGACACAGCCACCGGCACCGGGCCGCGACGCCGCGCACCACCCGGGGCCGGGGTTCAGGACACGGCTCAGCCGCGCGGATGATGCCGGGCGTGCAGTTTCTGCAGGTGCTCGCGCGCCACCAGGGTATAGATCTGGGTGGTCGACAACGAGCTGTGGCCAAGCAGCATCTGCAGCGCGCGCAGGTCGGCACCGCGGTTGAGCAGATGGGTGGCGAAGCTGTGGCGCAGGCCATGCGGGCTGATCCGCGCCGGGTCGATGCCGGCCACCTGCGCGTGGCGCTTGACCAGGTGCCAGAACGCCTGCCGGGTCAGCGCATGCAGCATCGGCTCGACAAACAACGGGGTCTGCCCATCGGCCAGCGCCTGCACCTTGCCCTTGCCGACCAGCAGCGGGCGCGATGCCTGTAGATAGCGCTCCAGCCAGTGCTGCGATTCCTCACCCAGCGGCACCAGCCGTTCCTTGCTGCCCTTGCCGGTGACCCGCAACACGCCCTGGCGCAGGTTGACCGCGGTGGCCGGCAGCAGCACCAGCTCGCTCACGCGCAGGCCGGCGGCGTACATCAACTCCAGCATGGCGCGGTCGCGCAGGCCCAGCGGGCTGTCGATATCCGGCGCTGCCAACAGCGCGTCGATCTGGCTTTCGGCCAGCGCCTTGGGCAGCAATCGTGGCAGCTTGGGCGGATCCAGCAGCGCGCTGGGGTCCTCGCCGCGCTCGCCACGGCGCACGCCATCGGCGAAGAACGCCCGCAGCGCCGACAGCAACCGCGCATTGCTGCGCGGCGACCAGCCATGACGGGTGCGCCAGGCCAGGTAGTCGAACAACCCCGGGCGCTCGATGCCGGCCAGGCCACCATCGCGCCCATCCATCCAGCGAGCCAGCCCTTCCAGGTCGCGCCGGTAGCTGTCGAGGGTGGCGCGGGCCAGACCGTTCTCGGCCCAGATCGCATCGAGGAAGCGCTGGATGCGCATGCTGTCGTCGGCGCGCAGTTCGGGCAGTTGCTGGACCAGCTGGCGGCGTTCGGCGGGGGTGGAAACAAGGGCCATGCGTGCAGGATACGAGGGCCACTGCGGATGCGGCCAGCATTGCGTATGCTCGGCGCATGTCCCGCCCCGCCATTGATACGGCCCCTGCGGCCACTACCGAGCTGCCCCGCCCGCGTGCATTGCTGCTGTGGCGCGTGCTGGCGATGGTCTACGACGCGCTGCCGGTGCTGGCGCTGTGGATGTTGGCCGGCACCCTGTTCACCCTTGCCTACACCTTCAGCGGCCACGCCCAGCGCGAGAACATCGCACCGTTCAGCGCCTGGCAGTGGCTGCTGTGGGCGGTGTGCTGGCTGGTCACGGGGTGGTATGCCACGGCCAGCTGGCGCCGCGGTGGGCAGACGCTGGGCATGCGGCCGTGGCGCTTGAAGCTGGAATCGAGTGATGGCGCGCCCCTGCGACGCACGCAGCTTTGGCTGCGCTTCGTGGTGGGCACGCTGTCGCTGCTGCTGGGCGGCCTGGGATTCTGGTGGGCATGGGCTGACCGCCAGCGGCTGACCTGGCACGACCGCGCCAGCGGCACCCGCCTGCTGCGCATGCCGAAGCGGTAACGCATCACCTTTCAATCCGATCCTGCGCGGCGCTTGTGTAGAGTCGAGCCGAAGCTCGGTTGGCGGGCGGTGCGCGCACAGCAGCCGAGCGTGGGCTATGCCTGCCGTCCCGGCCGGCACCCTTCAGGCCGTCGCCAGCGACGTTGGCAGCGGCTCCTGCCGCTACCTTCGGCTCTACAACAACGATGATCAGCCCGACTTGCGCCGGAACAGCAATCCCGATATCGCCAGCATCACGATCGGCGGCAACGCATAGGCAATGCGGTAATCGAACTTCAACGCGCCGGCCATGCGACCGAAGAACAGCTGCAGCAGCCAGAAGCCCAGCGCGAACAGGATGCCGAGGAACAGGCGCTTGCCCATGCCACCACTGCGCAGCGAGCCGAACGCGAACGGCACCGCCGCCAGGCACAGCGCCAGCACGTTCACCGGGTAGAACCAGCGGCTCCAGTACACATCCTCGTAGTCGCGCGCATCCAGACCGTTGCGCTCGCGGTATTCGATGCTGGTGCGCAGTTCGGCCACGCTGAGGTTGCGCGGCTTGGCGATGCCGGTGGCCAGCGCGCCGGCGTCCAGCTTGGAGTTCCACGGCTCGCGCGCCACTTCCTCGCGCGTGGCCGAACGTTCAGCGAAGGTATCGCGGCGCACGCCGGTCAGCACCCAGCCGTCACGGTCATGCTCGGCCGTGTCCGCATGGGTCAGCGAGGCGATCCGACCATCCTCGGCGATGCGATACAGGCGCACGTCACGCAGGATCAGCCGCGTGCCCTTGTCGCCCACCAGCTGCTCTTCGCCACCGGCGGCGCTGAGGAAGGTATCGCCCTCGCGCGCCCACAGGCCGGAATAGCGGGTGGTGGAGATGTCCCGCCCCCATTTGGCACTGGACTTCAGCGCATCGGCACGGTCCTGGCCCCAGGGGCCCAGCGTCTCGGCGCTGAGCACCATCACTGCGGTAAGCAACGACAGGGCGATGGCCACCGATACGCTCAGGCGCTTGCGCGACAGGCCCAGCGCACGCAGCGCGGTCAGCTCGGAGGTCGCGGCCAGCTGGCCCAGGCCCATCAGCGCACCGATCACCGCAGCGGTGGGGAACATGGTGTAGGCACGGCGTGGCACCGTATACAGCACCCAGGCGGCCGCATGCCCCAGGGTGTAGCCGTTCTTGCCGATGTCCTTGAACTCGCCGGAAAACGCCATCACCACGTCCAGGCCCACCAGTACGGCCCAGGTCAGCAGCACCGTGGTGAACACCGACTGGCCGAGATACAGGTCGAAACGCATCGGGCGCAGTCTCATGCGCGGGCTCCCTTCGGGCGGCCCAGGCGGCCATCACGTGCATACATCCAGATCGCCAGCGCCAGCAGCGGCAGGGTCAGCCACCACAGGCCAAGCGCAGGCGGAATCTTGCCATTGGCGATCCAGCCACTGCCGATGAACATCAGGTTGGTGCCCACCATGTAGGCCATCAGCGCCAGCATCATCCGCCCGTAGCGCTGCTGGCGCGGCGAGCTGCGGCCCAGCGGCACGGTCAGCAGCGCAAACGCCAGCGCGATCAACGGCGGGGCAAGGCGGCGATGCAGCTGTGCCTGCGCCTCGGGCCGGTCATCGCCGAACAGCTGCGTGGTCGGCATCAGTTCCGGATCATCGCCGGTACGGGTCTGCGCACCGTCGGGCAGGGCCACATCGTTGCGGGCGAAGGTGGCCAGACGGTAATCCAGCCCCCCGGCCACCGGTCCTTCCACCTGGTGGCCATCATCCAGCTCCAGGAAGCGCTGGCGGGCGCCTTCGAAGAACATGCGCCCCCCTGCGGCGGACACCACTTCCAGACGATCGTCCTTCTGCCGCTGCAGGAAGACCCGGCCCAGCTGGGTACCATCGGGCGAGATCGAGGACAGGTAGACCACGCCACCATTGGGCAGCTGGGTGAAGCGGCCCGGCTCCAGGCCCGCCATCAGCACGCTTCGATTGGCCTCGATGATCATCTGCTCGGCCACCCGGCCGGCCCACGGGCCCAGCCACAAGGAGCAGGCGCCGACCAGCGCCACCACCGGCACCACCAGCATCAGCAGCGGCCGCAGCAGGCGTTTGGGGCCCACGCCAATGGCAGTGATGACGGCCATTTCCGAGTCGCGGTAGAGACGGGCCACCGCCAGCAGCAGGCCCAGCATCAACGCCAGCGGCAGGATCAGTGGCAGGTAGGCGATGAACTGCAGGCCCAGTTGGGAGAACAGCAGCTTGGCCGGCAGGCGCCCGTCGGCGATGTTGCCGAGGATGTCCACCAGCACGCCGCCCACGCTGACCACCAGCAGGACGATCAGGGTAGCCAGGAAACTCTGGACGAAATCGCCCAGCAGGTATCGGTCGAGCTTCAGCATGGGGCGGTGGTTTAAACTCTGGGGTTCGTTCGCGGTGCCGCCCAGTCTACTGTCTGGGCGTAAACGGCCTGCGATTGTACGGACTCGCCAATGGAATCTGCTCAATGGCCCTCGAATTCACCCTGAACCACGTTGCTCCGGCCGCCGCCGCCGTTGATTGCCTGGTGGTCGGCGCGTATGCCGACCATACCCTGACCCCCGCCGCACAGGCCCTGGACGCCGCCAGCGGCGGCCGCCTGGCCTCGCTGGCCCAGCGCGGCGACCTGTCCGGCAAGACCGGCGCCACCACCCTGCTGCACGACCTGCCGGGCGTGTCCGCCCCGCGCGTGCTGGTGGTCGGTCTCGGCGACGCCGCCCGCTTCGGTGTACCGCAGTACCTGAAGGCCGTTGGCGACGCCGTGCGCGCGCTGAAGGCGGGCGCTACCCGCAGCGCACTGTTCACCCTGTCCGAAGTGGCCATCAAGGACCGCGACGCGGCCTGGGCGATCCGCCAGGCGGTGATCGCCGCCGATCACGCTGCCTACCGCTACACCGCCACTCTGGGCAAGAAGAAGGCCGACGACGCCGGCCTGGCCCAGCTGGCCATCGCCGGTGACGACGCCCAGGCCCTGGCCCAGGGCCAGGCCATCGCCGCCGGTGTCGAGTTCGCCCGCGAGCTGGGCAACCTGCCGCCGAACTACTGCACCCCGGCCTACCTGGCCGAGGTGGGCGTGAAGTTCGCCGGTGAGCATGACGGTGCCGAGGCCGAGATTCTCGATGAGCACCAGATGGAAGCGCTGGGCATGGGCTCGCTGCTGGCCGTGGCCCGTGGTTCGGCCAACCGCCCGCGCCTGGTGGTGCTGAAGTGGACCGGCGGCGGCGACGCCAAGCCGTACGTGCTGGTCGGCAAGGGCATCACCTTCGATACCGGTGGCGTCAACCTGAAGACCCAGGGCGGCATCGAAGAGATGAAGTACGACATGTGCGGTGGCGCCAACGTCATCGGCACCTTCGTCGCCGCGGTCAAGGCCAAGCTGCCGCTGAACCTGGTGGTGGTGGTGCCGGCGGTGGAAAACGCCATCGACGGCAACGCCTACCGCCCGTCCGACGTGATCACCTCGATGTCGGGCAAGACCATCGAAGTGGGCAACACCGACGCCGAAGGCCGCCTGATCCTGTGCGATGCGCTGACCTATGCGCAGCGCTTCGAACCGGCCGCGCTGGTCGACGTCGCCACCCTGACCGGTGCCTGCATGGTCGCCCTGGGCCACCAGACCGCCGGCCTGATGAGCAAGCACGACGACCTGGCCAATGAACTGCTGGCCGCCGGCGAGCATGTGTTCGACCGCGCCTGGCGCCTGCCGTTGTGGGACGAGTACCAGCCGATGCTGGATTCGACCTTCGCCGACGTCTACAACATCGGCGGCCGCTGGGCCGGCGCGATCACCGCGGGCTGCTTCCTGTCGCGCTTCACCGAAGGCCAGCGCTGGGCCCATCTGGACATCGCCGGCGTGGCCAGCGATGAAGGCAAGCGTGGCATGGCCACCGGCCGCCCGGTCGGCCTGCTGAGCCAGTGGCTGCTGGACCAGGCCGCCCGCGCCTGATGCCGTACCCGACCCTGGCCGGCCCCCGCTGGCCAGGGCCTCGCCCGGCACCGCCGGGCCTCTGCCTGACCCGGATCCTGCCATGCCCCGCGCCGACTTCTACCTGATCGCCAAGCCCCGCTTCCTGACCGAGCCGCTGCGCCTGGTCTGCGAACTGGCGCGCAAGGCCAACGACGCCGGGTTGTTCACCCTGGTGCTGGCCCGCGACCAGGCCCAGGCCGAGGAGCTGGACGAGCTGCTGTGGGCGTTCGACAACGATGCCTACATCCCGCACCAGATCGCCGGCGAAGACATGGACGAGGAAGAGGCCCTGGTGCTGATCGCCGTACCCGGCACCGACGCGCCGGCACGCCCGCTGGTGATCAACCTGCGCGATGAACCCTGGCTGGGCCAGTGCGAACGCGTGCTGGAAGTGGTCCCGGCCGATCCGGAAGCGCGCGAACCGCTGCGCGAACGCTGGCGCCAGTACAAGGCCGCCGGTTACGAGCTGAACAAGCACGACATGTAAGCGCGCCCCGGCCCCCTTGATGGGCCGCCGCCGCGCCCTGATCCTTCAACGATTACCTCCTGGTTCCCCCGCATGACCCAACTCGCCTCCAGCTACGACCCGAAGTCCTTCGAGACCGACCTCTACGAGGCCTGGGAGAAGGCCGGCCACTTCAAGCCGTCCGGCACGGGCGAGCCGTACACCATCCTGCTGCCGCCGCCGAACGTGACCGGCACGCTGCACATGGGCCATGCGTTCCAGCAGACCCTGATGGACGCGCTGGTGCGCTACCACCGCATGCGCGGCTACGACACGCTGTGGCAGGTCGGTACCGACCACGCCGGCATCGCCACCGAAATGGTGGTCAGCCGCAACCTGGCGCTGGAAGGCAAGGGCGAGACCCGTGATTCGCTGGGCCGCGAAGGCTTCATCGGCAAGGTCTGGGAGTGGAAGCAGCAGTCCGGCGATACCATCGAGCGCCAGATGCGCCGCCTCGGCACCTCCGCCGACTGGTCGCGCAGCACCTTCACCATGGATCCGCAGCCGTCGGCGGCGGTCAACGAAGCCTTCGTGCGCTGGTACGAGCAGGGCCTGATCTACCGCGGCCAGCGCCTGGTCAACTGGGACCCGGTGCTGAAGACCGCCATTTCCGACCTGGAAGTGGAGAGCGCCGAGGAAGACGGCTTCCTGTGGTCGATCGCCTACACGCTGGATGAAGGCCTGAGCTACGAGCACGTCGAGCGCGATGCCGACGGCGTGGAAACCCTGCGCGAAACCCGCGACTACCTGGTGGTCGCCACCACGCGCCCGGAAACCCTGCTGGGCGATACCGCGGTGATGGTGCACCCGGAAGATGAGCGCTATGCCCACCTGATCGGCAAGAGCGTGGTGCTGCCGCTGACCGGCCGCCGCGTGCCGGTGATCGCCGACGACTACGTGGACCGTGCGTTCGGCACCGGCGTGGTCAAGGTCACCCCGGCGCACGATTTCAACGACTATGAAGTGGGCGTGCGCCACAGCCTGCCGATGATCAACCTGTTCACCCCGGTGGCGGCGCTGAATGAAAACGCACCGGAGCGTTTCCAGGGCCTGGACCGCTACGCCGCGCGCAAGGCGGTGCTGGCCGAACTGGAAGACCTGGGCATCCTGGTCGAGACCAAGGCGCACAAGCTGCAGGTGCCGCGCGGCGACCGTACCGGCCAGGTGATCGAGCCGTACCTGACCGACCAGTGGTTCGTGAAGATGGACGACCTGGCCAAGCGTGGCCTGGAACTGGTCGAAGACGGAACCATCGCCTTCGTGCCGCCGAACTGGATCAACACCTACCGCCACTGGATGAACAACATCCAGGACTGGTGCATCAGCCGCCAGCTGTGGTGGGGCCACCGCATCCCGGCGTGGTTCGACGAAGCCACCGGCAGCTGCTACGTCGGTCGCAGCGAAGAGGAAGTGCGGGCAAAGAACAACCTCGGCAGCGACGTGGTGCTGAACCAGGAAAGCGACGTGCTGGAGACGTGGTTCTCCTCGCAGCTGTGGCCGTTCTCCACCCTGGGCTGGCCCAACGAGCAGGCCATGGCCGAGCGTGGCTTTGATCGCTACCTGCCGTCGTCGGTGCTGATCACCGGCTTCGACATCATCTTCTTCTGGGTGGCGCGCATGATCATGGCCACCGACAACCTGGTCGGGAAGATCCCGTTCAAGGACGTCTACTTCACCGGCCTGATCCGCGACGGCCAGGGCCAGAAGATGTCCAAGAGCAAGGGCAACGTGCTCGACCCGCTGGACATCATCGACGGCATCACCATCGACGACCTGGTCGCCAAGCGCACCGGCGGTCTGATGCAGCCGAAGATGGTTGAGAAGATCGAGAAGGCCACCCGCAAGGAATTCCCGGACGGCATCGCCGCCCACGGTGCCGATGCGCTGCGCTTCACCATCGCCGCGCTGGCCACCCACGGCCGCGACATCAAGTTCGACATGAACCGCGCCGAGGGCTACAAGAACTTCTGCAACAAGCTGTGGAACGCCAGCCGCTTCGCGCTGATGAACACCGAGGGCGCGGCGTTCACCGGCGTTCCCAGGCCGCGTACCGATGCCGAGCGCTGGATCCTCGCGCGCCTGGCCGCCACCACCGCCGAAGCGCAGGGCCATTTCGCCGCCTACCGCTTCGACCTGCTGGCGCAGTGCCTGTACGAGTTCGCCTGGAACGCGTTCTGCGACTGGTTCCTGGAACTGAGCAAGCCGGCACTGAACGGTGCAGACCCCGCCGACGCCGAAAGCACCCGCCACACCCTGCTGTACGTGCTGGAAGCGCTGCTGCGCCTGCTGCACCCGCTCACGCCGTTCATCACCGAACAGCTGTGGCAGCAGCTGGCGCCGCGCCTGGGCCTGGCCGAAACCACGCTGTCGCTGCGCCCGTACCCGACCGCCGCCGAGTTCGAAGGCGATTTCGCCCAGGCCGAGGCCGACGTGGAATGGCTGAAGGCGGTGATCAGTGCCGTGCGCCGCGTGCGCAGTGAGCTGAACGTCGCGCCGTCCAAGCTGGTGCCGCTGCGCCTGCAGGCCGGGCTGGAGCAGGACCGCGTGCGCATCGAACGCTTCAGCGCCTCGCTGTCGTTCCTGCTGAAGCTGGACGGCATCCAGTGGCTGGCCGAAGGCGAAAGCGCACCGCCGGCCGCCGCCGCGATCGTGGGCGAGCTGAAGCTGCTGGTGCCGCTGGAAGGCCTGGTCGATCTCGATGCCGAGCGCGTGCGCCTGGACAAGGAAATCGCCCGCGTCGAAGCGGAGAAGGAAAAGAGCGAGACCAAGCTGGCCAAGTTCACCGACAAGGTGCCGCCGGCCGTGGTCGAGCAGGAGCGCGTGCGACTGGCCGACTGGAACACCCAGCTGGCCGGCCTGCGCGAGCAGCGCGCGAAGCTGTAAGCGCCGCGCTCTGGTGCGTGCCAGCCAAGGTTGGCACCTGCCCTGCCCCGCTCTGGTGGGTGCGGACCTTGGTCCGCACTGAGCGATGTGCCAACCAAGGTTGGCACCCACCAAACCCGGAACATTTCCCCGGCATGGCATCATCGCCCGATGCCTCTTTCCATCTTCCTGCTGGTCCTCGCGGCTGCGGCCCTGCATGCCAGCTGGAATGCGATCGTCAAACGCGGGCCGGACAAGTTCCTCGGCACCGTGCTGGTCACCGGCAGCGCCGCGCTGCTGTCGGCGGCCACCCTGCCCTTCCTGCCGTTCCCGGCCGCGCACAGCTGGCCCTGGCTGGCTGCATCCGTGCTGCTGCAGGTGACCTACTACGGATTGGTGGCACGCTGCTACCAGCAGGTCGACATGAGCCTGGCCTATCCGCTGATGCGTGGCAGCGCGCCGATCCTGGTTGCGCTGGCCGGCACCCTGCTGGGCGAGCAACTGCCCCCGGCGGCGTGGCTGGGCGTGGTGCTGGTGAGCAGCGGCATCCTGTGCATGGCACTGGGCACACGTGGCGGCCAGCTGCGGCTGCCGCTGCTGACCGCGGCGATGATCGCTACCTACACCCTGGTCGATGCGCAGGGCGCGCGCCAGTCCGGTAGTGCGCTCAGCTATACGCTATGGCTGTTCCTGCTGTCAGGCATCCCACTACCCCTGTGGGCGTTGTACACCCGCGGCGGCGCAGTGCTGGACTATGCGCGCCAGCACTGGCCGCTGGGACTGGCCGGTGGCGTCGGCACCACGGCGTCCTACGCGATGGCATTGTGGGCCATGACCCAGGCGCCGGTGGCGATGGTCTCGGCGCTGCGTGAATCCTCGATCCTTTTCGCGTTGCTGATCTCGGTGTTCGTGCTGCGCGAGCGGATTCCGCGTGCGCGCTGGCTGGCGGCGGCGCTGATCGTCGGCGGTGTGTTGGCACTGCGGCTGGCGTGAGAAAAACGTGCCAACCAAGGTTGGCACCTACCACGGCAGGTGACGTGTCGATGACAGCGGAGATCCACCGGTAGTGCTGGCCGCTGGCCGGCAACCCTTCTCCGTTACAGCGGCGGCATCGTCTGCAGGTCGTCGTCGACCAGTTCGATCGCCATCACCACCGCGTCTTCGCGGCCTTGTGCGGCCGGATAGTAGCGCGGACGACGGCCGATCTCGTTGAAGCCTTCGCTGTGGTACAGCGCCAGCGCCGGCGTGTTGGACGGACGCACTTCCAGGAACACACGCTGCGCACCGCGGTTGCCTGCCAGCTGCACCAGTGCGCGCAGCAGTTGGCGACCCAGCCCACGCGACTGCGCCAGCGGATCGATGCAGATGTTCAATACGTGTGCCTCATCGGCGGCAATACTGAGCACGCCGTAGCCGATCAGCTGGCCATCGCGCTCCATCGCCAGGCCGGGATAACCGGCACGCAGGCAATCAACGAAGATGCCGCGGGTCCATGGGAACGGATACCCACGCACTTCAATCGCCATCACCGCATTGAGGTCGCTCTCGCGCAATGCGCGCAGGCTGACCGGGCCGGGTTGGCTGACCGCACTCATGGTGCGCCCCGCTTGCGCAGGGCGCGCAGTTGCGGCCACAACGCGCGCTTGGCGGCCGGGTCCTGACGCAGCTGGTCCAGCGGCCAGCTGTCCATCAGCGCCTGCGTGGCAGGGTCGTTGGGATTACAGCCGGAGGCACGCAGCAATGCGATCTGCAGGCGATCCGGGAGCCGCACCACCGGCTGCCGCGCATTGCCACCCGGCAGCGGGCGGGCCGTTGCCGGTGCGGTATCCGGTGCGGTGACGGGGGTCTCGCGACGCGTAGGTGCCGGGCGTTCCTGGTGAGGAGCGGGTGCGGCTTCGGCAGGGTGTTCCCGCATGGAGGCCGAACCCGCCCGCACTTGTTCCGCCGAAGCCGCGGCAGCCGCATCGGCTTCGGCCACGCTCAACTGCAGCGCGGCATCCAGCTCCGCAGCCAACTGGCCGTCGTGATAGACGGTGTAGCCCATGGCCTGCAGCCAGGCCTGCTGGGCCGGTGACCACAGCACGGGCAGTTCCTGGCTCACGCGGCCTCGGGCTTCTTGCGCAGGCGCTGCACGGCCCACATCACCGGGCCGGACAAGGCGTACAGGATGCCGACCGCGAACAGCACGCGCGGCAGATCAATGACCGCGATGGCGATGGCGACCGGCACCAGGGCCAGCACCAGGAACGGCACGCGGTCGGAACGGGTGCCCTTGGCGCCGCCACCCTTGAAGCTCCAGAAACGGATACGGCTGACCATCAACAGCGCCGCGACGATCGTCACCGCCAACGCCACGTAGCGCAGCTGGTTGCCGTCCCAGCCCAGGTTGCCATCGGCGAAGGCCCAGACGAAGGACATCATCAGCCCGGCCGCGGCCGGGCTGGCCAGGCCGACGAACCAGCGTTTGTCGACCACCGCGACCTGGGTGTTGAAGCGGGCCAGGCGCAGCGCCGCGCAGGCGGCATACAGGAAGGCCACGGCCCAGCCGACGCGGCCGAGCAGCGGGTCATCGAACTTCAGCCACGACAGGGACCAGTGGTACATCACCAGCGCCGGGGCCATGCCGAAGCTGACCAGGTCGGCCAGCGAGTCGTACTGGACGCCGAACTCGCTGCTGGTACCGGTCAGGCGCGCCACGCGCCCGTCCAGGCCATCCATCACCGCCGCCACGAACACGGCGATGCTGGCATTGACGAAATCCCCGTTGGCCGCGGCGATGATCGCGTAGAAGCCGGCGAACAGGCCGGCGGTGGTGAACAGGTTGGGCAGCAGGTAAATCGTGCGCGAACGCGGCGGCGGTGTGATCGGGTCCATGGAATCCAGTTTAATCGACTTGCCAGTGCTCGGCGCCAATGCTGCAATCGGCGTTCTACGCCCATTCCGCGGAGTTTGCCATGCGTGCCCTGTCCTGCCTTGGATGCCTGCTGCTGTTGGCCAGTGCCAACGCCGTGGCCGGCCCGGTCTATAAATGGAAGGACGCCCATGGCGTGACCCAGTATTCGGAGACCCCGCCGGCGGGCAAGAAGTTCGAGACCCGCGAACAGGCGCGCACCCCGCAGGCCGCGGCCAGCGCCGAGACCCCGGCCGCGCCGGTGCCGGAGCAGTGCAGCACCGCCCGTGCCAACCTGGCCCTGCTGGAAGGCTCCGGCCAGGTGATGCAGGACACCAATGGCGACGGGAAGGCCGATACCGCGTTGACCGCGGAACAGCGCAGCGCGCAGAAGGGATTGGCGGAGGCCGCCATCAAGGCTTACTGCCCGGCAGAGTGAGGGTTATCGGCAGGGCTTGCAGCCCTGCACCTGCTTCAAGCAACGGCAACGTCAAATGCCAAAGCGGCTCTGGTTTTCTACTGGTTTGGCGGGGCGGTGTGGGCTGGCAGGACACGCCGTAAACCCATCCCTGGGGGCTCGATGGCGCCATCCATGGCGCCAACGGTCCTGCCAACCCACACCGCCCCACCCCCGACAGGTTCCTGGTGACGGTGGTAGATCCACGCCATGCGTGGATGAAATCTGTCAGATCTCGAATTGAATCCGGGGTCAGATCCGTTTTCCTGCGGAGAACGGATCTGACCCCATCCGCATGTCCAACAGATCGCGGGGCCTGTCAATGGCGGGGTGGGTCCGGTTGCGGGAGTGTCCGCGGCATGGATGCCGCGGCCAAGCCCCCAGGGATGGGTTTACGGCGTCTCCCGCAACCGGACCCACCCCGCCATCCCACGGGAAGCCCGCTGTTGCTGTTGCAGCTGACGTTGCTTGAGGCGGGTGCAGGGCGCAGCCCTGCCGATACCCCTCTCCCCGGCCGGGCTGGCAGAATAGGCGTCTCTGCCGTTATCCGAAGCCGACGATGCGCCTCTCCCAGTTCCACCTGCACACCACCAAGGAAACCCCCAGCGACGCCGAGCTCACCAGCCACCGGCTGATGCTGCGCGCGGGCATGATCCGCAAGCTGGCATCGGGCCTGTACACCTGGTCGCCGCTGGGCCTGCGCGTGCTGCGCAAGGTTGAACGCATCGTGCGCGAGGAAATGGACCGCGCCGGTGCCGTGGAATTCCAGATCCCAACCATCCAGCCGAAGGAACTGTGGGAGCAGACCGGGCGCTGGCAGAAGTTCGGCCCGCAGCTGCTGAAGATCAAGGACCGCAAGGACCAGGTGTTCTGCTACAGCCCGACCGCCGAAGAAGCCGCCTGCGACTTCGCGCGCAGCGAGCTGTCCAGCTACAAGCAGCTGCCGGTGAACTTCTACCAGGTGCAGACCAAGTTCCGCGACGAGATCCGCCCGCGCTTCGGCGTGATGCGTTCGCGTGAGTTCCTGATGAAGGACGCCTATTCGTTCCACCTGCACGATGAGTGCCTGGTGCGCGAGTACGAGAACATGAAGTCGGCCTACAGCCGCATCTTCACCCGCCTCGGCCTGGACTTCCGCATGGTGCAGGCCGACTCCGGCGCGATCGGTGGCGATGCCTCGCAGGAATTCCACGTGATCGCCGATTCCGGCGAAGACGCGCTGGTGTTCTCCACCGGTTCGGACTACGCCGCGAACATGGAAGCGGCGATCGCCGCCGATCCGGCACCGCGTGCGGCTGCCAGTGAAGCTATGCGCAAGGTCGACACCCCTACCCAGAAAACCTGCGAGGACGTCGCGGCGCTGCTCGGCATCGCGCTGCAGCGCACGGTGAAGTCGGTGGCGCTGATCGCCGGTGAAGGCGAAGCACAGCAGTTCGTGCTGGTGCTGGTGCGCGGCGACCATGAGGTCAACGAGATCAAGCTGGCCAAGGTCGCCGGCCTGGACGAACAGCGCTTCGCCAGCGAGGCGGAAATCGCCGAGTACCTGGGCAGCGTGCCGGGCTTCCTCGGCCCGGTCGCCCCGGCCAAGGCCATCCGCGTGGTCGCCGACCGCGAAGTGGCCGCGATGTCCGACTTCGTCGTCGGCGCCAACGAAGTCGGTTTCCACCTGGCCGGGGTCAACTGGGGCCGCGACCTTCCGGAACCGGAAGTGGCCGACATCCGCAACGTGCGTGCCGGTGACCGCGCGCTGGACGGTGGCGAACTGAAGATCGCCCGTGGCATCGAAGTCGGCCACGTGTTCCAGCTCGGCCGCAAATATGCCGAAGCGCTGGATGCCACCGTGCTGGACGAGAACGGCAAGGCGGCGGTGATGGCGATGGGCTGCTACGGCATCGGTATCTCGCGCGTGGTGGCTGCCGCGATCGAACAGAACCATGACGATGCCGGCATCATTTGGCCGGACGCGATGGCGCCGTGGCAGGTGGTGGTGTGCGTGATCAACCCGAAGGGCGACGCCGCCGTGGCCGATGCTGCTGCCAGCCTGCTGCAGGAACTCCGCGACGCCGGCCTGGACGCGGTACTCGACGACCGCGGCCTGCGCCCGGGCGCGATGTTCGCCGACATGGAACTGATCGGCATTCCGCACCGCGTGGTGGTGAGCGAGCGCGGCCTGGCCGCCGGTACCTACGAGTACCGCTCGCGCCGCGCCAGCGAAGCGGAAAGCCTGGACAAGGCCACCCTGCTGCAGCGACTGCAGGGCTGATCAGGAGAAGACCGGGGCATGCCCCGGTCTTTTTTTTGCCTGTCGCCCAGTTGAGCAATATTGCAGCGGACATAATCCGGTCAAAATCGACGCAATGCAGCCGGGATGCTGCCAGGCCATGACCCGCCTGCATTTGTGCTGTGATTAATTCATCTCTATTCTGTCCCGCGACGCCATGGACTGGCTCGTCCCGTCCACATTTTAGTTTCCGGAGTAACCGTAAATGAGCATTGACCTGACCGGCCTGTCGGCACGCGAGCTGGGCGCCCTGATCCGTACCGCCAAGAAGCAGCAGACCATCGTCGCCAAGCGCCGGCCAATCACCAAGGTCCGGGCCCAGCTGACCAAGCTGGCCAAGACCGAGGGTTACACCATCGAAGAACTGTTCGGCGGCGCCCCGGCACCGCGCGCGCGCAAAGCCGCCCCGGCAGCCAAGGCACCGTCCAAGACCGCCGGCCGCAAGCTGGGCAAGGTTGCCCCGAAGTACCGCAACCCGGCCAACCCCAAGGAAACCTGGACCGGTCGTGGCAAGCAGCCGCGCTGGATGGCCGAGCTGACCGCCAAGGGCAACAAGAAGCCGGAAGATTTCCTGATCAAGAAGGCCTGAGGCCGGATCGGGATGCAATGAAAAACGCCGGCGGAAGCCGGCGTTTTTCATTCTTCGGTGTGCGGGCCAACGGTCCACACCTACAGCGTTTTGCGCGCCGGCATCAGCAGGTTGCCGAACAGCAGGCCGGCCACCAGCGCCATCACCACGTTGAGCACGGTGAGGAACACGCTTTGGCCCGCGCCCACGTCCTGCTGCTGGACCAGGGTCAGCACACCGCGCAGGCTGGTGCTGCCGGGCACCATCATGATGATGCCGGGCAGGCGGATGATCGCTCCTGGGCGGCCAACGAGGCGGCCGAACAGATTGCCACCGGCGGTCAGCAACATCGCTGACAGGAAGATGCCGGCCGGCGCGCCCCAGGCGTGCCCGCCGAACTTGGAGATCGCGTAACCCGCCACCGAGGCCGCGATCACCCACGGGTAATCGCGCCGGTTGGCCTTGAACAGCATCGCGAAGGCGAATGCCGCGGTCAGCAGCGAACCCCACTCCACCCACGGCCCCTGCGGCCGCGTGGCGCGGATCACCGGGTCCAGGCCGAGTACATCGGCCAGGGTCACCGCGATCATCGCGCCCACGCTGAGCTTCATGATGGTGGTCAACGCGCCGGCGAAGCGCGCGGTACCGGAGACCCAATGCTGGCTGGCGAGTTCATTGACCGCATTGGTCAGCGACATGCCCGGCAGCAGCACCACCAGCGAGGCGATGATCACCGTGTTGAGGTTGAGTGCGCCGACGAAGGACGCAACCAGGGTTGCGACCATGCCGGCCAGCAGCGCCGCCAGCGCCTCGGCCGCTTCACGGGTGGCCGGGCGACGGTCGGTGACCATGCCGAGCAGGCCGATCATCAGGCCGATGACACCGGCGGTGGCGATGTCCAGCCACGGCAGCTTCCACATGCCGGCCACGCCGGCCGCGCCCAGGGTGAATGAAAGAATGGTGCGCAGCTTGCCGCGCCGGCCCGGATCCTTGTCCAGCTGGCGCAGCGCGGTGTGGCCCTGGGCAATGCTCATCCGCCCGTTGGCCACTTCCTCGGCGATATGGTCGGCGACGCTGAGCTTGTGCAGGTCGTTCTCGCCGGGCGCCAGGCGGATCACGCGGGTGATGTCGCTGGAGCCGATCGCCTGTGCCGGGTCGCTGAAACTGAGGATGATACCGGTGGGATTCGACCACGGTTCACAATCCAGATCGAGCTGGCGGGCCAGTGCCACCACCGCCGTTTCCAGGCGCTGGGCCGTGGTGCCGTAGCTGTGCAGGCGTCCGGCGATCTCGGAAACAAAGGCCACGCGCTGCGCGTAGGTGGCCTGGGGCGTGGGGATCGTGTGAGCGTCTGCGGACATGCGCCGTAGTATTACCTACTGCCGGGCCGCACTGGATAAATTCATCCGGGTTCGACGCGATGCCCCAGACAGAACGGTTATGCTGCGATCCGAATGGCCCAAGTGACCCCGAACCACGCCCCCCAGCTCGAACAGGATGCCCATGACCCGGGCCTGATCCGCCTGTCCGGCACCTGGACCTTGAAGACCGCGCTGGCCGCGGCCGAAGTCCTGCGCGGCGTTCCCGACACGCTGACCGGCATCGACGCCACCGGCATCGAGAAGATGGATTCGGCCGGCGTGCTGCAGGTACTGCGCGTAGCGCATCGCGCCGACCTTGGCGAGGACGCGTTGCAGTTCCGGCCGGACCACCAGGCGCTGGTCTGCACCATCGAGGAAGTGGCCGACGACCGGCCCCGGCCCAAGCGCGATTTCGGCGTGCTGGCGGCGCTGGAACGGCTCGGTGTCAGCGTCCATGCCACTGGCCACAACATCAAGGCGCTGTGCAGTTTCCTCGGCGAGAACCTGGTCAAAGCGGCGCGCCTGGTCAAGGAGCCCCGTCGCTTCCGCCTGACCGCCACCGTCCACCAGATGGAGCAGGTCGGGCTGGACGCAGTACCGCTGGTGGCGCTGCTGTCCTACCTGGTCGGTGCGGTGATCGCCTTCCTCGGCTCGACCATCCTGCGCGACTTCGGCGCCGAGATCTACGTGGTCGAGCTGGTCAACATTGCCTTCCTGCGCGAGTTCGCCGTGCTGCTGACCGCGATCGTGCTGGCCGGCCGCACCGCCAGTGCGTTCACCGCGCAGATCGGCGCGATGAAGGCGCGCGAGGAAATCGACGCGATGCGCACGCTGGGTCTGGATCCGATCGACCTGCTGGTGCTGCCACGCCTGCTGGCGCTGCTGGTCACCCTGCCCCTGCTGACCTTCATCGCGATGATCGCGGGCCTGGCCGGCGGCATCACTGTCGGCGCGTTCGACCTCGACATCCCGCCGCAGATGTACATCGCGCGCATGCACGAGACGATGGAAGTGCGGCACATGCTGGTCGGCCTGTCGAAGGCGCCGGTGTTCGCGCTGGTGATCGGCCTGATCGGCTGCCTGGAAGGGCTGAAGGTGGAAGGCACGGCGCAGTCGGTCGGTGAACGCACCACCTCCAGCGTGGTGCAGACGATCTCGCTGGTGATCATCATCGACGCCTTCGCGGCGTTGTGGTTCATGCACATGGACTGGTGACATGAGCACGCATCCGACCCCCGAAGACATTTCCATGCAGGACGACGACGTCCATGACCTGGCCATCCGCGTTCGCGGGCTGGTCAACCGCTTCGGCAGCCAGACCGTGCATGAAGACCTGGACCTGGACGTGCGCCGTGGCGAGATCCTGGGCGTGGTGGGTGGCTCGGGCACCGGCAAGTCGGTGCTGATGCGCTCGATCCTGGGCCTGCGCACGCCCGACGCCGGCCAGATCGAGGTGCTGGGCCGCGATGCGCGTGCCGACGACGCCGAGAGCCGCCTGCACATCGAACGCAATACCGGCGTGCTGTTCCAGGACGGCGCCCTGTTCTCTTCACTGACCGTGGGCGAGAACGTGCAGGTGCCCTTGAAGGAACACCACCGCGAATTGCCCGAGCGCTGGCACTACGAGCTGGCGCTGCTGAAGGTGAAGCTGGCCGGCCTTCCCGCCGATGCGATCAACAAACTGCCCTCGCAGCTGTCCGGCGGCATGCGCAAGCGTGCCGGCCTGGCCCGCGCGCTGGCGCTGGACCCGCCGCTGCTGTTCCTGGACGAACCGACCGCTGGCCTCGACCCGATCGGCGCGGCCGCGTTCGACCGCCTGATCAAGACCCTGCAGGAAGCGCTGGGCCTGACCGTGTTCCTGATCACCCACGACCTGGACACGCTGTACGCCATCTGCGACCGGGTGGCGGTGATCGCCGACCGCAAAGTGGTGGCCAACGCGCCACTGCCGGACATCGAGAAACTGGATCATCCGTGGATCCAGGAATACTTCCACGGACCGCGTGCGCGTGCCGCGCGCGGCGAACAGATCGAGAGTGCCTGAGCCATGGAAACCAAAGCCAACTACGTGCTGATCGGCGCGTTCACCCTGATCACCGGCCTGGCCCTGCTGGCCTTCGGCCTGTGGGCGGCCAAGTACTCCTCCGACCGCACCTGGCAGGAATACCGCGTGGTGTTCCGCGAGGCGGTGACCGGCCTGTCGGTGGGCAGCCCGGTGCAGTACAACGGCATCGCGGTCGGTTCGATCATCGAACTGAACCTGGTGCCGGACGACCCGCGCCAGGTGGTCGCACGCATCCGCCTGAACTCGACCACCCCGGTCAAGACCGATACCCGCGCCAAGCTGGCGATCACCAGCCTGACCGGCCCATCGATCATCCAGCTCAGCGGCGGCACGCCGCAGTCGCCGGCGCTGACCACGGTCAACAAGGATCCGGCGCCGATCATCCCGACCACGCCGTCGGCCCTGCAGAACATCACCGACGTCGCCAACCGCATCGTCGAGCGCATGGACCAGATCCTCAGCGACCGCAACGTGGCCTCGATCAACGCGACGCTGGCCAACCTGGAGACGATCAGCGGCGGCCTGGCCGACCGTGACCAGGGCACGCAGGCGCTGCTGCTCAGCGCGCGCGACGCCGCCCGCAGCCTGGACACCACGCTGAAGACCACCAACGGCACCATCGAGCGCCTGGACAGGAACCTGGTGCAGCAGCTGCCGGGCATCATCGACAAGCTGGACGGCACCCTGGCCAAGCTCGACTCGGCCGCCGGCAACGCCGATTCGATCCTTGGCGAGAACCGCGCCGCGATCAACAGCTTCGCCAATGATGGCCTCGGCCAGCTGGGCCCGACGCTGACCGAACTGCGCGGCCTGATCCGCGACCTGCGCCGGGTCAGCGACCGCCTCGAGAACAACCCCGCGCGCTACCTGCTGGGCCGCGACGCACCGAAGGAGTTCGAACCCAAATGAGCCCGATGCCCCTTCCGCGCCTGCTGCTGGCCGCTTCGCTGGTCACCCTGCTGGGCGGCTGCTCCATCCTTGGCAGCAGCGAGAAAACTGCGGTGACGCTGTACTCGCCCGCCGTGCAGGTGAAGGCCGATCCGGCGTGGCCGCAGGCCAGCTGGCAGCTGGTACTGGCCAAGCCCAGCGCCGCACGCATGGTCGACAGCCCGCGCATCAACGTGCGGCCGACCCCATCGCAGCTGGAGATCTACAAGGGCGCCAGCTGGGCCCAGCCGGCCACCGACATGATCGAGGACACCCTGCTGCGCGGCTTTGAGGATTCCGGACGCATCCACGGCGTCGCCCGCAGCACCGCCGGCATCCGCGCCGACTACAAGCTGTCCACCGACGTGCGCCGCTTCGAGTCGGACTACCAGGGCCAGGCCACGCCGACCGTGGTGATCGAGGTCAACGCCAAGCTGATCCACGTCGCCGACCAGCGCGTGGTCGCCGACCGTACCTTCCGCCAGGCACAGCCGGTCGGCAGTACCGACGTGCCGTCGGTGACCGCCGCGTTCGAGCGCGGCCTGCAGCAGCTGGCGCAGGATGTGGTGGGCTGGACGCTGGTGAGCGGGCAGGCCGACCAGCCGACCGTCACGCGCTGATCGATCAGCGTGGCGCAATCCAGCGGAACGTCAGGTTGATCCGCTCGCCCTGCACGCGCGCCATCTTCGGCAACGCGTGCTGGTAATAGCGCTGGGTCTGCCCGGCCATTACCAGCAGGTCGCCATGGCCGAGCAGGTACTCGGTCTTCTGCGTCGGATCATCACGCCGGCGTAGCAGGAAACGCCGTGCCACCCCCAGGCTCAGCGAGGCGATCACCGGCGCCGGGCCCAGTTCGGGTTCGTCGTCGCTGTGCCAGCCCATGTAATCGCCACCGCTGCGATAGCGGTTCAGCAGTACGCTGTTGAAGCGGCCAATGCCATCGTCCTGCAGGCGCTCGCGCATGCCCAGCAGTGACCGCGGCCACGGGTGCGGCACGAATTCCGCCCCCGAGTAGCGATAGCGCGCCTGCGGATCACCTATCCAGCAGCTCAACCGCGGCGAATCCACCCAGTTGCCGAACATGCGGATGCGATGCACCTCCCACGGCACGCCGGCCTGCAGATCGCGCTGCAAGGCATCGGCCTCGGCGGGAGACAGCCAGGCCGGGAGGTGGCGGACGTCCGCATCGGGAAGGTCGTGGGGGAACAGCATGGCGGCACAGTAGCACCTGATGGATTTGATGGATTTGCCGTTGCAGCGACGATTACCGGAAAATGGCTGCAGTCCCACTGTTGGTCCCGAATCATGCGCCGCCCCTCTTTTCCCAGGTTCCATCCATGAGCCACGCGGCGCCCGGCATCCGCCAGCTCACCTTCTCGGTCCTGCGCGCACTGTTCCGTGCCCTGCCGATGCCTGCGTCGCTGCGTGATCGGCTGCGCAACCGGGGCCTGGATCGCATTGGCAGCTGGAGTCCCCCTCCGCCGCGTGGTCGCATCGGCGCCGCTGCCGACGGTACCCGTCCACTGCAGCGCGCCGATGAACGGGCGATCGGCTACGCCGCCGAAGATGACGCGCCATTGCCTGCCACGCTGCCAGCTACGCTGGTGGCCTTCTATCTGCCCCAGTTCCATCCGTTCGAAGAGAACGATGCCTGGTGGGGCAAGGGCTTCACCGAATGGCGTAACGTCAGCCGTGCCCTGCCGCAGTTCGAGGGACATGTGCAGCCGCGCCTGCCCGGCGACCTGGGCTTTTACGACCTTCGTGTTGGCGAGACGCTGCGCGCGCAGGCGAAACTGGCCGCGGACCATGGCATCGGCGCCTTCTGCTTCTATTTCTACTGGTTCAGTGGCCACACGCTGATGGAGCAGCCCCTGCGCCAATGGCTGGCCGACAGCACGATTGAACTGCCGTTCTGCCTGTGTTGGGCCAACGAGAACTGGACCCGGCGCTGGGATGGGCGCAACCAGGACGTACTGATCGGCCAACAGCACAGTGCCGAGGATGATCTGGCGTTCATCGCCCACGTTGCCGATTACCTGCGCGACCGGCGTGCGTTGAAGATCGAGGGACGACCGGTGCTGTTGCTGTACCGGCCGCAGTTGCTGCCCGATCCCAAGGCTACGGCGGCACGCTGGCGTGGCTGGTGCCGTGACAACGGCATCGGCGAGATCCATCTGGCCTACGTGCAGAGTTTCGAACGCCCGGCCCCCCGCGACATCGGCTTCGATGCCGCAGTGGAGTTCCCACCGAATATTGCCGCCCCGCGCCAGCTGAACACCACGCAGTTCCTGCTCAATCCCGATTACGAAGGCGACGTGCGCGACTGGCGCGAGCTGGCGACACAGATGCGCCGTGCACCACTGGCGGACTATCCGTTGTATCCAGGTGTCAACCCTGGCTGGGACAACGAAGCGCGCCGCCCGGGACGCGGCCGCGTGCTGCTTCACGCGTCGCCGCGTGGCTACAGCGACTGGTTGCACGACACGGTGCACCAGCGCCTGCGTGATGTGGCGCCTGCTCGGCGCCTGGTATTCATCAATGCCTGGAACGAATGGGCCGAAAGCGCTGTCCTTGAACCCGATGCCCGTCTCGGCCATGCCTGGCTGCAAGCCACCCGGCGCGCGCTGTTCCCCTCGCAGGCCGCTCCGTCGCGTCCCTGCATCGTCATCCACGCGTGGTACCTGGATGCACTGCCGGAGCTGTTGCAGGCGGTTAAGGACAGCGGGCTACAGGCACGCCTGGTCATCACCACCACAGGCGAGCGTCAGCCACAGGTGCAGTCGATCGTCGATGCGCAGGGCCTGACCGCTGAAATCTGGGTCTACGACAACCACGGCCGTGACATCCTGCCGTTCCTGCACGCCGCCGACCGATTGCTGCAGCAGAACGAATCGCTGGTGCTGAAGCTGCACACCAAGCGCTCCACCCACCGCGACAATGGTGACCAGTGGCGGCGCGAGATGGTCGATGCGCTGCTGGGCACTGCGCAGGCTGCGGCGAACCTGGCCCATCTGCTGGCAAATCCCAGCATCGGCCTGATGGCTCCGGCGGGCCACCTGCTGAAGGTAGCCGACTACATCGGCGGCAATGCGCAGCGCATGGAGCGGCTGTGGGCATTGCTGGGCCTGGACAGCGCGCCCGGTGACGGGCAGTTCGCGTCCGGCAGCATGTTCTGGGTACGCCTGCCGGCGCTGCGCCCGCTGCTCGATGCCCATCTGCTGCCGAGCATGTTCGACACTGAAGCGGGGCAGATCGATGGCACGCTGGCGCATGCCATCGAGCGTGCGACCGGAGCCGTAGTGTCCGCTGCCGGGTTCACCGTGGCCGACACCTCCGAGGTGGAAGGCGCTCCCCCGCGCGCTTCCTCCTCGGAATATGCTTACGCCCGAAAGCGCTGAGGCTCCGGCCTCAGCTGCGCGCAAACGCCACGCCGGTCTTCTCCTTCAGCTCATCGTCGCCCACACCCGGCGCCGCTTCCACCAGCACCAGACCAGCATCGGTGACGTCGAACACGGCCAGGTCGGTGATGATGCGGTCGACCACGCCGACGCCGGTCAGCGGCAGCGTGCATTCGGCCAGGATCTTGTGCTCGCCGTTCTTGGCGGTGTGCTCCATCAGCACCACCACGCGCTGCACGCCGGCCACCAGGTCCATCGCGCCGCCCATGCCCTTGACCATCTTGCCGGGCACCATCCAGTTGGCCAGGTCGCCCTTGTCGGTGACCTGCATGGCACCGAGGATGGCCAGGTTGACGTGGCCACCGCGGATCATCGCGAAGCTGTCGTGGCTGCCGAAGTAGCTGGCACCGGCACGCGCGGTGACGGTCTGCTTGCCGGCATTGATCAGGTCGGCGTCCACTTCCGCGTCGGTCGGGAACGGGCCGATACCTAGCAGGCCGTTCTCCGACTGCAGCCACACGTCCACGCCCTCGGGAATGTGATTGGCGACCAGGGTCGGTAGGCCGATGCCCAGGTTCACGTACGCACCGTCGGTCAGTTCGCGGGCGGCGCGTGCCGCCATCTCGTCACGGGTCCACGCCATGTCAGTTGCCCTCCGCGCGGATGGTGCGCTGTTCGATGCGTTTCTCAGGATGTGCGTTGTGCACGATGCGGTGCACGTAGATGCCCGGCAGGTGCACCTGGTCCGGATCGATGGCGCCGACCGGTACCACCTCCTCTACCTCCACGATGCAGATCTTGCCGGCCATCGCACAGGCCGGGTTGAAATTCCGAGCGGTCTTGCGGAACACCAGGTTGCCGGCCTCGTCGGCCTTCCACGCCTTGACCAGCGCCACGTCGGCCCGCAGCGCGGTTTCCATCACGTAGTGCTTGCCGTCGAACTCGCGGGTTTCCTTGCCCTCGGCCACCACGGTGCCGTAGCCGGTGGCAGTGAAGAACGCCGGAATGCCCGCACCGCCGGCACGCAGGCGCTCGGCCAGGGTGCCCTGCGGGTTGAATTCCAGCTCGAGCTCGCCGGCCAGGAACTGCCGCTCGAACTCCTTGTTCTCGCCCACGTAGGACGAAATCATCTTCTTGATCTGCCGGGTTTCCAGCAGTTGGCCGAGGCCGAAACCATCAACGCCGGCATTGTTGGAGATCACGGTCAGGCCCTTGGCACCACTGTCGCGCAGCGCGGCGATCAGGGCCTCGGGAATGCCACACAGGCCGAAGCCGCCCACGGCCAGCGTCTGGCCATCGGCGACCACCCCTTGCAGGGCCTCCGCCGCACTGGCGAAGCGCTTGCTGCGCTTGCCGGTGGAAGTCGATTGCTGCATTGCTGTACTACCCTGCACGTTGAGGATGACCGCATTCTAGCTGGAGGGCGGCGAAGGGCCTGGATGCGCCGCAGCATTGCACGGGCATCGCACGGGGTTCCGTAGAATGCCCGGTTCCCCTGCCATGGCCGGCCCCATGCCCGGCCCACCCTCGTTGATGGCCCAGACCTACACCGAAGAAGACCTGCTCCGCTGGATGGACGCGTGGACACTGGAAAAGAGCGAACGTTGCCTGTCCGGTGTCCGCAACATGCATCTGACCAGTGGAATGCTCATCGCCGAAGTGAAAGGCTCAGCCAGATATCCCTACCGGGTGGAAATCGATCTGGAAGCCAGCCTGCGCCATCCTCGCAGCCGCCTGCAAAGTGAATGCTCGTGCCCTGTCGGCCGTCACTGCAAGCACGTGGCAGCCGTGCTGGTCGCCCACATGCTGGACGCAGCAGACCTGGGCGATGACGATCCAGCGTCGGAGCACGAACCGGTCCAGTCGCCACGCCGCGAACTGCTGGAACAGCTGTCACGCTGGCAGTCCGTCAGAACCCAGCCTCCCCGGTCACGTAGAAGCGGCATCATCTTCGAGCTGTCCACG
This sequence comes from Stenotrophomonas sp. YJH_SMC_12-1, assembly GCF_059370935.1. Taxonomy (NCBI): domain Bacteria; kingdom Pseudomonadati; phylum Pseudomonadota; class Gammaproteobacteria; order Lysobacterales; family Lysobacteraceae; genus Stenotrophomonas; species Stenotrophomonas sp. YJH_SMC_12-1. The sequence continues at coordinate 224,684 of NZ_JCAFUD010000003.1, read as the reverse complement.
TTCAATCACCGGCCTTCAATCCTGCTCCGCCGCGTCAAATACGCCCTCGACGATACGATCGAGTTCGACAAGTGGCAGGACATCACCCCTCAGCTGTTGCTGGAACCGCCCGCCTACCTGACGCAGGCCGACCTGGCCGCGGTGGCGCAGCTGTGGGCCCTGCATCAGTCGGTAAAACCGCCGGAGTGGTTCGACGTCGGCACGATCCTGCAGTCGATCGTGTCCAGCGGGCATGGCTGGGTGTCATGTGGCATGCATGATCGCGTGCCGGCCAGGCCCGGCGCACCACGTCGCGGTACGTTGGGGTGGAGCGCAGAGACGACTCACGGCAGGTTGCTGCTGGCGCCGGCACTGAGCGTGGAAGGCGATGCGGACGGCCTCGTACTGGGATCTAGTGCCGGTTACCTGGATCCGGTCTCCGGTGAAGTCGGCCTTCTCTTGCTGGACGTCAAGCCGGAGGACGCGGACGCGTTTCTCGCCCTTCCCCACCTGCTCCCCGATGAGGAACCGATCGTGGCGCAACTGCTGCAACAGATCGACCCCGCGCTGCCGCGCCCCGGTGCAGGCGACACACTGCCTACGCTGCAGATCAGCGCCATGACCCCCGTGCTGCGCCTGCATACGATCAAATTCCGGCCGCCGTGGCTCGGCCCCCGCGACCCTTCGCAATGGGCCGATATCGCAACCGTGGCCTTCGATTACGACGAGCACGTGCGGTTCCTGGATGATCCGAGCCTGTTCGCCCACGATCCGGAGGGCCAGCTCGCACTGCTGCCCCGCGACCTGGGTGAGGAATCTCGGCGCGAGGCCGAGCTGCGCACGGTGGGCTTGCATCGCGACACGTCTCCGCGGGCGCCACTGGAAGGCGCCGGCCCGCAGTTCCAGCTGCGTACCCATGACTGGACACGGTTCCTCCTGGACGACGTGCCGCGCCTGGAAGCCTTGGGCTGGAAGGTGGAGGCGGACGAGGATTTCCGCCATCGCATCACCCGGGTGGAGGAGATCGACCTGGACATCCAGGCGGACCCGGAAGACGCGGGCTGGTTCAACCTGGGCCTGGACGTCCAGGTGGAAGGCCGCGATGTGTCGATGGTTCCGCTGCTGCAGCAGGTGCTGCAGGCCGACCCTCGCTGGATGCGTGGCCAGCTGGATGACATCGGCGACGACGAGAACATCCTGTTGACGACGGGCGACAACACGCGCCTGGCACTGCGGGCCGCACGACTCAAGCCGATCATGGCCCTGTTGGCGGACCTGTTTGCCCAGCGTGGCGCGCCGCTGCGCCTGTCTGCGCTTGACCGTGGCCGCCTGCAGGCGCTGCAGGACACTGCGCGCCTGCAGTTCCGTGGCCGCAAGGATACCCAGGCGCTCGTGCAGCGGCTGATGCAGGCACCCGCATTGAGCGAAGTACCGCCGCCGGCAGGGCTGGAGGCAACGCTTCGCCCCTATCAGCTCGAGGGCCTGTCGTGGCTGCAGTACCTGCGCCAGCAGGGCTTGGGCGGCGTACTGGCCGATGACATGGGGCTGGGCAAGACTCTGCAGACCCTGGCGCATCTGCTGGTCGAGAAGGAAAGTGGCCGCCTGGACCAGCCGGCGCTGCTGGTGGTGCCGACCTCCCTGCTGCACAACTGGCAGAGCGAAGCGGCACGCTTCACCCCTGCCCTGCGTGTGCTGACCCTGCATGGACCGGCACGTGAAGCGCTGTTCGAGGCCATCCCCGAACACGATCTTGTACTGACCACGTACCCCCTGCTGTGGCGCGACGAGCAGGCGCTGCAGGCCTATGCCTACCATCTGCTGATTCTGGATGAAGCCCAGCAGGTGAAGAATCCGAAATCACGCGCTGCCGTCACCCTGCGCACGTTGCAGGCCCGCCATCGCCTGTGTCTGACCGGCACGCCGCTGGAAAACCACCTGGGCGAACTGTGGACGCAGTTCGATTTCCTGCTGCCTGGCCTGCTCGGCACCGAGAAGCAGTTCAACCAGCATTGGCGCCATCCCATCGAACGCGGCAGCGACCATCGCCGTGCCCAGCTGCTGGCGCAGCGGTTGCGCCCGTTCATCCTGCGCCGACGCAAGGACCAGGTCGCGTCAGAGCTTCCGCCCAAGACCCTCATTACCCGTACGGTCGAAATGGAGGGCGGCCAGCGTGATCTCTATGAAACCGTGCGTGCGGCAATGGAAAAGCAGGTGCGCGAGGCCATCAGCGGCAGCGGGCTGGCGCGCAGCCATATCGTGGTGCTGGATGCATTGCTGAAACTGCGCCAGGTCTGCTGCGATCCGCGCCTGCTGCCGGGCAACGCACCGGCACGGGCTGCAGGCTCGGCCAAACTGGATCTGTTGCGCGAGATGCTGCCGCCGATGGTCGAGGAAGGTCGTCGCATCCTGGTGTTCTCGCAGTTCACCGGCATGCTGTCGCTGATCGCGCAGGCGCTGGACGATCTGGGACTGGCCTATGTGACCCTGACCGGTGATACCCAGGACCGGGCCACGCCGGTGCAGCGTTTCATGCAGGGTGAAATCCCGGTGTTCCTGATCAGCCTCAAGGCAGGTGGCGTGGGGTTGAACCTGACCGCGGCCGACACCGTCATCCATTTCGATCCCTGGTGGAATCCCGCCGCCGAGAACCAGGCCAGTGACCGCGCTCACCGGATCGGCCAGCAGCAGCCGGTGTTCGTCTACCGGTTGATCGCTGCAGGCAGCATCGAAGAGCGGATTGCCGAGCTGCAGAAGCGCAAGGCCCTGCTGGCCGAATCGATTCTCGAAGGCGGTGGCAGCGCCGGGCCGCGCTTCAGCGAAGAAGACGTGCAGGCACTGCTGGCGCCACTGCCGGGCCTGTCGGCCAGACGCACCCGCAGGCCGGGCCGGCGGCCGCCGCAGCACTGACCGGAACACCCAGTCAGGTAGCGTTTCCCGATGGAAACGATTCCCATACGGGACTGGGACTACAATCGAGGGCTGAGCTCACAAAGGATCTGATCGATGCCCCTGCCCGCTTTCAAGGCCTACGATATCCGCGGCCGTGTGCCGGAAGAACTGAACGAGGACCTGGCCCGCCGCATCGGCGTCGCCCTGGCCGCACAGCTCGCTCCAGGCCCGGTGGTCCTCGGCCATGATGTGCGCCTTACCAGTCCGGCACTGCAGGATGCGCTGGCCGCAGGCCTGCGTGGGACCGGCCGTGAGGTGATCGACATCGGCCTGTGCGGCACCGAAGAGGTCTACTTCCAGACCGATCACCTCGGCGCGGCCGGCGGCGTGATGGTGACCGCCAGCCACAACCCGATGGACTACAACGGCATGAAGCTGGTGAAGGAGAACGCGCGGCCGATCAGTTCGGATACCGGCCTGTTCGCGATTTCCGACGCGGTCGCCGCCGACACCTACGAGGCCCAGCCGCCGCGTGCCGGGCAGACCGCCCAGCATGACAAGCACGCCTACATCCAGCATCTGCTGAGCTACGTCGATGCCAGCAAACTGAAGCCGCTGAAGCTGGTGGTCAATGCGGGCAATGGCGGCGCCGGCGCCATCGTCGACCTGCTGGCACCGCACCTGCCGTTCGAGTTCATCCGCATCTGCCACGAGCCGGACGGCAGCTTCCCCAACGGCATTCCCAACCCGCTGCTGCCGGAGAACCGCGCCGCCACCGCCGACGCGGTGCGCGAACACGGTGCCGACTTCGGCATCGCCTGGGACGGTGACTTCGACCGTTGCTTCTTCTTCGACCATAGCGGCCGCTTCATCGAGGGCTATTACCTGGTCGGCCTGCTGGCCAAGGCGATCCTGGCGCGCAACCCGGGTGGCAAGATCGTGCATGACCCGCGCCTGGTCTGGAACACGGTGGACATGGTCGAGCAGGCCGGCGGTGTCGCGGTGCAGTGCAAGAGCGGCCATGCCTTCATCAAGGAAAAGATGCGTGCCGAAGACGCGGTGTACGGCGGCGAGATGAGCGCACACCACTATTTCCGCGAGTTCGCCTATGCCGACTCGGGCATGATTCCGTGGCTGCTGATCGCCCAGCTGGTTTCCGAGAGCGGCCGTTCGCTGGCCGACTGGGTTGAAGACCGCATGGCCGCCTATCCGTGCAGCGGCGAGATCAACTTCAAGGTGGACGATGCCAAGGCCGCAGTGGCGCGCGTGATGGAGCACTTCGCGGCGCAATCGCCCAGGCTGGACCACACCGATGGCATCGGTGCCGACTTCGGCGACTGGCGCTTCAACCTGCGCAGCTCCAACACCGAACCGCTGCTGCGCTTGAACGTCGAAGCGCGCGGTGACGCTGCGTTGATGCAGGCGCGTACCGACGAAATTTCCCGTCTGATCCAGCAGTAACCGAGGCCCGCATGAGCAGCATCCAGCCCGTCATCCTGTCCGGTGGATCCGGTACCCGCCTGTGGCCGCTTTCGCGCGAGGCGTACCCGAAGCAGTTCCTGCCCTTGGCGGGTGAACTGACGATGCTGCAGGCCACCTGGAAGCGTGTCGCGCCGATCGCCGCGCGCGGGCCGCTGGTGATCGCCAACGAAGAGCACCGTTTCGTCGCTGCCGAGCAGCTGCAGCAGGTCGGGGCCGAGCCTGCCGCGATCATCCTGGAACCAGTGGGCCGCAACACTGCACCGGCGATTGCCGTGGCCGCGCTGGAGGCCACCCGTGACGGTGCCGACGCGCTGCTGCTGGTGCTGCCCTCCGACCATGTGATCACCGACGAAGCGGCCTTCCGCAGTGCAGTGCAGGCCGCAGCCAGCGCCGCCGACGCCGGCAAGCTGGTGACCTTCGGCATCGTACCAACCGGCCCGGAAACCGGTTATGGCTATATCAAAGTCGCTGATGGACAGGGCGTGCGCGCAGTCGAGCGTTTCGTCGAGAAGCCCGACCTGGAGACCGCCACCGGCTACGTCAGCAGTGGCCAGTACTACTGGAACAGCGGCATGTTCCTGTTCAAGGCCTCGCGCTACCTGCAGGAACTGGAACGCTTCCAGCCGACGATGCTGGCCGGCAGCCGCGGGGCCTGGCAGCAGGCTCGCCGCGATGCGGACTTCACCCGCCTGGACAAGGACGCCTTCACCGCCGTGCCCTCGGACTCGATCGACTACGCGGTGATGGAAAAGACCGCCGACGCGGTGGTGATCCCGCTGGATGCTGGCTGGAACGATGTCGGCTCGTGGACCGCACTGCGCGATGTCTCGCAGCAGGACGGCGACGGCAATGCCCACCAGGGTGATGTGATCGCCATCGATTGCCGCAACACCTACGCCTATGCGCAGCGCCTGGTCGCACTGGTCGGGCTGGATGATGTGATCGTGGTCGAGACCGACGATGCGGTGCTGGTCGGCAAGGCCGACCGCATGCAGGAGGTCAAGACCGTGGTGGCGAAGCTGAAGGCTCAAGGCCGCAGCGAGGCGACGTGGCACCGCAAGGTGTACCGCCCCTGGGGTGCCTACGACTCGATCGACAACGGCGAGCGTTTCCAGGTCAAGCGGATCACGGTCAAGCCCGGCGGCACGCTCAGCCTGCAGATGCATCACCACCGCGCCGAGCACTGGATCGTGGTCAGCGGCACCGCGGAAGTAACCCGCGGCAACGAGGTGATCCTGCTCAGCGAGAACCAGAGCACCTACATCCCGCTGGGCGTGACCCATCGCCTGCGCAATCCGGGCAAGCTGCCGCTGGAACTGATCGAAGTGCAGTCGGGCAGCTACCTGGGCGAGGATGACATCGTGCGGTTCGAGGATACGTACGGGCGCAACTGACGCAGCGCCCGCTGGTGGGTGCCGACCGTTGGTCGGCACGTCGCCTACCGGGTCAGGCGATCTCCGCCATCACCCGCTTCAGGCCGTCCTGCCAGGTCGGCAGCACGATGCCGAAATCCTGCTGCAGCTTGCGGTTGTCCAGCACCGACCAGGCTGGGCGCTTGGCCGGGGTCGGATACTCGGAACTGGGAATCGCCTCGACGGTCGGCACCTTGGCCAGCACGCCAGTGGCCAACGCTTCGGCGAAGATCGCCTCGGCGAACCCATGCCAGCTGGTCTGGCCATTGGCGGTAAGGTGCCAGGTACCAGACAGCTGATCCGAATGCTGCAGCGCCTGCACGGTAACATCGGCGATCAGCGCGGCCGGGGTCGGCGTGCCGATCTGGTCGGCCACCACCCGCAACGCATCACGCTCGGCACCCACGCGCAGCATGGTGCGCAGGAAATTCGCGCCGTGCGAGGCATAGACCCAGGCCGTGCGGAAGATCAGGTGGCGACCACCGGCCGCACGTACGGCATCCTCACCATCTCGCTTGCTGGTGCCATATACACCCAGCGGCGCAGTCGGCTCATCTTCGCGGTACGGCGCGGCACCCTGGCCATCGAACACATAGTCGGTGGAGTAATGCACGAACGGCACGCCATGCGCCGCACACCATCGTGCGATCACCCCCGGAGCCTGCGCATTGGCCGCAAAGGCCGCATCGACCTCCTGTTCGGCACGGTCGACCGCAGTGTAGGCCGCGGCGTTGACCACGATCGAAGGCTGCAGACGATTCAGCAGGGTCGGCAGGCTGTCAGGCTGGCCGAAATCGGCGGTTTCGCAGGCGCTGCCATCCGGCAAATTGCCGCTGCGCGTGGTCGCAACCACCTTGCCCAGCGGCGCCAGCACGCGCAGCAGCTCCTGGCCGACCTGGCCGTTGCCACCGAACACCAGCACGGTCATGGCACGTAGACCGGCAGGCGGTCTTCGGCGATGTCCTTCAGGAACGGCGCGTTCTCATCCTTGGCCGACAGCGTCGGCGCACTGATCGGCCAGTCCACGGCGATATCGGCATCGTTCCAGCGCACGCCGGCGTCGAAGTCCTTCAGGTAGACCTCGGTACACAGGTAGCTGAACACCGCCCGCTCGGACAGCACCGCAAAGCCGTGCGCGAAGCCTTCCGGAATCCAGAACTGCTTCTTGTTCTCCGCGCTCAGCACCACTGCTTCCCACTGGCCGAAGGTCGGCGAGCCACGACGGATATCCACGGCCACGTCGTAGACCTCGCCTTCCAGCACGCTGACCAGCTTGCCCTGCGGGCGCGGCCACTGGTAATGCAGGCCACGCAGTACGCCTTGCGCGGACGTGGACACGTTGCTCTGCACGAAACGGTCCGGCAGGCCCAGCGCGGCGAAGCGTTCGGCGTTCCAGGTTTCGAAGAAGTAACCACGGGCGTCGCCGAACACGGCCGGTTCGATCACCACGCAGCCCGGCAACTTGGTTTCAATCACTTTCACGGAACGACTCCACGCAGGGCGAGTTTGTGCAGGTATTGGCCATAGCCATTCTTGATCAGCGGGGCGGCCAGCGCCTCCAGCTGCTCAGCATTGATCCAACCGTTGCCGAAGGCGATTTCCTCCGGGCAGGACACCTGCAGGCCCTGCCGGGTCTGGATGGTCTCGATGAAATTGGACGCTTCCAGCAATGACTGATGCGTACCCGTATCCAGCCAGGCGTAGCCACGGCCCAGCGGCTCCAGATGCAGGGTGTTCTCGGCCAGGTACCGACGGTTCAGATCGGTTATCTCCAGCTCACCACGCGGCGAGGGCTTCAGCTCGGCAGCATGCGCGCTGGCGTCACCGTCATAGAAGTACAGGCCGGTCACCGCATAGTTCGAACGCGGGATCTCCGGCTTCTCCACCAGGTCGACTACCTTGCCACTCTTGTCGAACTCGGCCACGCCATAGCGCTCCGGGTCGTTCACCCAGTATCCGAACACGGTGGCGCCCTCCTTGCGTTGATCGGCCCGCTTGAGCACTTCGCGAAGGCCATGACCGTGGAAGATGTTGTCGCCCAGCACCAGGCAGCTCGGCTTGCCGGCGACGAAGTCCTTGCCGATCAGATACGCCTGGGCCAGCCCATCGGGGCTGGGCTGCACGGCGTACTGGATGTCCATGCCCCACTGCGAACCGTCTCCCAGCAGCTGCTGGAACAGAGCCTGTTCATGTGGAGTGTTGATGATCAGCACTTCACGGATCCCCGCCAGCATCAGCACGCTGAGCGGGTAGTAGATCATCGGCTTGTCATACACCGGCAGCAGCTGCTTGCTGACGCCCTTGGTGATCGGATACAAGCGGGTGCCGGAACCACCGGCGAGGATGATGCCCTTGCGTTGGGTCATGTCGTGTCCCTTGTTCAGACTGTGGTGCCGATGCGCTGCAGACGGTAGCTGCCATCCAGCACGCCGTTGACCCATGCCTGGTTGTCCAGGTACCAATCGACGGTGAAGGTGATGCCCTGCTCGAAGGTATAGGCCGGTTCCCAACCCAGGTCGTTCTTCAGCTTGGAGGCGTCGATCGCGTAACGGCGGTCGTGGCCGGGGCGATCGGTCACATAGGTGATCTGGCTGCTGCGCGGCTGCCCATCCTCACGCGGGCGACGCTGGTCCAGCAGCGCGCAGATTGCCTGTACCACTTCGATGTTCTGCTTTTCCGAATTGCCACCCACGTTGTAGGTCTCGCCGACCTGGCCCTTGGCCAGCACGGTGCGGATCGCCTCGCAGTGGTCTGACACGAACAGCCAGTCACGCACCTGCTTGCCATCGCCGTACACCGGCAGCGGCTCGCCGGCCAGCGCCTTGGCGATCACCAGCGGAATGAGCTTCTCGGGGAAGTGGTACGGGCCGTAATTGTTCGAGCAGTTGGTGGTCAGCACCGGCAGCCCGTAGGTGTGATGGAACGCACGCACCAGGTGGTCCGAGGCCGCCTTGGACGCCGAGTACGGCGAATTGGGGGCATACGGGGTGGTTTCGCTGAACTTGCCGGTCTCACCCAGGGTGCCGTACACCTCGTCGGTGGACACGTGCAGGAAGCGGAACGCCGCGCCCTGCCCGGCCGGCAGCGCCTTCCAGTAGTCGCGCACGGCTTCCAGCAGGCCCAGGGTGCCCACCACGTTGGTCTGGATGAAGGCGCCAGGGCCGTCGATGGAACGGTCGACGTGGCTTTCAGCGGCGAAATTCAGCACCGCATCCGGTTGGTGCTCGGCCAGCAGGCGGGATACCAGCGCGCTGTCACCGATGTCACCCTGCACAAACACGTGGTGCGGGTTGCCGTCCAGGCTGGACAGCGTCTTCAGGTTGCCGGCGTAGGTGAGCACATCGAGGTTGATGACCTTGATACCGCGGGCGACGGCCTCGAGAACGAAGTTACCGCCAATGAATCCGGCGCCGCCGGTGACAAGCCATGTGGGCACTACGTGATCTCCTGTTCAATGTTGACGTCCACAGGCACCCACGGTGCCCGATATAGCGGCACAGAATACATCGAGGGGACCTTCACGACTGCTTGCATGACGTGAACGTGTCAGCGGGACGCGCTATCACGGCTTTTCGTGCTGCATTGCAATACTTTCCATACGCATTCGCATGGTCCCCCCAAGCCAGCTAGAATCAGGGTCCCACCCCCGAACCGGTTGCTGTCGCAGGACCGGATGATCTCCAGCAAATGTGAGCCGGCCAGCGGCCGGCGCTACAAGGACCCCGTACCAGATGAAAATCCTCGTCGCGTACAAGCGCGTGGTGGACTACAACGTCCGCATTCAGGTCAAGCCGGACGGTTCCGGCGTGGTCACCGACGGCGTCAAGCTGTCGCCCAACCCCTTCGATGAAATCGCGCTGGAAGAAGCCCTGCGCCTGCGCGACAAGGGCATCGCCAGCGAAGTGGTGGTCGCCACCATCGCTCCGGCCGATGCCCAGGCGCACCTGCGCAACGGCCTGGCCATGGGCGCCAACCGCGCGGTCCATGTGGTCACCGACCAGGCCATCCAGCCACTCACCGCCGCACGCACCCTGCTCAAGCTGATCGAGAAAGAACAGCCGGACCTGGTGATCCTCGGCAAGCAGGCCATCGACGATGACGCCAACCAGACCGGCCAGATGCTGGCCACGCTCTGGGGCCGCCCGCAGGCGACCTTCGCCAGCAAGCTCGAGGTCGCCGACGGCAAGGCCACGGTGACCCGCGAGGTCGACGCCGGCCTGGAAACGCTGGAAGTGGACCTCCCGGCGGTGGTCACCACCGACCTGCGCCTGAACGAACCGCGCTTCATCAAGCTGCCGGACATCATGAAGGCCAAGGCCAAGCCGCTGGAGACCCTGCAGCTGGCCGATCTGGGCGTTGAAGCCGCCGACACCTTCAAGACCACCCAGTACGCCGCGCCGTCCAAGCGCAGCAAGGGTGTGATGGTCAAGGACGCGGCCGAACTGGTGGCCGCACTCAAGCAGAAGGGGCTGCTGTAATGAGCAAGATTCTCGTCATCGCCGAACACCACGACGGCAAGCTCAACGCCGCCACCGCCAAGACCGTCAGCGCCGCCGCTGCCATCAGCGGTGCCAGCATCGATGTGGTGGTGCTGGCCGCCGATCCGGCCGCCGTCGCCGCTGAAGCCGCGAAGATCGCCGGCGTTGCCAAGGTCCTGACCGTGGCCAACGCCGCCAACGCCCAGGCCATCGCCCAGGTACTGGCCCCGCAGATCGCGCAGCTGGCCAAGGGCTATACCCATGTGTTCGGCCCGTCGACCACCTTCGGCAAGGACCTGATGCCGTGCGTGGCCGCCCTGCTCGGCGTCAACCAGGTCTCCGACCTGATGACCGTCGAAGGCAGCCACACCTTCAAGCGCCCGATCTACGCCGGCAACGCGATCATCACCGTGGAAGCCCCGGCAGACCAGATCGTGGTCGCCACCGTGCGCGCCGCGTCGTGGCTGGAAGCCGCCCAGGGTGGCAGTGCCGCCATTGAAGCGGCCAGCGTCGATGCCGCGCTGCCGACCCATACCCGCTTCATCGGCCTGGCCGCCGGTGCCAGCGACCGCCCGGACCTGCAGAGCGCCAAGCGCGTGGTCTCCGGTGGCCGCGGCGTCGGTTCGGAAGAGAACTTCAAGGTGATCTTCCAGCTGGCCGACAAGCTCGGTGCCGCTGTCGGTGCCTCGCGCGCCGCGGTCGATGCCGGCTACGTGCCCAGTGACCTGCAGGTCGGCCAGACCGGCAAGATCATCGCGCCGGAACTGTATGTGGCCGTCGGCATCAGCGGTGCCATCCAGCACCTGACCGGCATCAAGGATGCCGGCACGATCGTGGCGATCAACAAGGACGGCGATGCACCGATCTTCGAGATTGCGGATATCGGCCTGGTGGGGGATCTGTTTGCGATCCTGCCGGAGCTGGAAAAGGCACTGTAGGCGAACCGCTTGGCCACTCGCTCCCAATCAGGGGCGAGTGGCCCATTCGACCTTCCACACCTGGGCGCCAAACGCACGTGCGGCTGCAAGGCCCACGTCAGAGTCCTCGAACACCACGCACTCGTCGGCGCTTACTCCGAGCAATTGCGCAGCGCGCTGGAAAGGCTCTGGATCCGGCTTCTGCTTCTCAACGTCAGCGCTGGTCACCACCACCGAGAACAGGTCGTCAAGACCCTTCGCCTGCAGCAGCGGACCGACTGAACCCGGCGATGCCGCGGTCACCAGTGCGATACTCACGCGCGGTCGTAGCAGCCGCAGCGTTTCGACCAGCGCTTCATTGACACGAACCTGCGACGCCATGCCTGCATACAGACGGCGTTTGCGTTCAGCCACGCGTTCATGCACGCAAGGATGTCCTGGAAGCACCGACTGCAGCATGAGCCGCCACGCCAGGCGACCCACGGTCCGCTCCAGTGTGGCGTGATCGTAGGGCAGCCCCTCTTCGTCGAGCGCGAGGCGGTAGGCCGCCAGATTGACGGCGTGCGTGTCGACCAAGGTCCCATCGAGATCGACGAGGACGGCCCTGATCATGACGGGCGCGCCGGATAGGCGATCTGGAACTCGCGCACCAACAGGCAAAGGCCCCCGAAGAAAGCGAGGCCGGCCTCACGGTTCGCGCGCAACTGATAAGGAATCAAGCGCAGATAGTTGACCAGCTCATGCAGGTATACCTGCTGCATTCCATCGGCTCCGAGGCGCTGGGTAAGCCCGTCCACCACATGGCGATAGACACTCTCGTACTGGAAAGAACGATGCAACCCAACTGTCAGCCTGTTGCCAACGAGGCTGGCGCGGGGTGCTTTGTGCAACGCCTCGTAGCCCAGATGCAGGGACTGCATCAGCTTGGCAAAGTCGATCAACGGAGACTGGAAGCCATTGACTGGATTGGGATCGATCAGGAACCAGCGCCCAGGCTCCAGTACGGTGCCCTCGAGCATGATGTTCTCGATAGTAAGGTCGCCATGAATGCTGGACTGCCGACGGTCCGTCAGTCGACCGATGAACGCTTCGGGGTCCTCCATCATTTCCAGCTGGGCCAGGTCGAAAGGCTCGCCGTTGAGCTCAATCCAGCCCATATCGAGTATGTCCTGGAACTCCGCGCGAATGGTGCGATAGTTCGCCACCACCTTGGTGGCAATGTAATCGGCCACTACCGCATCCGACGCAGGTTCGCAGGCGCTGATGGCATGGAAGCTGGACATCCGCTCGATGACGTCGTCCAGCAAGGCCATGGACATGTTGACCGGCTCGGAGTGAATACCCTCATACAGGTCGCGGCTTCCTCCTATGAACGCCATGTCATAGAAATAGTCTTCGCCATCGGCACGGGTTTCGATAATGTCCACCAGCGGAAGATCGCCGCGATAATTCTGCAACCATTCACGCTGGATGCGCAGCTTGGCTCCAAGCGCACCCGTCGCGAACTTGCGGACACGCAGCGTCCCGGCAACTTCCACCAGCGCAGTGACGGCACCAGATCCACCGTGGAAGATCCGGTGCACGAGAACGTCATCGATTCCGCGCTGCTCGAACTCGGAAAGCAAGCCGCCGCGTCCACGATAGTGCCTATCCAGAAACGCATTGTATTGGCCAAGCGAACTGAACGTCTGCGATCTCGACCTCAACTGACCTCCGCCGTAGGCCTCAAGCCTGCTGATCGCGCGCAGGCCACCACGCAGACCTGCCAACGCATTGAATCCCGACAGGTAGGCGTACACCAGGATGATCGGCACCGGCAGAATCAGGTAAGCCAGCAACCACGGGCTCTTCAACACAGCAAGGGATGCCGGCTGGCCTTGAGTGGTATCTCCGTAGACCGCAAGGAAGGTGGTGGCAACGTCTTGATCTGCACCCATGGAGAACAACGCCAGCGACGCAAGCGCCGCTCCCCACATCGCGACGGTCAACGCCCAGAAGCGCCCACGCGCAAGCAGTGACGGCTGCAGCAGCAACTGTGTCACCAGATAGCAGAAATGCAGGATCGCGCTCTTCAGGCTGTCGTTGAACAGCGACGCCAACATCAACAGGGCGCGACGTGATGCAGCGGAACACAACAGCAACACGAAAAACGCGCCCAGCGCGAACAATGTGACCAGCGAACCCAGCACCAGCTGCGGGGCAGCCGGCCAGCCGGGCAGCACCACGAGAAGCAGAACGAGTATGGCCAGATCGATCAGGCGCTCAACGAAGACTGTCGCCAGGACCGTGGAAAACCGCGTTCGCACGGTATAGGACAGCAGTCCAGTTCTGACAAGCTCGCCCAGCCGCAGGGGCAGCAATGCATTGATGAGGTAGCCAACGCTGAGTGCCGCGAGCGGGCGCGTATTGGACACTTCCACCCCGGACCGGGAAAGGATGACCCGCCAGCGAATGGTTCGGACAATATGCGAGAAAAGCAACAGCAACACAGCTGCGACAAAAAAGCCCGGTTTCATTCCAGCGGCCCTTCCAGCCGCTGCAGCTCTTCGCTCCGGAGAAGCGCCTCGCGATACTCTTCCGGCGTACCAAACGGAATATGAGAGTCCAGATCGAAGCCGCGCACTTCGCCTCCGGATGCCACGATGTCATTGTACAGACCGCTGACGAACAGCTCCGGATAGGGACAGGTGCGCTCATACGAGCGTGCCGCCGTTTCGATCAGGTGCATGCTGCGGAAACCATACAGGCCGGCGATGGCACGGTCACTGATTGCGACCTTCTCCGCAGTACGCTGCAGTCGCCCCTCCGCATCGTAAGCTGCGAAGGAGAAGTGCGGAGTTGTCGAACGAAAATGGGAAAGGAAGCCATCAGCCCCCCGCTCCAGCGCAGTGATCGCCTGCTTCAGGCGCGAGTAGGAGAACGCGTGGTCGCAGTCGTTGACCAGCACCGGCCCCTCACCCGCCAGGGCCCCGACCTTCAGCACAGTTTCCAAGGCCCCGGAGGTAACCTCAGGGATGGCCAGCACCTGTGCGTCAGGAAAGTATCTCTTGACCTGCGCGTCGATGCCGAAGCCATCGATATGCTCCTGCAGCACCACGAACACCAAACGCGCATGCGGAAGCTCGCGTAGCACGCTGCGGGTCGCCCAGTAGAAGAACGGCTTGCCGCCCAACTGGATCATTGGCTTGGGCAAGGGCTCACCCTGCTGGGCGAACCGTGAACCACGGCCGGCCATCGGCATGATCATGCACGCATCAGTCATTGGCCACCACCTTCCATGAGTAACGGGAGATCACCCGCTGCCGATGCTCGGCAGACGGGAAGGACGAGCGGGCAATCATCGCTCTCAATGCGATGCCCAGCGTCTGGAAAGATTGACGAACCAGTTTGACATTGGAGACCTGGTCGTCTTCGCGCCAAGAAATAGGCATGAACCTTATCCGATCCCCGCGAATGACCTGCGCGCAGAGCATCACGCAGTTGAATGTGAGGTTATCCGGGTAGCGCAAGACCTCATTGATCCGCAGGCGATTCACCCGATACATGTTGAGGCCGGCTCCCAGATCGTGGATACGTCGGCGCAGGCACAGGGAATAGATCGCGTTGAAGACGAAGTTGCCAAAAATCCGGAACCGTGAATAGCCCGGCGAATGCGACCCGGCCATGAAACGGCTTCCGAGGACCGCGTCAACGTCGAGTGCATCGGGGCGCTCAAGCACACTCCGGAAGTCTGCGATGGTGCCTTGATCGTCCCCATGCAATACGACCACCCAGTCGAAGCCGTGCTCAAGTGCATACTGGAAAGCAACCTTGTGCGAACCGCCAAGACCGTAGTTGGCATCGTTGGTCACCAGGGAAATATAGGCATCGCCGCGCTTACGCGCATGCTCTGCGACAACGTGCCGTGTTGCGTCGGTACTGCCATTGTCAACGACGATCACCTGTGACACGCAAGAGCGCACCCAGCCATCTTCCAGCTGTGCCAGTACGCGTAGGACTTGCCGCTCGCAGTTGTAAGCCGGCACAAACACCAATGTCCTATTGCTCATCTGCCTTTTTCCCTGAGATCCAGCGGGTAACAAAAAAATTGCACGCCAACGAGAGAGGCGTCACCAGTATCTTGGCGGCAATTGCCGCCGTCGTTGACTGCAGCGTGTACGCGGAGGAGAGATGGAGTGCGATCGCCTCAATCGCCGCCGCCGACAGCAGAATATTCACCTCAGTGTAGAAGAAGTAACCCAGAATCGGCTTCACACCGCGGCGCGCTCCATCGAACAGCAGCACCCTCGACACCACGAACACCGCCATCGCCGCCGTCGTCGCGCTGACGAGATTGGCCAGCCCAGGCGGCAAGGCCAGTGCATGGACAAGTCCAAAGAACAGGCACATGTCCAAACACCAGCCGAAGCCGGAGAACAGCACAAAGCCGAGCGCGAGCCGGGCTTCCTGCCACGCCGGCCAAGGCAGTTTCATCAGTTGCTCTCCAGGGGCTTATCCACACCAAGCGGTTCAGGATCCTCCGGAATCGCGCTCAACGTCTCCGCAGGAATCGCCTGGACGTCCTTGGCTTCCAGTCCGGCCTCCTTCAACCACGCTCCGTCCGCGATCCAGCGACGCTTGCCGTTCTTGACATAGAACCATCCATCCTGACGGCTTCCGTCCAGCGGGGCCCGGCGCACGATCTGCCCATCGTAGAGATCAGCAGTGCGGGTGGCTCCACCGTTGGTCGCAATGGGTCCAGTGTCGGCGGTGATCGGGCTGGGATTCTCCGCAATGGTCGCCAGCTCGGCAGCACTGATCTGCACAACATCAGCCGTTGTCAGCCCCTGCGTTTCCAGCCACTTGCCATCCAGTATCCAACGCCGCTTGCCTTCGGACACATAGAACCATCCATCGTCCTTGCCGCCACTCTGCGCCGGACGGCGCACCACCTGGCCTTCGTAACGGATGGCCGCCGCCGAAGGAGGCCTGTCAAGATCATCCGACACAACCGCCGAAATCAACGGAAGGTCGGCATAGGCCCTGGTTTCCGTCGCCGCGCAGCGCGCAAGCAGCGCAGCAGTCAGTTCTTCCTTCGGCACTTCGGTTGAAAAGCCCTCAGGCGCAAATGGAATGAAGGCGCGGGGACCATCGCGCATCGCGGTTTCGCAGATGCTCTTGGTCCACGTTGGAACGGAGTGCCAATGCATGGATGGGCTGTTCAATTCGAACCGTCCGGCGGAGGTCGCCAGCAACGGAACTGCCAATGCAGCTGCGACCGCCTGCCCCCACCTGCTGCGACAGGCCGTCAGCACCAGGCTGGTGAAGAACAGCAGATTCAGTCCAGTGAAGTAGCGGTCCGGGAACGTACTGCTGTAACCATCAAAGATCGCCGACAAGCCGGATCGCATGACCAGCATGGCGGCCAGGTTGACCAGCGTCGCCCCCCAGAACAGGTACAAGGGATAACCCGCTGAAACTGCTGGCAGCTCTGCAGACCTGCGCGTCCGCCACAACTGCGCAGCTACCGCGACCACCACTGCCACCACGATGAGCAATACGGAGGCATCTGTCAGCGAAGAATAGAACCAGAAAACAATCGGATACAGGAGCGATCGGGCCATTGCGAACTCTACCCACGCCTCAACCTTGACCGGCATGGAGGCAGCGCCTGTATCGCTGAAGGTCTGACTGGTCAACATCAGCAACGGCAGCAGCGCGGTAAGCCCCACCAGCATGGCCGCGACCAGATCGCCACGACGGCGTTCATGCATGAATCTCAGCAACAGCAACCCGCAGGCTACGCCTGCCACACCGATCCCCACCGGGAATGTGAGTCCCGATATCAAGGAGAATACGAGGCCTATGGCGATACCTACACGACGGCGACTGCCGGGCAGGAACAATGGCAGCAGCAGCAGTGTCTGCAGATAGGGGAACATGAATCCCAGGTTGAGGATCCGCCCATAGATCTCATTCGCGTCTCCACCTACAGGCAGAAGCGCGATTGAAAGTACGATGGCGGCAACTCCCCAGAACGGAAGGTGGCCGCGGAATACGCGCACAGCCACCAGCACCATGCCCGCACTGAACATGTTAGACAACACGAACAACACAAGAGGCAGATAGTAGAGATTGCCCCCCAGGAATACGTCGATTACCCAGCTTGCAATCTGCAGAAATATGATGAAACCAACGATCGGAAAGACTCTGGTATCGAACGCAGTGTCATAGAAACCGCGGGTCAACAGATCCCCGAACCAGGTGCCATCCTCGGCATACAATGATGGATAGGTGATGGGGTCCAGATTCCGCAGGCAGAACAGCGTGAAAGCCGCAATGAAGAGCAACGTCATCCCGATCAGCCGGAGTGCGTTCTTGTTTTTTGTCAATGGACTCTTCATATCTGCCGCGCTGTTGAACTGAAACGAATAGTAAAAACCGAGGCCGACCGCCTCGGTGATTTTTCAAACGACCGCATGCTGGGGCCGGGAGCAGATCGTGCTCCCGGCCCCCAGAACAGCAGCAGACCCGTTACTGACCCAGCGGATTCGGATCCTCTGGAATCTGGGCAAGCTCGGCCGCGGGGATCTCGATTACTTCGGCCGGACTACGGCCGTGCTCGGCCAGCCAGGCGCCATTGCTGATCCACCGACGCTTGCCCTGCTCAACGAAGAACCAACCATCTTCTTTGCCACCGTCACTGGCAGGGCGGCGCACGATCTTGCCCTCGTACTTTTCAGCAACCGGGTTGGCAGCTGCCGGCGCAGGCTCCGCAGCCGGATTTTCCGCAGCTGGGGCCGGCTGGCCTTCGGCGGCCGCACGCTCAGCCGGAGACTTGCCGCATGCGGCAAGACCCAGCGCGATAGCCAGAACAACAACTCCATTCCTAATCTGATTCATCGAACCTGTTCCCCTTTGGATAGTGTTTTTCGAAAGCACTTGAATCGATCAACTCAGCGATTTGCCAACGCGTGGAACTGACTACCGATCGATGCAGCAGGCGGCGCGAAGACCGGCGCGTTCATGAAGCTGGCAACGCGGGCAAGGCTTTCATCCCAGCCCGAGCGCGCCTTCATTTCTTCCGCGGCAGTCCTGCGCATTCCCTCGAGGTTCGCATGGTTCTCCAGAGCGTAGACCAGCGTCTGCGCCAGGCAGTTTGCGGTGGGCGGTGAAAGCAGGCAATTGCTGCCATCGCGCAACAGCCACGTGTTGGCCTCGTTGTGGTTGGTAACCACGGTAGTACCGCAGGCCATCAACTCGAACGGCAGATACGAGGGATGCTTCGTCATCATCATGACGAAGCCCGCATGGCAACTGCGGTAGAGGTTACCGGTCTCACGATAGGGCAGAAGGCCCACGCTTTCCACCACCCCAACCAGATCGAATTCAGCCGGATCCCAGCCCGTACCCGCACAGATGATCTGCACGCGATCGCCCATTCGCGCCTTCACCTTGCGCAGCGCAGCAGCAGCAAGTTCGAACGCGTTGCGGGGCGTGCCCGGGCGCGCGTAGTAGAACAGGCGCTTCACTGATGCGTGGTCGTCGCGCTCACCCGCGCCCGGATGGAACACCGTCGTATCCACGCTTGGCTGCAGCAGCACCGCAGAACCACCGTACTGCTGCTCGTAGATTTCCTTGAGGGTCTGCGTGTTGCAGATGCCCAGGAAACCGAAGCTGTAGGTGAATTCAGCCTGTGCGTAAGTGCTGCCCGCCGGATAGAAGGCCGGTTCGAAGTCCTGCATCATGTAGAACTTCAACCCGGTGTTCTGCACACCCACCAGCACATAGGCGGTGGTCCACAGGGTCGCCACAGAATAGTCCGAAGGCGGTATCTGGGCGATCTTCTCGCCACTGTCGAGCACGATCACTTCCGAATTCGCCAGCCCCGGGAATGCCTTGCCCAGGCTTTCCTGCATGGCCACAGGATCGGCCTGGCCGCAGATCAGGAATCGCTGCTTCATCCCCGAGCTGCGGTGCAGACTCTCGGCCAGGCGGAGAATAGTCATCACCCCGCCATAGAATGGATTGTCGAAGTAAGGCAGATACCAGGCACAGACCCGTTGGGCAGGGTCGGCAGCAACCCGCTCGGGGTGCTGCTGCTGTTGCGACAGACTTGCCACATCGAGATCGATGATCTGGGCCAGGGCCAATGCATCGCTGGTGTAGCCCGCCCAGATGGAAGCATTGGCGGGGACGACACGATCACCACGGAGTGCGCGAACGGCCGAAAGAATCCTTTTTTTCATTTGTTGAGCCTCAGGGGACTGACTTGCCGGAACGCCGGATTGAAGTACGGGTCAGCTCGATACTTTTCGCCGTCGTTAGACCAGGCAGCCTGCGCGCCAGAAGGCATGTAGACCACAGCAAAGGGATCGATCAAGCCTCTTCCGCCGCCCGATTCGATGCTCCCAGTGCAGATACGCGTGAATGCCTGCTGCATTTCCACGTCTCCGCAAGGAAAACGTGACGCAGTTTGGAACTTCGTCATCTTAAACGCAATCGCGAACGGTGAAGCAGCCCGCATGTTTCGGTACCACTGCGCACCGCCAAACCAGCCATACTCGTGCGGATGTGCGCCGTGAAACAGTGGCGCACTGCTGCCGTCAGCGGCGACAACCCGCCCAGCCTCTTCCACTCGACCGTCCTCGCGGACCGCCAACGCGGAGGTCCAGGCGATATCCGGATGGTGGTGGACCCATCCCAGCAGTTCATTCAGCAATCCTTCCGACAAGCCTACAGCCCGGCCATCAATCATCACGACGCCCGCCGATGCAGCATCCAGCCAATCGGCCACGGCCAACCAGCTAAACGCATCCTGCCGGCGGAGCACGAACCGGCTGTCGGGCAGATTCGCAAATGCCTGCAGTTCGGCACTCGCCTCACCCACGTGAACAGCATGAATGTGCTTGATGCTGGAAAGGTCGGAGACCAGAAGAAGGTTCAGCGTATGCACGAGCTGTTGCGTGGTGCCGGTCTGGATGACAACCACCTCGGAAGCCGATGCAAGCGGCGGCCAGGAGATGTGGAACAACCCCTGATCGGTTCGCTTCACCTGCGCAGGCAGCCCGCGGCTTGCAAAATAGTTCTTCTGCGCGCGCAACTGGCCCATGATCGCGTACGGCTTGGTCTGCAGCCCGGATGCGGTCGACGTCGGCAGGATGCGCCAATGGTAGTGAATGGACGGGACATGCAGGATCCTGCGTGCCGCAGAAGTCACGCGGAAGAAAATGTCCCAATCCTGGGCGCCATCGGTTTCCTTGTTCCATGCACCTGCCTGGCGGACCACCGAGGTCCGCATGAGGTTCAGATGGGTCAGATAGTTGACCGAATGCAGCATCTCCGGACTCCACTGCGGCTTGAACAGTGCGTTCATCCGGCACGTCCCGTCAGCGTTGATGGAGTCCTTGTCCGAGTACAGGAAATCGACTTCGGCGCCCCCTTCCTGCATCGCCGCTACCATGTCGAACAGCGCCCAGGGCGTAATCGTATCGTCGTGATCGAGCAACGCCACGAACTCGCCCTCTGCGTGTTCGAGAGCGGCATTGGAGTTCTCTGAAATACCGCCGTTGGCGGCCAAGAGTATCGCCTTGTGCCGCGGGTCGGAGACACAGCGCTGCTTCAACCATTCCCATCCTTCCAGGTCGTCCACATCGGCCCATGCCAGGCAGGTTTCCCACTCACCGTAGGTCTGCAGTTCGACACTCTGCAGTGTCTCCTCCAGTACTTGGCGCGGAACCTTGTAGATCGGAATGATCAGCGACACCCGCGGGCGGTAGCTGAACGCCTGCGCGGCAGAGGCCTGCTCGGCCAATGCCTGCGGAGACAACTCGGTCACAGCGATGTAGTCGGCCAGATCCTGACAATCCGCACGCAGTGCAGGATTGAAACCTGCCTGCGGCCGGGTCAATGCAATTCCTTCGGCAGAGCGCTGCTGACGGCCCAATGCACGGGCATGACGCGCCTCAGCCTTGCGGATACCCCAGTTCAGCGCGCGCGCGCGCAAGCCTCCCTGAGCATTCCAACGCTGGTAGATCCGCTCAAAGGCGCGCCCTGCTTTGGCGCCAATCGTCTCAGACCGCTGCTGCGCCTGGTACAGATCCCGTGTCAGCGCAGCAATAAGATCGTCGCGGTCTTTGATGTCGCCGATCAGCCGCTGACGGCGAACGCCCACTTCCAGCAGCCCCTGCTCGCGCTCCCGCAAGCGCTGGGCCGACTCGCTTTCGTGCACTGCGATCGAACGCTGGTGGGCAGCGCGCTCCGCCTCAAGGCTGGCGATGATCGCAGCGCGCAATTCACGCTCGTGAGCGATCTCCGCTTCCATGGTGGCCCGAGCTGAAACCTGCTCCGCTTCAAGCGCAGCCAATGCCGTCACCGCTGCGCGACACTCGACCTGAGCGGCGATGGTCCGCTCACGCTCCTTGCCGAGTTCATGCGAGATCTCATCTACCTTCAGCCGCAGCACCTCCCGCTCTGATTCGGCACTCTCCAGTTCCGCCTCCAGTGCGGCGATGGCAGTTGCCAGTTCATGCCGCCCATGGGAGTCCTCGGCGGCGCTCTGCAGTGCCACCAGCTGCTCATTGGCGTGATGCAACTGTTGGCTTTTCTCGTTCACCGTGACGATGCTGCGCTCGTGCTCCGCGCGCACATAGGCAAGGTCGCCCTCAAGGTTGGCCACCTTGCCGCCAAGCACATGCACCTCGTTCTGCCACCAGTCCCTCGCGTAGGCCAGCGCCACGGCGTGGCCCAGCGCTGCGAACAGATGGGCAACGAGGTTGCGCTGATCGCCATCAAGCGTTCCGAGCCTCTTTACCCCTTCTGGAGCGTTCTCACCGACCACCAGGACACCCAGCCCATGAGAGTGGCTGAACTCAAAGGACGGGTACTGGGAAGAGAGCTCAGCCCACAGGCGCCAGACCCCGAAATCGCCCTGCCGCTCCTGCGTGTCATGGAACAGGACCACGGCACGGTCGGACAGCTTCGGCATCCAGCTTTCAAAGTCGTGACGTACCGCCTCGTAGGTATGCAGGCCATCAATATGCAGCAGATCGACACTGCCGTCGTCGAACTTTTCCAGTGCCTGATCAAACGTGCAGCGCAGCAGCTTGGAGAAATCGTTGTACTTTCCATCATGGTATTCACTCAGCCCTGCATGGACCGAGTTTCCATAGAACGCAGCGTGCTCATCGCCCTCCCACGTGTCCACGGCATACGCGCGCGTGCCAAGGCCCAGCTCCTGGATCGTCTGGCAGAAGCTGAGATAGGACGCGCCATAGTGGGTACCCAGCTCAACGAACATCGCCGGACGCAGTGCCTCGACTATCCAGCCAGCGAAGGGAATATGCCCGTGCCAGGCGCTCGGCGGCAGCTTCAACGGCCTGATGAAGGCAGAGTTGTTCAGTTCGATCATCGTCCGTTCTCCTGTTCTTCTTTGCTCTGCGCGCTGGCAATGAACTGCTCTACGGACCCACCGCAGAGCAATGGGACCATCTCGGAAATCTTTTCAAGCGGCCAGTTCCACCACTCGATCCGCTGCAGAGCCTGGATCTGGGCATCGTCGAAGCGGTAACGCACCACTCGGGCCGGATTGCCCACCACTACAGCGAAAGGCGGCACGTCCTTCGCCACAACAGCCCTCGCGCCGATGATGGCGCCATTGCCTACAGTCACTCCTGACATGATCGTGGCGCCATGTCCTATCCAGACGTCGTTGCCGATGCGGGTCGGGCCGCGCGTGGCCGGATGACCGTCGGCATGCGCATCCGGGTGGCCAAGCGCGATCCGCAAGGGAAACGTCGTGACCCACTGCGCGTTGTGCTCACCGCCGCCAAAGATCGCAACCTCGTCGGCAATGGAACAGAACGCACCAATGCTGATCGATTCATGCTCGGCCCATATGCGGAAGTTCGGGCTGCCATAGGTGAACCGACCGATCTGGATGCGCGGATCGTGAACCACCGTTTCAGGAATAAGGGAACCGGTCATGCGGACTCCCCGCTGGTGCCCAGCGACTTGACGGCCACACGCTCGAACGGGACGCCAACCAGGCCATAACGCAGCTTGGTCGATGCGACCTTTATCAGCACGGCATCGTGCAGCCAATGATGCTGGACATTGTCCCAGGGATTGCCTTCCGCGATCGAGACCGTCATCGAGTAGTCCCCGTCAGGCAGAAGCGGAATGGTGAAATCGAACTCGGCTTCCAGCGTTTCTCCTGCGGCCATGGAGCAAGGCTGAGGGACGTATGTATAGGTGTGCTCACCGAAAAGGGACTGCCCCAGGCGATCCTTGACGAAGAAACCGATAATGGTGCTTTCGAGTGCACGTACCGCCGACGCCCGTATCCGCAGCGTCACCTGTTCGCCGCCACGGAATACGTTCAGCGGGCTCAGACCACGGTCCAGCAGCTCGACCGATTCGATGCGGGCCGCCTCGGACGTCCAACCATCGGAATTGTGGATGTTGGAGAACAATGTGAGCTTGGTTTCTTCCTCAACCTGGCTTGCCTCCCTGCGCTCGGGAACCACCTGCTCCTTGGGTCGCTCGCCCTTGATGCTCTTCAGCTTTACTGCTTCGCCATAGACTTCCTGCGCGCAATACTCGATGTACTCAGTCACAACATCCTGCGCCGATGCATGCATGCGCACGTGACCCTTATCCAGCCAGATGGCGCGGTCACAGAAGTTCAGGACCGATCCGGTATCGTGGCTCACAAACAACAAGGTTCCACGCTCGCGGAACGAGCGCAGGAAGCGCATGCATTTCTGCACGAACACGCTGTCGCCAACAGCCAGCGCCTCGTCTACGATCATGATGTCGGCATCGACATGGGCAATTACCGCAAAGGCAAGCCTCACATACATGCCGCTTGAGTACACCTTCACCGGCTGGTTGACGAAATCACCGATATCGGCGAACGCAAGAATGTCCTCGTAGCGTTCGTCGATCTCCTGGCGCGTGAGGCCCAGCAGGGTGGCACTCATGTAGACGTTTTCGCGGCCGGTGAACTCAGGATTGAAGCCAGCACCCAGCTCAAGCAGTGCTGCTACGCGTCCGTGGATATGGGCACTTCCGGTCGTCGGCGTCAGCGTCCCGCAGATGAGCTGCAGAAGCGTTGATTTTCCCGCGCCGTTGCGGCCGACGATGCCGACAGCTTCCCCCCGACGCACGTCAAAGCTGACGTCCCGCAATGCCCAGTATTCGCGGAAATAGTCACGTCGTGCCCGACCCATAAGTCCCGAGACACGCGGAAGGATGAACTGTTTCAGTCGATCGCGCGGATGCTCATAGATCTGGTAAAGCTTGGAGAGCGACTCCACGTGGATGGCCACAGGCCGCTCTTGCGGCACCTGCACATTGCCCGTTGCATTGGCGTCAGAGGACATCTGCAAATCCTCGTCGGGTTTTCTGGTAGACATAGAAAGCTACGCTCAAAAGTACCAACGCAGCCGCCATCGTGATGAACCACCCTGAGAGCTCCGGAATTTCACCGAAAATCAGCAGCTTGCGCGCCTGCTCTACCGGGTAGGTGATGGGACTGAACCGGATCCAGGCGCGGAACTGCTCCGGCAGGCTCGAGGTGGGGTAGACGATGGGAGACAGGAAGAAGAGCACCGTAGTGATCATCACCGTCAGCTGGCCGATGTCCCGAAGATAGACACCGATGGCGGCGAAGAGATAGGTGAATGCCACCGTCATCAGCAGGAGGGGCAGCAGCAGCAACGGCAGCAGGAGAGCAGTCCAGGGCAGATACTGGACCATGGCGAACTGCACAACCAACAGCACGACAACGCTGATTGCAAGGTGGAAAAGCGCCGAGGCAACGGAAACCCATGGAAGGATTTCCAGCGGGAAGACAACCTTTTTCACGTAGCTGACATTGGACAGGATCAGGGACGGCGCGCGATTGATGCAATCGGCGAAGAACCCGTGAATCATCAAGCCAACGAACAGGATCAGGGCAAACTCACCCGTGGATTGCGCCGCACCACCTGCCCAGCGGACCTTGAATATCGAGGAAAACACCAGCGTATAGACCGCGAGCATCAATAGCGGATTGAAGAACGACCACGCAACTCCAGCCAAAGAACCACGATATCGGGCGATGACTTCACGCTTGGCCAATTGATAGATCAACGAACCGTGTTTTGCCAACGAGGCCAGAAGAGCGCCGGGCCCTGCTGATTGGGTATGCATGTCAGTCATGAATTCGTATTGGGTTCGCGCGGCCGACTTGAACGGAACAACGGGGTGTAGCAGTTTCCAGAAGAAGTTCGTTCACACCAACGCCCTCTCCAGATCCACCTGCAGATCCCCCAGCTCTTCCACACCCACGCTCAGCCGCACCAGCGCATCACTGATCCCCAGCTGCTCCCGCCGCGCGACCGGAATCGAGGCATGCGTCATCACCGCCGGATGATTCACCAGGCTTTCCACACCGCCCAGCGACTCGGCCAGGGTGAACAGCTCGGTCTTCTCGCAGAAGCGCTTGGCCGCCTCGAACCCGCCCTTGAGCACGATCGAGACGATGCCGCCGTAACCAGCCATCTGCCTGCCCGCCAGCTCGTGCTGCGGGTGCGACGGCAGGCCCGGGTAGATCACCTTCTCCACCGCCGGGTGCTTTTCCAGCCACTGGGCCAGGGCCAGCGCGTTGGCGCAGTGCGCCTTCATGCGCAGCGGCAGGGTCTTCAGGCCGCGCAGGGCCAGGAAGCTGTCGAACGGGCCCTGCACGCCACCCACCGAGTTCTGCAGGAAAGCCATCTGCTCGGCCAGTTCGGCGTTGTCGCCAACCACCACCATGCCGCCGACCATGTCCGAGTGGCCGTTGAGGTACTTGGTGGCCGAATGCAGCACCAGGTCCGCGCCCAGTTCGAGCGGGCGCTGCAGCATCGGCGAGGCGAAGGTGTTGTCGACCACCACGATCAGGCCATGGCGCTTGGCAATGGCGGCCACAGCGGCGATGTCCACGATCTTCAGCATCGGGTTGGTCGGGGTCTCGATCCACACCATCTTCGTCTTCGGCGTGATGGACGCTTCAAACGCAGCCAGGTCGGTCAGATCGACGAAGCTGAAATCCAGCCCGGCGGTGCGACGGCGCACGCGCTCGAACAGGCGGAAGCTGCCGCCATAGATGTCATCCATCGCCACCACGTGGCTGCCGGCGTCCAGCAGCTCGACCACGGTCGAGCTGGCAGCCATGCCCGAGGCGAAGGCGAAGCCGCGGGCGCCACCTTCCAGCGACGCCATGCAGCGCTCATAGGCGAAGCGGGTCGGGTTGTGCGTGCGCGAGTACTCGAAGCCCTGGTGCTCGCCCGGGCTGGACTGCGCATAGGTCGAGGTAGCGTAGATCGGCGGCATCACCGCGCCGGTGCTGGGGTCGGGCGACTGGCCGCCGTGGATGGCCAGCGTGGCCAGGGCCAGGGCGCGATCCTGGGAAGTAGCGTTGGACATGTTCTTTCCTGAGGGGCGCCGAAGCTCGGCGCCGTCGAAGGTGCGGAAGTCTATCAGCGCGGCCTTAACGACCTTTGACGCGGATAAACCGGGATTCAGCAGCGAACGTCTGCGATCGGCGGCTTACTGCACGCGACGGCGCAGGTAGTTCAGCAGGTCGATACGGGTGATCAGGCCCAGGAAGGCATTGCCGTCCATCACGATCGCCACCTGGCCGCGGTCGAACACCGGCAGCAGCGCCTCGATCGGCGACTTCACGTCCAGCCGGTCCAGCTTGCTGACCATCGCCGTGGCAACGGTGTCGCGGAAGCGTGCTTCGTCACCATAGACGTGCAGCAGCACGTCGCTTTCGTCGACGATGCCGACCAGCTGGTCACCGTCCATCACCGGCAGCTGCGACACGTCGTACAGCTTCATGCGCTGGTAGGCGGTGGTCAGCAGGTCGTTCGGGCCGATCACCACGGTGTCGCGCTGGCCGTACGGGCGCAGGATCAGGTCGCGCAGGTCACCGTGCTGCGGGCGCTCCAGGAAGCCGTTGTCCAGCATCCAGTAGTCGTTGTACATCTTCGACAGGTACTTGTTGCCGGTATCGCAGACCAGCACCAGCACCTTCTTCGGCGTGGTCTGCTCCTTGCAGTACTTCAGTGCCGCGGCCAGCAGGGTGCCGGTGGACGAACCGCCGAGGATGCCTTCCTTGCCCAGCAGCTCGCGCGCGGTGTGGAAGCTCTCGGCATCGCTGATGGCGTAAGCCTTCTTGACGCGGCTGAAGTCGGAGATCGACGGCAGGAAGTCCTCGCCGATGCCCTCCACCAGCCAGCTGCCCGACTTGTCGTTGAGCACGCCGTCATTGATGTATTCGGCCAGGATCGAGCCGACCGGATCGGCCAGCACCAGCTCGGTCTTCGGCGACAGCTTGGCGAAGGCACGCGACAGGCCGGTCATGGTGCCGGAGCTGCCGCAGCCGAACACGATGGCGTCGAGGTCGCCGCCCATCTGCTCCAGGATCTCCGGGCCGGTACCGAATTCATGCGCGGCCGGGTTGTCCGGGTTGCCGAACTGGTTGATGAAGTAGGCGCCCGGGGTCTGCTCGGCGATGGTCTTGGCCAGGTCCTGGTAGTACTCCGGATGGCCCTTGGCCACGTCCGAGCGGGTCAGGCGGACTTCGGCGCCCATCGCCTTCAGGTTGAAGATCTTCTCGCGGCTCATCTTGTCGGGAACGACCAGGATCAGCTTGTAACCCTTCTGCTGCGCGACCAGGGCCAGGCCCAGCCCGGTGTTGCCGGCGGTACCCTCGACCAGGGTCGCACCCGGCTTCAGGTCGCCGCGCTGCTCCGCCGCCTCGATCATCGACAGGCCGATGCGATCCTTGATCGATCCACCCGGGTTGGCGCTTTCGAGCTTCAGGTAGAGCTCGCAGACGCCGGTGTCCAGGCGCTGGGCCTTGACGATCGGGGTCTGGCCGATGAGTTCGAGGACGGAAGAATGAATGGGCATTCGGAGGACTTTCGGTTCGCGCCGCAGGGGGCCGGACCGATGATTATCCGTCGGATGGCGATGAATGTCAGGTCGGCGCGGAGACGGGCCGCAAGCCCGCAGAAAGAGATGCGGACGGCCCCGGATCGACGAGGAGACCGGTACCGCCCGCATCGGTGAGTTGTGCCTGCAGGCCAAGGCACCACCGCCTGTGGTGCCTTGGCGCGGCCGCCTCATCGGCGGTGCCGCGATGCCGGGGCAGGAGCGCCCGGCGGGGCCATCGATGGCCGGGTCACGCCGTTCCGGGCGTGACGGGGTGCGTCAAAGCGTGGGGGACGTCGTTGGGAGCGGTGTTTCGTACATTCGCAGAAGTCGTTGCTTGGCCAGCAGCTTCTCGCGCTTCATGCGACCCAGGGTGACATCATCGATCGGGAGTACACCCAACTCCGCGTCCATGCACTTCTTGTTCAACTTGCGGTGCTGGTCATGGAGTGCCCTGAACTCCGGATCACGCGCGCGACGTGCGTCGATCTCGCTCTGGGGCTGATCTTCAAACATGATGGACCTCCTTCGACAGATACACGAACGCCCCAGCCGCAAGGCACGGGGCGTTGTTCATGGAGGAGCGCCGGTCGATGGCCACCTGGACGCCTGCAACGACCTGCGGCACTGGCCTGCGCACGTCGATCTGCTGCGGTTCGCGCCCTGATTGCATCGGCCCGGCCCTCCCATCGTCCGGTCCGCGGCATTGCGTCCCGGACGATTGACCCTACGCCTGCTCAAGGCGGGGTACAAGACCCCTGCGTCAAAAAGACCGAACCCCGCCGGGGCGGGGTTCAGGCTGAATGCTCATCACAACGAAAAACAAACAATATCAAGCAATTACGGGGCGATGATGACCTCGGCCGAACGTGCCTGGGTGGAGGCCGCCTTCTTGCCGGCAAGCTGGATCCGGTTGCTCGCGACACCCGCCGCAACCAGGGCGTCACGCAGGGCCTCTGCACGCTTCTGGCCTACGCCGTTGGCACTGTCGTAAGCCTCGATGCGCAGGCGGCCCTTCTTGCCGATGTTCAGGTATTCGGCCAACGCCTTGGCCTGGTTGCGGGCGCCGCCGGACAGGCTGGAGGCGCCGGCGGCAAACGCATCGCCACGGAAGGTGAAGACCTCGCCGCGGCCATCGAACTTCGAGCCCGGCAGCTTCTGACCGGACACCAGCTCGGCTTCCTCGCGGGCGAGCTTGGCGGCGTTCTGCTGGGCGGCGCTGAGGCGCTGCTGCTGCTTGCCGGCGACGCTGGTCAGGGCGTTCTCGGCGTCCTGGCGGGCCAGGGTCTCGGCCTCGGCGGCCTGGCGCAGGCGTTCAGCCTCCTCGGCCTGCATCTGTGCCTGCATGCGCAGCTGCTCGGCCTCCTGGCGGGCGCGGGCGGCGTCGCGGCGGCTGGCCTCGATCAGCAGGTCGCTGCGGGTCCGCTCCAGGCGGTCGACCTCGCGGGCGGCCAGCGCGGTACGCACGGCCGTCTCGGCGATCTCCACCCGGCGCTCGGCCAGGTAGGTGGCCAGCTCCTGGTCGCGGCGCTTGGCCTTGTCCAGGGTGGCGATGGCCTGCTGGGCCTGCATGCGCTCGAAGGCGCCCAGCTCAGCGGTATCCGGGTTGGCCTGGATGGCCATCAGGCGCTGGCTCAGCTGCGCCACCATCGGGTTGTCGGCGGCCACGGCCAGGGTCGGCAGCGCCAGCAGCGCGGCCAGGGTTGCGGCAGTCATCGGCTTCACCGGCGATCCTCCCCGGTCGACAGCTGGCGTTGCAGCTGGTTGACCTCGTTGCGGCGCAGCTGCAGCTGGGCGGTCACGGTGGCTTCCTCGCTGCGCACGCGGGCCAGGTCGGCATCGGCGGCGGCACGCAGGGCCATGGCCGGGGCATTCTTGCGCTCGCGGCGGTCGCCGGCGGCGCGCTGGGCCTGCTCCAGCCCCTGCCGGGCCAGCCCGATCAGGTCCGGGGCGTACTGGTCGGCATCGGCCTGGGTGGCCTTGTCGACCGCCTGCCGGGCCTGGGCCAGTTCCATCGCGCCATCCTGCGCCCAGGCGGGGGCAGACAGTGCGAATGCAAACGCCATCACATACAGGCTGTGGCGCATTCGTGCGAAGCTAAGTCGTTTCATTGGGGAGGCCGTACCGGTTGTCGGTTCACGGCCATTGTCGTCAAGCCGACACCGTGCTGGCAACGGGCGTCGGCCGTTTCGTTGGGGAAAATTCGCAATGGATATCGGCTACTTCCTGAAGCTGATGACCGAAAAGAACGCTTCGGACATGTTTCTGACCACCGGGGCACCGGTCTACATCAAGATCGAGGGGAAGCTCTATCCGCTGGGCAACACCGGCCTGCCGCCGGGCATGGTCAAGAAGATCGCCTACTCGCTGATGGACGAAGGCCAGGTGCCGCAGTTCGAGCGCGAGCTGGAACTCAACATGGCCATCGCCCTGCCCGATGCCGGTCGCTTCCGCGTCAATGTGTTCAAGCAGCGCGGCGAAGTGGGCATGGTCATCCGTGCCATCCGCAGCCGGATTCCGAGCATCGAGGAGCTGAACCTGCCGCAGGTGCTGAAGGACGTCATCATGACCCCGCGCGGGCTGGTACTGGTGGTGGGGTCCACCGGTTCCGGCAAGTCCACCTCGCTGGCGTCGATGATCGACCACCGCAACAGCACCACCACCGGTCACATCCTCACCATCGAAGACCCGATCGAATACCTGCACAAGCACAAGATGTCGATCGTCAACCAGCGCGAGGTCGGGCTGGATACCCATGCCTTCCACAACGCGCTGAAAAACGCGATGCGTGAGGCGCCGGACGTGATCCTGATCGGCGAGATCCTGGACGCAGAGACGATGGAAGCGGCGATCGCCTTCGCCGAAACCGGCCACCTGTGCCTGGCCACCCTGCACTCCAACAACGCCGACCAGACCATCGAGCGCATCCTCAACTTCTTCCCGGAAAGCGCGCACAAGAACGTGCTGATGAACCTGGCGCTGAACCTGCGTGCGGTGATCAGCCAGCGCCTGGTGAAGAACAAGGAAGGCCGTCGCCTGCCGGCCACCGAAGTACTGCTCAACACGCCGATGATCCGCGACCTGCTGCGTCGCGGCCAGGTGCACGAGATCAAGGCGGCGATGGAAGCATCGCTGGAAGAGGGCATGGAGAGTTTCGACCAGTGCCTGTTCCGGCTGGCCAAGGCCGGCACCATCGAACAGGAGGAAGCGCTGCGCGCGGCCGACTCGCGCGATGGCCTGGCGCTGAAGTTCCGCCTGTCCGAAGGCAGCAGCGGCGAGCATGACCCGTACGCGGATTTCTCGGCCGGCGCACCCAGCATCACCCACGGCTTCTGACCGCACGAAAAAGGGGACGGAGGGGATCAAGTCGTATATGCACTTACGACTTGATCCCCTCCGTCCCCTTTTCCTGAAGAATTCAGGGGCCGTCTCATCCAATGAGACCCCTCATCCGTAGGTTTCCTCAATGGAAACCATCCGCAAGCTGGCCATTCTGGCTGATGCCGCCAAATACGACGCCTCCTGCGCCTCCAGCGGCTCGGGCAAGCGCGATTCGCGCGCCAGCGGCGGTATCGGCAGCACCGAGGGCATGGGCATCTGCCACAGCTATACGCCCGATGGCCGCTGTGTATCGCTGCTGAAGATCCTGCTGACCAACTTCTGCGTCTACGACTGCGCCTATTGCGTCAATCGCGTGTCCAGCAATGTGCCACGCGCGCGCTTCAGCGTGGACGAGGTGGTCACGCTCACCCTGGACTTCTACAAGCGCAACTACATCGAGGGCCTGTTCCTCTCCAGCGGCATCATCCGCAATGCGGACTACACCATGGAACAGATGGTGGAGGTCGCCCGGCAACTGCGCGAAGAACACCGCTACGCCGGCTACATCCACCTCAAGACCATTCCCGAGGCCTCGCCGGAACTGCTGGCCAGTGCCGGGCGCTATGCCGACCGCCTGTCCATCAACGTGGAACTGCCCACCGAAGCCGGCCTGAGCGCCTTGGCGCCGGAGAAGACGGTTCATTCCATCCGTGGCGCGATGGGCGAACTGCGCTGGCGCATCGAGGAAGCCAAGGAAGCTCGCAAGGCCCCCGCAGCGGTGGCACCGACGGCCAGCCGCAGCACTCGCCCGCGCCCTCCCCGTTTCGCACCGGCCGGGCAGAGCACCCAGATGATCGTCGGCGCGGACGGGGCAAACGACCAGCAGATCCTGGCCAGCGCCGACAGCCTGTACGGCAACTACCGCATGCGCCGGGTCTACTACTCCGCGTTCAGCCCGATTCCGGACGCCAGCCGGCAGCTGCCACTGCAGCCGCCACCGCTGCAGCGCGAACATCGCCTTTACCAGGCTGACTGGTTGCTGCGCTTCTACGGGTACGGCGTGGATGAGATTACCGATACCACCCAGGACGGCATGCTCGACTTGGATATCGACCCGAAGATGGCCTGGGCAATCCGCCATCCCGAGCGCTTTCCGGTCGATCTGAACCGGGCACCGAAGGAGATGCTGCTGCGCGTGCCCGGCCTTGGCGTGCGCAACGTCACGCGCGTGCTGATGGCACGCCGTCACGGGCGGCTGCGCGTGGCCGACATCGCACGCCTGAAGGCACCGATGAGCAAGCTGCTGCCGTTCGTGCTGCTGGCCGACCATCACCCGCGCAAAGCACTGGACGATCCGGCGGCGCTGCGCGCGCAGCTGGCCCCGCCGCCGCGACAGGGTTCGCTGTTCGATGCCCCGTCCGCGGCCTGACGCGCAGCGCTGGTCGCTGCGGGTGGATCCGCCATGGTCGCTGGAGGCCTGGCGCAGCGGTGCGCGCGAAGCCCTGCTGCGCGGCGTCGCGCCGGAGCAGCTGGACTGGCTCGAGGGCAGCGACGCATCACTGCTGGACGCGCCAGCGGTCACCTCGGCGCCCGCACAGGCCGACGCTGGCGCACCGACGGTACCGCGCGACTTCCTGGAGCTGGCGGACACCTGCCTGTGCCATCGCGACGGACAACGCATGGCCCTCCTGTACCGGTTGCTGTGGCGCATCGCCCATGGCGAACGCTCGGTGCTGTCAAACCCTGCCGATGCCGACGTACTGAGGGCGATGTCCATGGCCCAGGCGGTCCGCCGCGACACGCACAAGATGAAGGCATTCGTGCGCTTCCGCGAAGTGCCTGGCCAGCCTGATGCGTTCATCGCCTGGTTCGAGCCACAGCACCACATCGTCGACCGGGTCGCGCCGTTCTTCGCGCGCCGCTTCACCGGCATGCGCTGGGCCATCCTCACGCCTTCGCGCAGTGCCTCCTGGGATGGGCAGGCGCTTGCCTTCGGCCCCGGCGCACGCCGCGAGGACGCCCCGGCCGAGGATGCGCGCGAGGCCCTGTGGCAGACCTATTACGCCAGCATCTTCAATCCGGCCCGGCTCAACACCCGGATGATGATGCAGGAGATGCCGGCCAGATACTGGCGCCACCTGCCCGAGGCGCAGCTGCTGCCGCGCCTGGTACGCGACGCCGCCGACCGCGTGCAGGAAATGCATGACCGTCCCGCGCAGGCACCGCAACGCAGGATTCCGCTGCGAGCGAACCCTCCGGCATCGGCAGCCGAAGCCAGCAGCCTGGACAATCTGCGCGGGCAGGCCAGCGCCTGCCGCCAGTGCCCGTTGTGGGAGCAGGCCACGCAGACCGTATTCGGACAGGGGCCGGCAGGGGCCGGGGTGATGCTGGTCGGAGAGCAACCCGGTGACACCGAAGATCTGCGTGGGCAGCCATTTGCAGGACCTGCCGGCCAGGTGCTGGACCGCGCATTGGCGGAACTGGGGATCGATCGCGCCACGCTGTACCTCACCAACGCGGTGAAGCACTTCCACCATGAACGGCGCGGCAAGGTGCGGCTGCACAAGCGGCCGGAGAGCCGTCACATCCAGGCCTGCCGGCCCTGGCTGATGGGTGAGATCGCGCGCGTGCGGCCGCAGCTCATCGTCTGCCTGGGCGCAACCGCGGCAGCCTCGGTATTTGGCCGTGATTTCAATCTGTCGCGCGACCGTGGACGGTGGCACACGCTGGAGGAAGGCACCCGCGGCTACGCCACCGTGCACCCGGCGTGGGTGCTGCGGCAAGGCGATGGCGCGCGCCGCGAACGGGCCTATGCACTGTTCCGCGATGATCTCGCGCAACTGCTGCAAAAAGGGGACGGAGGGGATTAAGTCGTGAATGCACTTGCGACTTGATCCCCTCCGTCCCCTCTACTTTCAGGCTGCGTCGGGCTGGTTTTCCGGGCGCGCGCGGTCGAAGGCGTCCAGCGCCTGGCAGGCGGCCTCGATGCGGCGAAGGGTCGGGTACGGCGCAAGGTCCAGGCCGAAACGATGGGCGTTGTACAGCTGCGGCAGCAGGCAGAGGTCGGCCAGCCCGGGGCGGTCACCGTGGCAGAAGGTGCCGGTGTCGCGGCTGTTGGCCAGCATCGCCTCCATTGCCGCGAAGCCCTCGGCCATCCAGTGCAGGGTCCACTGCATACGGGCGTCGGCCGGCAGCTGCAGGTCGCGCTCCAGGTACTGCATCACCCGCAGGTTGTTGATCGGGTGGATGTCGCAGGCCACCAGCTGGGCCAGTGCCCGCACCCGCGCACGGCCGGCGGCATCGGCCGGCAGCAGCGGCACCTGCGGGAAGCGCTCGTCCAGGTACTCGACGATCGCCAGCGACTGGGTCAGCGCATGCCCTTCGTGCAGCAGCGTCGGCACCAGCTGCTGCGGATTGAGCCTGCGATAGGCGTCGAGGTGTTGTTCGCCGCCGTCGCGCACCAGATGCACCGGCCGGGCCTCCCAGGCCAGGCCCTTCAGCTCCAGGCCGATGCGCACGCGGTAGGCGGCGCTGGATCGCCAGTAGGTGTACAGCACGATGCCGTCGTCGACCGGAACCTCCATGGCCGCCTCCATGCTCAGGGCCTGGCGGCCTGTTCGATGCGCTGCTCGATCGCACCGAAAATGCTGTTACCGGCGGCATCGAGCATCTCGATGCGGACCACGTCGCCGAACGACATGAACGGCGTGCTCGGCTTGCCGTCGCGCAGGGTTTCGACCACGCGCTGCTCGGCGAAGCACGAGGCACCCTTGCTGGTGTCTTCATTGGCGATGGTGCCCGAGCCGACGATGGTGCCGGCGCCCAACGGACGGGTCTTGGCCGCATGCGCGACCAACTGGGCGAAATTAAACTGCATGTCCACGCCTGCTTCCGGCGCACCGAACCACTGGCCGTTGATGTGGGTCAGCAGCGGCAGGTGCACCTTGCTGTCCTGCCACGCAGCGCCCAGTTCGTCGGGGGTGACGAACACCGGCGACAGCGCCGAGCGCGGCTTGGACTGCAGGAAGCCGAAGCCCTTGGCCAGCTCGCCCGGAATCAGGTTGCGCAGCGACACATCGTTGACCAGGCCGACCAGCTGGATGTGGCCCGCCGCCTGTTCCGGGGTGGCCGCCATCGGCACGTCGTCGGTGATCACCACGATCTCCGCTTCCAGGTCGATACCGTACTCCTCGCTGACCACCTTGACCGCATCGCGCGGGCCGTAGAAGCCGGCACTGGTGGCCTGGTACATCAGCGGATCGGTGTAGAAGCTCTCCGGCACCTCGGCGCCACGGGCGCGGCGCACGCGCTCGACGTGCGGCAGGTAGGCACTGCCGTCGACGAATTCATAGGCGCGCGGCATCGGCGCGGCCAGGGCCTGCGGGTCGAGGTCGAACACACCGTCGGCGTCGCCGGCATTGAGCGATTCGTACAGGGCGTTCAGGCGCGGCGCGATGTGGCTCCAGTCTTCCAGAGCCTGCTGCAGGGTGGCGGCAATGCCGGTGGCGCGCACGCCGTGGCGCAGGTCACGCGAGACGACGATCAGGGTGCCGTCGCGGCCGCCTTCCTTCAAAGAACCAAGCTTCATGGGTGGGTGTCCGGAGTCGTGGGCAAACAAGTTTCAAGTGTAATCAAATCTGCGGCGGCGCCAAGCTGCAGCGCGGCATCGGCCCACCCTACCGTAGTGGGGGGTTCGGCAGGGCTTGCAGCCCTGCACCTGCAGAAGCAACGGCAACGTCAAAAGCCTGCATTCCGTGGGATGGCGGGGAGGTGTGAGTGGGCAGGACACGCCGTAAACCCATCCCTGGGGGCTCGATGGCGCCATCCATGGCGCCAACGGTCCTGCCCACCCACACCGCCCCACCCCCGACAGGTTCCCAATGACTGATCGAACATCCACATCATTCATCGTCGAGATCCGTCAGACACCGAAATTGATCGAATGAGATTCGACAGATCGCGGAAAACTGTCGAAGGCGGGGTGGGTCCGGTGACAGGGGCGTGAGCCGCATGGATGCGGCGACCGAGCTACATGGACGTACTTGCAGCGCCCCCTGCCACCGGACCCACCCCGCCTCCCACAGGAACCCGGCCTTTGACGTTGCTTCAGCCTCTGCGGGGTGCAGGGCGCAGCCCTGCAGAGAACCCCCTACCTGAACAGGTCTTTTTGCGTGAAGTCTCAAACATCGTTTAGACTTGCGCGGTCTGCAGCGGCCGTCCGTTTCCCTCCGGGATCGCCGGCGACCAGGGTCCGCCCTCTTCGCCCGCCCCCACTCCGACGCCGTTCGTCACGCATTCCAGCCTGCGCTTCGTGCCGGCTGCACCCAATTCTCGCAGCGCGGTTCACGGGAACGCTCCGAGTCAGCCGATCAGTTTGATCT
This sequence comes from Stenotrophomonas sp. YJH_SMC_12-1, assembly GCF_059370935.1. Taxonomy (NCBI): domain Bacteria; kingdom Pseudomonadati; phylum Pseudomonadota; class Gammaproteobacteria; order Lysobacterales; family Lysobacteraceae; genus Stenotrophomonas; species Stenotrophomonas sp. YJH_SMC_12-1. The sequence continues at coordinate 187,881 of NZ_JCAFUD010000003.1, read as the reverse complement.
GCCCCCGTCTGTCCGTTCGGACAGGCGTTTCTTGTACTTGGAGCAAACTCAATGTCTTTTGAATCGCTGGGCCTGGCGCCCTTCCTGCTGCGTGCGCTTGCCGAGCAGGGCTACGAAAACCCGACCCCGATCCAGCAGCAGGCGATCCCGCTGGCACTGGCCGGTCGTGACCTGCTGGCCGGCGCACAGACCGGCACCGGCAAGACCGCCGCCTTCGGCCTGCCGCTGCTGCAGCACCTCGGCACCGCCTCGCAGGAAGTGCGCAGCGGCCCGCGCAAGCCGCGCGCGCTGATCCTGGCCCCGACCCGCGAACTGGCCACCCAGGTGCACGACAGCCTGCGCGGCTACAGCAAGTACCTGCGCATTCCCAGCGCCTGTATCTACGGCGGCGTCGGCATGGGCAACCAGCTGGATATCCTGCGCCGTGGCGTGGACCTGCTGGTGGCCTGCCCGGGCCGCCTGATCGACCACCTGGAGCGTCGCAGCATCGACCTGTCCGGCATTGAACTGCTGGTGCTGGACGAAGCCGACCGCATGCTCGACATGGGCTTCCTGCCGTCGATCAAGCGCATCCTGGCCAAGCTGCCGAAGCAGAACCGGCAGACCCTGCTGTTCTCGGCCACCTTCGAGGACAACATCCGCCAGCTGGCGCTGGAGTTCATGCGCAACCCGGAACAGATCCAGGTGACGCCGAAGAACACCGTGGCCGAAACCATCACCCACCGCGTGCACCCGGTCGATGCCGGTCGCAAGCGCGACCTGCTGCTGCACCTGCTGGCGCAGGACAGCCGCGAGCAGACCCTGGTGTTCGCCCGCACCAAGCACGGCAGCGACAAGCTGGCCTCGTTCCTGGAAAAGTCGGGCATCAAGACCGCGGCGATCCACGGCAACAAGAGCCAGGGGCAGCGCCTGCGTGCACTGGGTGACTTCAAGGCCGGCCGCGTGACCGTGCTGGTGGCGACCGATATCGCTGCGCGCGGCATCGACATCAACGAGCTGCCGAAGGTGATCAACTTCGACCTGCCGATGGTGGCCGAGGACTACGTGCACCGCATCGGCCGTACCGGCCGCAACGGCGCGACCGGCCAGGCGATTTCGCTGGTGGCACAGGATGAAGTGAAGCTGCTGCGTGCGATCGTGCGCCTGCTGGGCCGCGACATGGACATCCGCGATGTACCGGGCTTCGAGCTGCAGGTGCCGATCCGCTGGGGCAACAGTGCACCGGGCAAGGCCGAGCACGATACCGGCGAGCGCGCACCGCGCAAGAGCCATGCGCGCCGTCCGCACGGTGATGCGCCGCGCCACGCGCACGCAGGCCCGAAGAAGGCCGGCGGTGGCCGCCGCGAAGGCGGTGGCAATGGCCAGCAGCGTGCAGGTGCCGGCCAGGGCCAGCGCCGTGGTGGTGGCGGCAATGGTGGCGGCCGCGGTCGTGGCCAGGGTGGCAACGGCGGCGGTCGCGCCGGCTGATCCCAGCTGACATGGAGGGTGCTTCCCGCTGCGCGGGGGCTATCGAGGGACGGCGCTGACGCGCCGTCCTTTTTTGTTGCGGGCTACCGGGTGATAAAGCACGCGGTGGCAGTACCGAGGGCGAATGGGCATGGGGGCAGCGCAGAACACGCTGTAAATACGTCCATGTAAGCTCGATGGCGCCATCCATGGCGCCAACGGTTCTGCGCTGCCCCCATGCCCATCCGCTTCAAGCATTGCCTGCGCCTTCTTCTCCCGCCGGGTAGCCGGGAGAAGAAAGATCAAATTCAAATTCAAATTCAAAGGCAAAAGCCGAAGTCGCAATTCCTGGCTTTGCTTTTGCTTTTGCTTTTGCTTTTGCTTTTGCCCTTGCTCCCGCCTTGGGGTCTGATGCGTCCGCGCCCGCAGGAAACTGTCATGGGAGGCAGGGGGTCTCAGCCAGGACCGTTGGCGCCAAGGATGGCGCCATCGAGCCCCCATGGATGGGTTTACGGCGCGTCCTGGCTGAGGCCCCCTGCCTCCCAAGCACAACAGAAACTCGGCGCCAAACACCTCAACCCCGCGCTTTCGCCGGATTCACCAGATTCCCGAAGAAGATCGCGTTGATCAGCAGTCGGTCCGTTCCGTGCCAGTACTTGCGGTGTGCCGGGTCATCGGCAAACAGCACCACGTTGCCCTGCCCCTGCGCCGACACCAGCAGCCACGCACTACCCGCCACCCGCGTGCGGTTGCGCTCGGACAGGTAGCCGTTCACCCGCGGCGGCGTGTCGATGCGCACCACCGTGGAGAACGGGTTCGCGCTCGGCTGCAGCGTCACCGTGTTCTCCTTGTTGATCGCCAGCTGCCGGCGCGGCACGCCGAACGCCAACGGATGGCTGGTATCCACATCGGCACTGAGGATGTTGCCGCTGACCCGCTCGATCGCGGCAATGTCGCGCTGGTCGCCAAACGCGCGGCGACTTGCATCAGCAGCGTCTTCTTCCTTGCCGAGCTTTTCGCCGTCGGCCAGCTTCTGCTCGATCGCCCACTTCGAGGCACTGCCGTAGGTCACCAGTGAACCTCCGGCCTGCACCCAGCGCTTCAGTGCAGCCACCGCCGTGGCATCGACGCCCGTGTAGGTACCACCGGACAGCACGATCGTGGTGTAGCGGTCCAGCGGTACCTTGCCCAGCTGCTGCGGATCCAGCTTGCTGGCTGGCAACTGCAGCTGCTGGTCGAGCAGGAACCACGCCGATCCGATTTCGGTGGCGGCCACGCCCTCGCCCATCACCAGTGCCACCGCAGGCTTCCGTAGCGGCTTGACGCCGTCACTGCCGAGGTCGATGCCTTCGCGGCTCCGGCCGCTGGACAGCGCGTGGACCTGTACGCCCGCCTCGCGCGCGGCGGATGTCACTGTCTCGAGCAGCGCCGCGCCCTGCAGCGATTGCCCGGCAACCGGAATGACCAGGCTGCCGGCGGCGAAGCTGATGTCGCCCTGCGCGGTCGCGGTGGTGAACGGCTGGAATGCCGCGCGTGCATTCACGCCCTTGCCCTGCAGCGCGGCCAGCGCGCGCCCGGCGTTGTAGTCGCGCCAGTCGATGGCGTAGGCGAATCCGGCCTCGCCGCCCAGCACCGCGCCCTGCTCCGCCGGCAGCGCGGTTACGCGCGCACCGCCTTCGATGCGGCTGCGGCTGCCCGCGAAGGCCACACCGTAGGCCGGTGCGATCGCATAGCTGGTGCTGCCGTAGAACACATCACCCTTGATCGGCGGCGTCTCGGCAAAGATCGAATGCACCAGGCGGAACTGCGCCTGCTGCACCGGCACCACGTAGGCGCTGCCGGCATCGAAGCGCTGCCCATCGACAGTGACTGCACGGTCCAGTGCGCGCACCTCGATCCGGTGCAGCAGCAGCAGTTCCAGCAGGCGACGGGTCAGGGCCGGGTCATGCGCATCGCCGAACACGAAGCTTTTCACAGGCTGCTGCGCAGCCTGCTTCAGCGCGCTCTGGAAGAACTGCTTCTGCAGGTCGAACAGGCCGCTGCGCTCGCTCACCGCGCCACGCACCGTGCCCAGCCCGGTGGCGACCTGGTTGCGGATGGTGAAGGGAAAGGTCAGCAGGCCATTCACCGATTCCTGCACGCGGCCGCGCGAGCTGGCCTGCTCGACGGTAACGCCGACAGCGCCATGGAAGTCCGGATAGGTGGAACCGTACACCGGCGAGAAGTTGTCGAAATTCTCGCCGGTGTAGTACAGCGACCCCAGCGCATCCAGCGCCTGCGCGTGGTACTTGGCGAGGGTCTTGTTGAATTCATACGACGCCGCCGGAATCAGCGGACTGTGCATGCTCTTCGGCGAGGGCTCGAAGTAGTAGGTGCTGTCCTTGCTCATTTCGTGGAAGTCGATCTGCACGTTCGGGTACCACTGGTGGAACACCTCCACCTTCGGCCTTGAGTCCTGCTGGGTGAGGGCCAGCCAGTCGCGGTTGAGATCGGTGAAGTAGTGGTTGGTACGACCCTGCGGGAAAGGCTCGACGTGTTCCTTGTCGGCGGGGTCGGCAGAAGCCGGGTCGGAGGCCCAGGCGTTGTGCCAGTTGGCAGCACGGTCACGACCATCCGGATTCTGCGCTGGATCGAACAGCACCACCGCCTGCTGCAGCCATTGCTGGGTTTCTGCGTTGCGGTTGGCCACCAGGTAGTACGCCGTCAGCATCGCTGCCTCGGCACTGGAGGTCTCGTTGCCGTGGACGCTGTAGCCCAGCCACACCACCACCGGGCTGTCACCGGCGGCGCTGCGTGGCTGCGCCGGATCTGCCAGGGTCGCATGCTGCTGGCGGAGCTGCTCCAGCCGCGCGTGGTTGCCGGCGGCGGTGACCGTTGCAATCAACAGCGGGCGACCTTCGTAGCTGCGCCCGATCTCGCGCACACTGATCTTGTCCGAGCGCTTCGCCAGTTCCTGGAAGTACGCCACCAGCTGGTCGTGCCGTGTGTAACGGCTGCCGATCGGGTAGCCGAGGAACTGCTCCGGCGTCGGCACCGCTGCATCGAACGCCGCTGCGTCGGTGACCTGCGGAAAGAAGTACGCGCTCTGTGCCTGCGCCGGCTGCGGCGAGGACAGTGCGGTAGCGGTGGCGATCAGCAACGGAAGAACGGCACGACGATGCAAGGACACGGTAACTCCCCAGGAACCCAGCGGCAGACAGTCGCGCGGCCGGCCCCCGAAGGTGACCGGCCGCAACGGATGGATCAGAAGCGGTAATCGAAACCGAGCGTGAAGTAGCGGCCACGCAGGTCGTATTGGCTGAAGTCGTACGGCGCGCGGATGCCCGGGAACGAGGCGTCGTACGGCGGCGTCTTGTCGGCCAGGTTCTGCACCTTGGCATACACGGTCAGCTTGTCGATGCCGGTGTAGGCCAGGTACAGGTCGTACTGGCTGTAGCTGCCGACGCGCTGCTGCACGGCTTTTGCGGCGGTGCTGGCCTCCTGGCGGTAGCTGCTGGTGTAGTACCAGGTCACGGCTGCGTTGAAATCACCGTACTTCCAGTCCAGCGTGGTGGTGGCCTTGTCCTTGGGCAGGGTCGCGCCCAGGTTGCTGCCGGCGTAGTCGATCAGCGGCCCACCGACCACGGTCGGGCGACGGTAGTCGCGCACGTGGGTGTAGGCCGAGGACACGGTGAAGTCACCCAGTGCCGCGGTCGGGATGCGCTGGCGCAGCTCGACATCGATGCCCGAGGTCTTCAGCTCGCTCAGGTTCTGGTAGCGGTTGTAGACCGCCTGCAGCTTGCCACGCTCATCGCGCTGCACGGCGCCGGCCACGTTGTCGTTGACCAGGGTCTGGGTGTTGTTGGTGCCGACCAGGTTGTCCAGCTGGATGCGGTAGTAGTCCACGCTCAGGTTGGTGTTGGCCCACGGCGACAGCACCACACCGAAGTTGACGCTCCTGGTGCGCTCCGGCTTCAGTTCGTTGTTGCCGACGGTGAAGAAGGTGGGGTTCTGGCGCGAGCCCGGCACGTCCGGATCACGCGGGTCGACCACGCTGCCGTAGGCGATGCTGGTGCTGTTGGAGTTTTCCGACAGCGACGGTGCACGGAAGCCCTTCGACGCCGACGCACGCACCAGCAGGACATCCAGCGGCTGCCAGCGCAGGCCGATCTTCGGCGAGAACGCATCGCCGAAATCATCGTAGTGATCAGCGCGCGCGGCGGCGGACAGCTCCAGCGTCGAGGCCAGCGGCACGTTCACTTCGGCGTAGGCGGCACTGACCTGGCGCTTGCCGTGTACTTCGGCAATGGCCGGGCGCACCTGCAGGCCGGCATCGATCTGCCACGGATTGTTGGAGTCGAGCTTTTCGCGGCGCCACTCGGCGCCGGCGGCGAAGCCGATCTCGCCGGCCCAGGTGTGGCCCAGGCTGCCGGAAATCTTCGCATCGATGCCCTGCAGCTTGGATTCGGCCGGACGCAGCGTGGCGATGTTGATCGAATCACGCACCGACTGCGGCGTGGCCGCCGGGTTGAGCAGGTTGTAGCTGTCCGTGGCCAGCGCGTCGGCCAGCGCCCAGCGGTTGGCGAAGCCACCGGACACGCTCTCGCGCTCGCTGCTGCGTGCACCGAACGCGGCCACTTCCCAGTCCCACGACGCGGTGGTGCCACGCAGGCCGAACACGCCGCGGTAGGCGGTGGAACGGTTGGTCTTGATCGTGCCGCCCAGGTCGAAGAAGGTGTACTCGATCGGGATCGCGCGGCCGTACGGGTTGTACGGATTGTTGGCCGGCAGCAGCGACGACACCGGCTCGGCCAGGCCGCTGTTCGCGTTCAGTGCGAAGCGGCCGCTCTCCAGGGTGAAGAACGGGCTGCTGCCGAACCACGCGGCACTCTTGATCTGGCTGTACAGCACTTCGCCGAACGCTTCGACGTTGTCGTTCAGGCGGAAGGTACCGTTGGCGTAGGCCTGGTAGCGCTTGGTCGAGGGGATCAGCGTGGTGAACGGTGCCTGGTTGAAGCCGCAGGTGTCGCCGGCCAGGCCGTCGATCGGTGCGCTGGCGACGCGGGTGGTGCCGGTCGGGCAGTTACCGTTGGCATCGAGCATCGGCACCGAGACGCCGTTGACCAGGTAGCGCGCGCCCTTGGCCGACCAGCCGTTCCAGCGGCCACCCGGCTTGTCGGTGTAGATGCCGCTCCTGGTCAGGTTGCGCTCGTCCTGGTCCAGGCGCTCGCGGTTGTACCCCTGCAGGCTGAAGAGGATGTTGTAGCCATCGGTGTCGAGATCACCGAGGCCGCCGACGAACTTCAGGTTCTGCTCGTGCAGGCCGCCCTGGTCGGCACCACCGAAGCTGCCGCCGATCTCGGCGCCTTCGAAGTTCTGCCGGGTGATGATGTTGACCACGCCGGCCACGGCGTCGGAGCCGTACACCGCCGAGGCGCCGTCCTTGAGCACCTCAATGCGCTCGACCGCGACCAGCGGCAGCGCATTGAGATCGACGAAGGTGTCGGACAGGCCACCGGCCGGGAAGCCGTAGTTGGCCAGGCGACGGCCGTTGAGCAGCACCAGCGTGTTTTTCTGCGACAGGCCACGCAGGCCAATGCCGGCCGAGCCGGACGCCCAACCATTGTTGGTGGTTTCGTTGCTGGCGTTGCCGGTGTTGGCCGAGATCGAACGCAGCACATCGGCCACGGTGGCCTTGCCGGTCTGTTCCAGCTGTTGGCGGCCGATCACCTGCACCGGGTTGGAGGCCTCGGTATCGGCGCGCTTGATGTTGGAACCAGTGACGCGCACGGCGGCCAGGGTACTGGCTTCGCCACTGGCATCGGCGGAGGTTTCGGCGGCGGCGGACAAAGGCGCGGCCAGAGCGACGGCCAGGGCCGCCACGAGCAGGGTGTGCTTGGGCATGACGATGTGGGGGAGGTGGAAAGGGCGACGTAGTTCCGCAGTAGTCCATGCCTGGCCGGGGTCCGGCCAATAACATCTCTTCATACGGATACAAGAAAAGCTATCATCTCTTCATCCGGATGGAAAGAGTTACTTCACGAAAGCCCAACATCCGCTCAGGATGGCCGGCCACCTGCGGCGTACAATCGCGCCATGGAAATCTTCAAAGTCTTCATGCTCGAGGCGGCGCACCGCCTCCCCAACGTGCCGCCGGGGCACAAGTGCGCGCGCCTGCATGGCCACTCGTTCCGGGTGGAACTGAAGGTCGAGGGCGAGCCGGGGGCGCAGACCGGCTGGATCATGGACTTCGGCGACGTGAAGGCGGCCTTCCAGCCGATATACGACCGCCTGGACCATCACTACCTCAATGACATCCCCGGCCTGGAGAACCCGACCAGCGAGAACCTGGCGGTGTGGATCTGGAACGAACTCAAGCCCAGCCTGCCGGCGCTGAGCGAGATCACCGTGCACGAAACCTGCACCTCCGGCTGCCGCTACCGGGGCCCGATGGCCTGATCAACCCATTGATCTGAAAGGTTTTTCAAAGGCACCCTAGGCGCCTTTGTTATTTTTGTTGCAATGCGGCATCAAGAGCGTATGCTGCAATGCATCAAGCCACTCCCTGATGCCCCATGGCCGCCGCCTTCAGCGATCGCTTCAGTGATGCAACCCGCCAGCTCGCCGCCGCAGCAACCCGCGCGAACCGGTTGGCGTTGGAGAACGCGGAAAGCATGTTCGGCGTGCAGCTGAAGGCGATGGAGCGCAACCTGACCGCGACCGGCGGCTGGTTGGGTGAACTGGCCCGTAGTGACGACACGGCCGGGATGCTCAACAAGGGCGCACAGCTGTGGCAGGACAACCTGCAGCGGCTGGGGCAGGCCCATCAGGACGTGGTCGGTCTCGGCCTGCAGGCCGGCAAGGCCTGGTCCGAACTGGTGCAGGGCTACAACGAATCAACGGCGGACGCGAGCAACCACTGACGCGACGCAACGCTCATTGCGTGGGTCCCTCCCCCCACGCAATCCGGACCCGGCAGATCCCTCCCTCTGCCGGGTCTTTTTTTTGCCTGGCGTTTGGATACCGAAGTGCGTCTTCGCCCGACGTCTCTGCGAGCTGAAGGGCCCCGTCGGGGCAGGCAGGGGCCTGGGCAAATGTCCCCCGGCGCCGGCCGTTGGCCGTCACCTCCTCCTTTACTTTGCCCAAACCCCTGCCCGCCCCGACGAGGCTCGGTGTGCGGTGAGGAAAGCGCAGCACGCGCGGCCGCCTTTCAAGGAAGCGCCGACAAACTCCGAACGCCGGGCGGATGCCCTTGCGTACGAAGTAAAGGAGGAGGTGACGGCCAACGGCCGGCGCCGGAGGACATTCGTACGCAAGGGCATCCGCCCGGCGCCACGCAGAATGAATCCGCCACACGCGTGTCTTCGTCCCGATTCCCCGCGAACTGACGGGCCCCGCCGAGACAGGCATGGGCCTGGGCAAATGTCCCCCGGCGCCGGCCGTTGGCCGTCCCCTCCTCCTTTACTTTGCCCAACCCCCTGCCCGCCCCGACGAGGCTCGGCTTGCGGCAGGAAAGGAAAAGCGCAGCGCTCGCGGCGCCTTTCAACGAGGCGTCGACGAACTCCGAACGCAGGGCGTAGGCCCTTGCGTACGAAGTAAAGGGGGAGGTGACGGCCAACGGCCGGCGCCGGAGGACATTCGTACGCAAGGGCCTACGCCCTGCCCCGCGCAGAACACACCGCGAAGCAACTTCAACGCCCGCGATTGACGTGCCAGTGCTGGTGCCACGCCTGGAACATCAGCACGTTCCACAGGTGCGTGTGCCACTTGCGCTCACCCCGCAGGAACGCTTCCCAGATGCCGCGCACGCGTGCCGCATCGAAGCAGCCCTGGTTGCGCAGCAGCTGCGGGTCCAGCAACGCCTCCGCCCAGTCGCGCAGCGGGCCCGCCAACCAGCGCGCCATCGGCGGTCCGAAGCCGCGCTTGGGGCGATACACCAGCGGCTCCGGCAGATAGCGTGCCAGCAGATGCTTGAGGATCCGCTTGTGCTCCCCATCGTGGTACTTCAGGTGCTGCGGCAGGCGCCAGGCCAACCGCACCACCTCCATGTCCAGCAGCGGCGCGCGCGTCTCCACGCCCGCCGCCATGCCCGCGCGATCAACCTTGGCGAGGATGCCCTCCGCCAGATCCATGCGGAAATCCAGCAGCTGGATGCGGGCCTCGGCCGGCAGCGCCGTGTCCTGCTGCTGGAAGATCGTCATCGGCTCGCGTGCACCCAGCACCACCTGCGCCGGCTGCCGCCAGCGCGTCACGCGCTGCAGGTAGTGACCTTCCACGTCGTTGGCGGCGACTTCCGCCACCAGTGCGCGCCAGCCGCCCAGGCGGCCGCGCTCGACATTCATGCGGTTGCCACTGCGCCGCGCCAGATCACGCACCCAGTCCGGCAGGCCACCGCACAGGCGCGCATTGCGCAGCGCGCGGCCATAGCTGGGGTGGCCGAAGAACAGTTCATCGCCACCGTCGCCGGTGAGGGCCACCGGCTTGCGCGCGCCCAGCAGTTCACTGGCCAGCAGGGTCGGCAGCTGCGAGGCATCGGCGAACGGTTCGCACCAGACCTGCGGCAGCCGCTGCAGCAGATCCAGGCCTTGTCGCGCGTCCATCCGGTGCAGGTGGTGTTGCACGCCCAGATGCCGTGCGACCTGCGAGGCCCAATCGCTCTCGTCATGGCCGGGATCGTCGAAGCCAACCGTCCACGCTTCGATCGGAAGCGTCGACTGTGCCTGCATCATCGCCGTCACCAGCGAGGAATCGGTGCCGCCGGACAGGAACGCGCCGCAGGCCAGCGGCGAATGCATGCGTGCGGCGATGGCCTTCTGCAGCACAGCTTCCAGCTGGTCGGTCGCCTGCTCGAGGCTCGGCGCCGGCTGCAGCGGTTCCTGCAGTGCGCTCTGCATCGCATCGCGTGCGCACCAGTAGCGTGAACCACCCTGTGCGGCCTGGCTGGAGCCGCCAGCCGCATGGTCATTCAGATCGATGCGCAGCATCGCGCCTGCCACCAGCTTGTGGATGCCGCGGTAGATGGTGTGCGGTGCCGGCACGTAGTCATGGCGCAGCAGCAGGCTCAGCGCATCCTGGTCGATGCTCGGGGCGAAACCGGCAAAGGCCTGGAGTGCCTTCATTTCCGAGGCGAACAGGAACCGGCCCTGGTACCAGCCGTAGTACAGCGGCCGCTCGCCAACCGGGTCGCGGGCCAGCCACAGTTCGCGCGACTCGCGATCCCATACGCTGAAACCGAACGCGCCCTCGATGCGGGAAAGCGCCCGTTCCACGCCCCATTCGATGATCGCCTGCAGCAGCAGCCGCGCATCGCTGCAGCTGCGTGGCAGATCGCGCAGCTGCGACTGCAGGTCGGCCCGGTTGTACAACCGGCCATCCAGGCACAGCACGTAACGGCCACAGTCCGAACTCAGGGGCTGCAACGGCGTATCGGTTGGCGCCCGGCAGTGGCCCAGCGCCAGGCCGGCCTCGGCGTCGGTCCAGTAGCCGATGCGGCCCCGGCCGCGCTGCTGCAGGGCGCGCAGCATTGGCGCCAGCTGCTGCAGCAGGTGTTCGTCCTCGGCGGGCGGCAGCCAGGCCCCGACCACGCCGCTCATCGGGCACCTCCGCAGCGGCAGCGGCGGGACGGGTTCAGCAGGCAGGCGGCGGCGGGCGACATGGGAGCGACACGCGGAGCGGAGGAGACTCCATGCTCGGCCCGCCCCCGGCCCTGCGTCAGTCGCTTTGCTGTCAGCGATGGTCACCGTGCGTATCACGAAGGTAACGTTTTGTAACAGCATCAGGCTATGCTGGACGCCAAGTTGTTGCCAGGCCTGAGGCCCGGCCCGTGCGCCAGCAACCCCGGCTGAATGGCGCCCGCCCCCGGGACCCGGGCGGCCCGAAGGCTGGGATAGCATCGCCGCGCTCGTGCCGTGGCGGTACGTGTGCGTCCACGGAGGCCTTGAAAATGCTGGATATCGTACTGGTCGAAGACGATGCCCGCCTGGGTACGATGGTCAGCGACTATCTGCAGCGGCATGGCTACCAGGTGGCCCACGAGCGCAGCGGTGAGCGTGCGGTGGCCCGGATCCTGGCCGACAAGCCCGCCCTGGTCCTGCTCGATGTCGGCCTGCCCGACCAGGATGGTTTCGAAGTGTGTCGGCAGATCCGCCCCCACTATGACGGCATCATCTGCGTGCTGACCGCCCGCACCGACAACATCGACCAGGTGCTGGGACTGGAACTGGGCGCCGATGATTACATCGGCAAGCCGATCGAACCACGGGTGCTGCTGGCCCGCCTGCGCGCCCACCTGCGCCGTCACCGCCGGGTCGAACCACGCGACGGCAGCCTCCGCTTCGGCGAGCTGAGCATCGACCCGTCCACCCGCAACGTGCACCTGCAGGGCGCGCTGCTGGAGCTCACCACTGCCGAGTTCGACCTGCTGTTCCTGCTGGCCAGCAATGCCGGCCAGATCCTGGACCGCGATGCGCTGCTGCGCGGCCTGCGCGGGATCGCCTTCGACGGCCTGGACCGTTCGATCGATGCACGCATCTCGCGCCTGCGCCGCAAGCTGGGCGACAACCCTGAACAACCGGAGCGGATCAAGACCGTGCGGGGCCGCGGCTACCTGTTCAGCCGCTCGGCATGGGGATGAAGCGCACGCCCTCGGCGATGCGCGGCCACGCCTTCCACTTCCTGCGCTACGGCATCGCCTTCCTGGTCGCCCACCTGCTACTGATCGTGCTGGGCCTGTGGGCCTGGGATGCGCTGCTGGAAGACCGCACCGAAGCCGGACTGCTGGCCGAGATGCGCGGTACCCATGCCCTGCTGCAGCACCGCTTCGCCGAAACCCCGCGCGAGCAGTGGCCGACGCTGGCGCGCGAACTGGACGCCGACTTCGCCTATGCCCTGCGCATGGTGCCGTTGGCAGAGGCGATGAAGGCGCTGCCGGCCAGCCAGCGCCCCCCCTTCAGCAACGGCCGGGTGCAGATCGACCTGGAGCACATGCGCAGCCTGCAGCGGATCGGCGACAGCGACTACGCGGTGATGCTGGGGCCGTTGGACGAAGCGCTGCCTGACGAGGGCTGGCAGGACAGCGAAGTGTCAGGCGTGGCGATCCTGCTGCTGATCCTGATGGTGGCCGTGGCGCTGCCGATGTACGTGATGGTCTACCGCCTGTGGCGCGACGTCTCGCAGCTGGCCCAGGCCGCCCGGCAGATGCGCGACGGCCAGCTGGATACCCGCGCGCCGCGCGCCGGCACTGCGCTGGTGCGGCCGCTGGCCAATGCCTTCAATCACATGGCCGAGCAGCTGCAGCAGCTGCTGGAAAGCCAGCGCGTGCTGGCGCAGGCAGTGGCGCACGAAGTCCGCACGCCGCTGGCGCGGATGCGTTTCGGCCTGGCCGACCTGGAGGACACCGCGCTGGACGAGATCCAGCGTGATGCCTTGGGCGGCCTGCGCACTGATGTCGATCGGCTGCAGCACCTCACCGATGCCGGCGTCGAGTACGCCGCGCTCGGCCGCTGCCATCAGCTGACCCGCCAGCGCCTGCAGCTGGCGGCACTGGTACGTGGCGTGGTGGCCCAGTTCGCACCGCTGCCGATGCCGGTACAGCAGGTGCTGTCGCCGGCGGGCCTGGTCAACGTCAACCGGCACATGCTGGAACTGGCACTGCGCAACCTGCTCGGCAATGCCCTGCGCTATGCGCGGCGGCAGATCCGTATCGCCAGCACGGTCAACGACGGCTGGCTGTGCCTGCAGGTGGAGGACGATGGCCCCGGCATCGCACCCGAACTGCGCGGCCAGGTGCTGCAACCCTATGTGCGGCTGGATCCGGGCAGCCCCGGTTTCGGCCTCGGACTGGCGCTGGTGCAGGTGGTGGCCGACAAGCATGGCGGCCTGGTCGAAGTAACCGATTCGGAGCTGGGTGGTGCCTGCATCCGACTGCACCTGCCGCTGGAAAGCGGCGCTGCCGTCGAGTGCGATGCGGCCTGCTAGGCCGCTGGTTCCGCACGCGGCAACGCAAACGCGAACAACGCGCCGCGCTCGCTGTCACGCAGTTCGATGCGGCGGCCGTGCAACTGCACGATGCGCTGCACGATCAGCAGGCCCAACCCGCCGTTCTCTCCACGTCGCGCGCCCAGCGCGGCCGGTGCCTGGAACAGCTGCGTGCGCAGTGCAGGGGCAACACCAGGTCCATCATCGGCCACGCTGACCTCCACGCTGTCCGGCGTCGCGCGCAGGCACACCTCGATCCGCCCACCGTCGGGCGCATGCCGCAGCGCGTTGTCGAGCAGGTTGGTCAGCACCCGCTCGACCAGGCCCAGATCGGCGCGCACCAGCGGCAGGCCGGGTGGGAAGTCCGCGTGCAGGTACTGGTTGCGAGCCTGCGCCGCCAGCTCGAATTTCTGCAGCACGTCCTGCAGCAGCTCCGGCAATGCGAACACTTCCCACTCCAGGCGCACTTCGCCATGTTCCAGCCGCGCCAGCTCGAACAGCGCACGCGCAAGCCGGCCAACCTTGGCGCTCTGCGCCAGCGCGATACCGAGGTAGCGGCGGCGCTCGTCCGGCGACAGCGTGGCGTCCTTCAGCGCCAGCGTTTCCAGATAGCCGTGCAGCGACGACAACGGCGTGCGCAGGTCGTGCGAGATGTTGGCGACCAGCTCGCGGCGCTGCAGGTCCTGCTGGCGCAGCTGCTGCCACTGCTCGCCCAGCCGCTGCGCCATCTGCGCGTGTGCGTGCTCGAGGATCACCAGCTCGTCGCGCTCACCGGCGCGCAACGGCTCCGGCGGCGGCAACGGCGTGGGTGCGTCGATGTCGAAGGCCTGGATGCGCCGGGTCAGCCGCCGCAGCGGGCGCGTCACCCAGTAGAAGGCCACCAGCCCGGCCAGCAGGCCCAGGCTGCCGACCAGCATCACCGACCACAGCGTGGTGTTCCACTGGCTGCCGGCGGCAAGGTCGTCGGACAGCATCTGACGGTGTTCGCCGACCAGCACCACGTACACATAACCGGCCTGGCGACCCTGCACGATCAGCGGCGCGGCACTGAACACCTTGCGGCCGTCCGTGCTGCGCGGGTCATCGCCCAGGATCGGCAACGGTGCACCGGCCAGCAGCCGGCGCAGTGGTGCCACGTCCACCCGGTTGCGCACCAGATGGCCTGTTGGCGCATCGTGGCCGAGGATGCGGCCCTGGTCGTCCAGCAGGTAGACCTCGACGCTGGGGTTGACCGCCATCAGCTGGCCGAACAGCGCGCGCACGGCGGCATCACGCATGCCGCTGGTGTCCATCAGTTCGCTGCGCTGGGCAATGTGCTCGGCCAGGCCCAGCGACAACCGCTGCACCACTTCCTGCTCGTGGCGGGTGTTGGCGCGCATCTGCAGCGCCAGCAACGCCATGCAGCACATCAGCATCAGCGCAGCGATCACCGCCGCCAGCTTCTGCCACAGGTTCGGCTTGATCATGCCGCCGCCCCGGCAGGATCGACCAGCTTGTAGCCACGGCCCCACACCGTCAGCAGCCGCCGTGGATTGGCCGGGTCCCGCTCGATCTTGCTGCGCAGGCGATTGATGTGGGTGTTGACCGTGTGCTCGTAGCCATCGTGCTGGTAGCCCCAGACCTGGTTGAGCAGTTCCATGCGCGCGAACACCTGGTCCGGATGACGGGCGAAGAACAGCAGCAGGTCGAACTCGCGCGGGGTCAGCTCCAGTGCGTTGCCATCCACCGAGGCAGTACGCGCGACCGGGTCCAGCTGCAGACCGCCCAGCTCGATCGCGCCGGCATCGATGCGCGCGCTCTGCGCCATCGCCTCGGCCCGGCGCAGCAGCGCACGCACACGGGCCACCAGTTCCGGCATCGAGAAGGGCTTGGCCAGGTAATCATCCGCACCCAGTTCCAGGCCGACGATGCGCTGCGTTTCGCTGCCACGCGCACTGATGATGATGATCGGCACATAGCGCGCCATCGCGCGTGCACGCTGGCACACCTGCAGGCCGTCCACGCCGGGCAGCATCACGTCCAGCACCAGCGCATCCCATGGCCCTTCCTGCTCGAGCAGGCGCAGGCCGGCATCGCCGCTGGCGGCATGGGCGACGTCGTAGCCCTCATCGCCCAGATGCATGCGCAGCAGGTCGGCGATGTGGGCATCGTCTTCAACGATCAGCACGCGTTTGGTGGACATCGGCAGCTCGGGGCCAGTGGGGAGGCTGGCTGCATTGTGGCGCGGGATGGACGCCGATACCTCACGAAAAATTGAATCCTGCGTGAGGATTCGTTGACCCGGGCGGGCGCAGCATGGCCCCGTCGCCCCTTCCCGGAGTCCGCCATGTCCCTTACCCGACGCCATCTGCTGGGCCTGGGCGGTGTTGCCACCGCCGCCGGCCTGCTCGGCCTGGGGGCCTGCAGCCGTGCCGCCCCGGCCGCCGCTGAAGCGCGCCCGTCGCGACAGTTCGAGGTCATGCGCAGCGATGCCGACTGGCGCCAGCGCCTGACCCCGGCGCAGTACGCAGTGCTGCGCCAGCAGGCGACCGAGCGCCCGTACAGCAGCCCGCTCAACAAAGAACACCGGCAGGGCACGTTTGCCTGCGCCGGCTGTGCGCTGCCGCTGTTCTCCTCCTCCACCAAGTTCGAGAGCGGCACCGGCTGGCCCAGCTTCTGGGCGCCACTGCACAACGCCATCGGCGAAGACCGCGACGTCACCTTCGGCATGCTGCGGGTGGAGGTGCACTGCCGCCGCTGCGGTGGCCACCTCGGTCATGTGTTCAACGACGGGCCTCGCCCAACCGGACTTCGCTACTGCATGAACGGCGCAGCGATGGTGTTCGTTCCCGGTGCCGCTGAGGGCGGTACCGCCGATGGCTGGCGGGTGCCGGTCGGTTCTTCCCCTGCTTCCGGAGCCTGACGATGCTGCTGTTGCTGCTTGCCTACCTGGGGGGCGCGCTGACCCTGCTCAGTCCCTGCATCCTGCCGGTGCTGCCGTTCGTGTTCGCGCGTGCCGACCGCCCCTTCCTGCGCAGCACGCTGCCGCTGCTGCTGGGCATGGCACTCACCTTCACCGTGGTCGCCAGCCTGGCTGCGGTGGGCAGCCAATGGGTGGCACAGGCCAACCAGGTCGGACGCTGGATCGCCCTGCTGCTGATGGCGCTGTTCGCGCTGGCATTGCTGTGGCCACGACTGGCCGACCACCTGCTGGCGCCGTTCCAGCGCGTGGGTGCCCGCTTGAGCGCGCGTGCCGATGCGGCCGACGCAGCGGGGCGGGGCGGTGCGTGGACCTCGCTGCTGATCGGCATCGCCACCGGCCTGCTGTGGGCGCCCTGCGCCGGGCCGATCCTCGGCCTGGTGCTGACCGGTGCCGCGCTGCACGGGGCCAGCGCCGGCACCAGCACGCTGCTGCTGGCCTACGCACTGGGCGCGATTACCGCACTGGCGCTGGCGGTATGGGTAGGTGGCCGCGTGTTCCGCGCGCTGCAGGCGCGGCTCGGCCTCGGCGATGTGCTGCGCAAGGTACTGGGCGTGACCGCACTGCTGGCGGTGGTGGCGATCGGCCTGGGCTGGGATACCGGCCTGCTGACCCGCCTGTCCACGGTCAGCACCGCGCACATCGAGCAGGGCCTGCTGGATGCGGTACCCGGCGCGCAGCCGGCGGCTCCGCCGATGATGATGATGGCCGGTGCCAACGCCGCTGCCGATGCACCGCTGCCGGTGGAAGGCACCCTGCCCGCGCTGGACGGTGCCACCGGCTGGCTCAACAGCCCGCCGCTGACGGCCCAGCAGCTGCGCGGCAAGGTGGTGCTGGTCGATTTCTGGACGTACTCGTGCATCAACTGCCTGCGCGCGATGCCGTTCGTGCACGAATGGGAGCGCCGTTATCGCGACCACGGCCTGGTGGTGATCGGCGTGCACACCCCGGAATTCGCCTTCGAGCGTGACCCGCGCAACGTGATGAAGGCGGTGCAGCAGCTGAAGGTCGAGTACCCGGTGGCGCTGGACAACCAGTACACGATCTGGCGCGCGTTCAACAACCGCTACTGGCCGGCGCAGTACTTCGTCGATGCGCAGGGCAACATCCGCGGCCACCAGTTCGGCGAGGGCAACTATGCGCGCTCGGAACAGGTGATCCGTCGCTTGCTGACCGAGGCCGGCCAGACGAACCTGCCGGCGCCGGCCGATCCGGCCGCCGCCGATCTGAAGGGCGTGGCTGCGCAGGCCGACATGGGCAATCTGCGCTCGCCGGAAACCTATCTGGGCCACGCCCGTGCCGAGCAGTTCGCCTCGCCCGGTGGGCAGCGCAGCGACGCCGCGTTCGACTACACATTGCCGGCCACCCTGGCGTTGAACCAGTGGGGCCTGTCCGGACGCTGGACCGTTACCGACGAGGCTGCGCAGCTGCAGCAGGCCGGTGGCCGCATCGCCTTCCAGTTCCATGCGCGCGACCTGCACCTGGTGCTGGCACCGGGCCAGGAAGGAAAGCCGGTGCGCTTCCGCGTCCTGCTGGATGGCAAGCCATTGCCCGCCACCGATGCCGGCACTGATGTCGGCGCCGATGGCAGCGGCGTGGTCGACGAGCACCGCCTCTACCAGCTGGTGCGCCAACGCGGCACGGTCAGGCCGCACCGCTTCGAGATCGAATTCCTCGATGCGGGCGTGCAGGCCTATGCCTTCACCTTCGGTTGAACCGGGAGGACACGATGAAATTCTCCTTTGAGCAGGGCATTGCCGCTGGCGTTGCCGGACTGGTGGCCACGGCATTGATCGCCGGTGTGCTGCTGGTTGACCACGGCGCCATCGCGGCACCGGTCGAAGCCAGCGCGCAGACCCAGGCACTCCCTGTACCCACGGGCGACGCTGCGTTCCGCGATGACGCCACCCACGCCAGCGTGGTGTTTGCCGGCGGTTGCTTCTGGGGCGTGCAGGGCGTGTTCCAGCATGTCAAAGGCGTGAGTAATGCGGTGTCCGGCTACATCGGTGGCAGCGCTGCCAATGCCCGCTATGAACGGGTCAGCAGCGGTCAGACCGGTCATGCCGAAGCGGTGAAGGTCGACTACGACCCACGCCAGGTCAGCTATGGGCAGTTGATGCAGGTGTTCTTCTCGGTGGTGCACGACCCGACCCAGCTCAACCGCCAGGGGCCCGACCACGGCAGCCAGTACCGGTCGGCGATCTTCACTGATGACGCCCGCCAGCAGGCAGCCAGCCGCGCCTACATCGCCCAGCTCCGCCAGGCCGGCAGCTACCGCGCACCGATCGTCACCCAGCTGGTCAGCGGCCAGCGCTTCTACCCGGCCGAGAGCTACCACCAGAACTACATGACCAACTACCCGCAGGCCGCCTACATCCGCTACTACGACGCGCCAAAGCTGGCCGCGCTGGGCAGGCAGTTCCCGGCGTTGTACCGGCGCGATGCAGCGCTGGTGCCGATGCGCTGACGGCATTTCCGTGGGGCCGGCTGGCGCTCGGTGCGGCTCCTGCCGATGCGGTAACGCCCCGGGTAGTGCCGGCCGCTGGCCGGCTCTTGCGGTTCCAGGGATTGCCGGCCAGCGGCCGGCACTACCAAAAAAAGACGCACGGCCATCCAGCCGTGCGCTTGGAAAGTACCGGCCGTGCCCCGATCAGGCCCGGCCGACAACGACATGCTAGGCTCGCCGTCATCATGGGTACAGCACCAGATGGCGGGAAACTCGATGGATACAGATGATCAGAGCGCAATGATCCCCCCCCGCTACCAACGGCTGTCCGACGAACTGGCCGAGGCCATCCACGGCGGACGCCTTCCGGTAGGCAGCCGCCTGCCCTCGCTGCGGCAGATGGCCCTGCAGCGCCGGCTCAGCCTGAACACGGTGATCGCCGCCTACCGCCAGCTGGAAGACGCTGGTCTGGTCATTCCCCGGCCCAAGGCCGGCTTCGAGGTCGCGCCGCGGCTGTCGGTGCCGGAACGTTCGCTGCGCGACACACCGTCTGCGCCCACCGCGCCGCTGCAGCAGGTACTGATGGCCCGCGTGCTGGAAGCACAGCGCCGCCCCGGCGTGATCGACCTGGCCTTTGCCGGCCCGCGCGGTCGCCAGTTCTACCCCGGCGCGCAGCTGGCCAAGCACACGGCGCAGGTACTGCGCCATGGCCAGCAGACCGTGGAGACCTACGCACGCCCCAACGGCTCGCCACGGCTGCTGGCGCAGATCGTGCGCCGCGGCCCGCGCATGGGCCTGCATACCCACAGCGAACGCCTGCTGCTGACCCACGGTGCGATGGAAGGCCTGCAGCTGGCGCTGCGTGCAGTCACCCAGCCCGGTGATGCGGTCGGCATCGAGGCGCCGTCCTACTTCAACCTCTACCCGTTGCTGGCCAACCTCGGCCTGCAGGCCATCGAACTGCCCACCCACCCGCAGCTCGGCCTGGATGTGGATGCGCTGGATGCGCTGCTGGAGCACACGCCGCTGGCCGCACTGGTGGTGATGCCGACCGTGCACAACCCGCTCGGCTGCACCATGCCGACCGCCGCCAAGCAACGCCTGACCGAACTGGTCAATGCACGCCAGCTGCCGCTGATCGAAGATGCGGTGTATGCCGAGCTGCAGTTCTGCGAACCGCCGGCGCCGTTGCTGAAAGCCTTCGATCGCGATGGCTGGGTGATGGTGGTCGGCGGCTTTTCCAAGACGCTGGCGCCGGATTACCGCATCGGCTGGCTCGATGGCGGCCGCTTCGCCGAGCGCATCGCGCTGCTGAAATTCCAGTCCACCGGCGGCGAGCCGCAGCTGCTGGGGGACGCGGTGGCGGCCTATCTGGAAGCGGGCAGCTACGAGCACCACCTGCATCGCATGCGCCGCCTGTACCGCGAACAGGTCGGACGGCTGCGCCAGCTGGTGGCCGAACACTTCCCGGCCGGCACCCGCGCCACCGAACCGCAGGGTGGCTTCCTGCTGTGGCTGGAACTGCCCGGCGTGGACACGCGCGAGCTGTTCGAGCGTGCACTGCAGGAGGACATCGTGTTCATGCCCGGCCAGGTGTATTCACGCGGCGCGCGGTATCGCCATTGCCTGCGGCTGTCGTGCTGCCAGACGCTGGATGCACGCTTCATCGGCGCGGTGGAGCGGCTGGGCGCGATCGCGCGGGAGCTGGCGGCCGCAGCACGGTAGTGCCGGCCGCTGGCCGGCAACTGCACGCAGGTGGATACATCGAGGTTGCCGGCCAGCGGCCGGCACTACCCTAGGTCAATCGAGCAGATGCGTGCTCAGGATCTGGCCATCCGCTCCCGGCAGATGTGGCAGCCGCCCCCAGCACGGCATCGGCAGGCGCTGCTGCAGCGTTGCGATGTTCTCATCCTGGCGCTGCATCGCCGGGTCGATGTGGTTGCCGATCCAGCCCAGGCACTCCACCCCTTCGGCCTGCAACGACTGCGCGGTCAGTCGCGCGTGGTTGACGCAGCCCAGCCGCATGCCCACCACCAGCAACACCGGCAACCGCAATGCGCGCACCAGGTCGAGCTGGTCGAGCGTGGCCGAGACCGGTGCCAGCCAACCGCCAACCCCCTCCACCACCACGACATCGGCCTGCGCGCGCAGCCGCTCGAACGCTGCCATGATCGGTGCCAGCTCCACCTGCACGCCGTCCTCGGCAGCGGCCAGCTCCGGTGCCAGCGGCTGGCGCAACGCATACGGGTTCAGATCGGCATAGTCCGGTACCGGCCAGCTGGCCGCCTGCAGCGCCAATGCGTCTTCGTTGCGCAGGCCCTGGCCCAGGTCTTCGCTGCCGCTGGCCACCGGCTTCATGCCCACCGCGCGCAGGCCGCGCCGGCGCAGTGCGTGCAGCAGCGCGGTGCTGGCCGCGGTCTTGCCGATCTCGGTATCGGTGCCGGTGACGAACAGGGCGGGCGGCAGCGTGGCGGGCAACGGCATCGACGGGCTCCAACGGGGCAACAGAGCGTGCATTATCGCCGGCCCGGCACGCTTGCTAGACTGCTGGCATGTTCGCCAATGCCTCGCTCACCGGCAGCAAGCCGGAACAATACGCCCAGCTGCTGGAACAGGCCCGTGGCCTGGTCTACGCCGAGTCCGACCGCATCGCCAACGCGGCCAACCTCTCGGCCCTGGTCTACCACGCCCTGCCCGACCTGAACTGGGTGGGCTTCTACCTGTACGACGGCAAGGAACTGGTGGTTGGCCCGTTCCAGGGCCTGCCGGCCTGCGTGCGCATCCCGCTGGACAAGGGCGTGTGCGGTGCCGCCGCCAGCCAGCGCGTGACCCAGCGCGTAGAGGACGTCGACGCCTTCCCCGGCCACATCGCCTGCGATTCGGCCTCGCGCTCGGAACTGGTGGTGCCGCTGCTGCGCGGCGATGAACTGATCGGCGTGTTCGACATCGACAGCCCGAAGGTCGGCCGCTTCGATGCCGACGACCAGGCTGGCCTGGAAGCCATCGCCCGCGTGTTCGTCGAGGCGCTGGGATGAGCGCACCGAAGCTGCGCAACATCGGCCCGAAAAGTGCGGCGTGGCTGCGCCAGGTCGGCCTGCGCAGCCGCGACGACCTGGTCGCGATCGGAGCCGTCGGCGCCTTCGTCAAGGTCAAGCGCGCCGGCTTCAAGCCCAGCCTGAACCTGCTGTACTCGCTGGAAGGCGCGTTGCTGGACTGCCATTGGCAGGAGCTGAGCGAGCCACAGCGTGAAGCACTGGTGCAGGATTACGAAGCACGCATCGCTGCGCATCCGCTGAAGGCAGCCGGCCCGGCGTCGGGCCCAGTGCATGAGCAGCGCTTCGATGCCGACGATGACGCTGAGGACAGCGTGGCCGAGGGCGCGGACGAGGATTGAGGCCTCCGCGTTCCTGGGGATGCCGGCCAGCGGCCGGCACTACCAGTGTGATGCGGGATCGGTAGCGCCGGGCCATGCCCGGCGAGTGCGCTCAGGGCTGCTGCAGCTCCAGCAGCTCACCCACCAGCCCGATCTCGCCGCGCTCCAGCCACACCCGCAGGCGCGTGCCGTGGTCGATACGCAGCGCCCAGCACAGCGACATGGGCAGGCCGCAGACCTGCGACAGCACCATGCGCAACGGGCCGCCATGGCTGACCACCAGCGTCGGCACCGGATCGTCATCATCGAGCAGGCAATCCAGCGCGCGCGCGATGCGCCGCTCGAAGTGGCCCCAGCTCTCGCCATTGGGCGGCGGGAACGCGTGCGGGTCGGCATGGAAGGCCGCCAGTGCATCCTCCGGCAAGTCGAACAGCGACCGCCCGTCCCAATCGCCGAAGTCCAGCTCTTCCCATTCCTCGTCCGCTTCCACGTCCAGCCCACGCGGCGTGGCCAAGGCCATCGCCGTATGCAGCGCGCGCAACCGCGGTGAACTGATCACCCGCTCCCAGCGTTGCCCGGCATAGGCCTCGACCAGCTCCTGCGGCAGCCCGGCCAGCTGCGGTGGGTCGCTGCGGCCATCAAGGAACTCGTCACGGCCATTGCCGGCATGGCGGACCAGGTCGAGGATCATGCGGGCGTCCCGGACGGGCGACGCAGGTACAGCGGAAAACGGGCGGACATCGGCAACGGCACCACGGGATCGAGCAACCATTCTAAAGGCACAGCAAAGGCAGTCGCGCAGGCGCGACGCAACGGGACGGCCTGCGATGCCGTAGACTGCGCCCACTTCCAGGTGACCTGCGGCCATGGCCGGCAGGTTGAAACGGGAAGCCGGTGACGCGTGATTCCACGCCAGGCCGGCGCTGCCCCCGCAACGGTAAGCACGTCAGTTCCAGGCAACACCGCCACTGTGCCGCAGGCATGGGAAGGCGCCTGGACGGTGGCCTCGCGCCACCCGGCGGCAAGCCCGGAGACCGGCCCGGAAGCCTCAGGTCGCGATGCGGTGGGCATGGCGCTGGATGACCGTGGCGTGCGCTGCGGCATCGGCGCACGCCTGCCTTCGCGGCTCCTCCCCTTCGCCACGCGGGCGTGCGTGGCACCTGGAGTCCCCCATGAAGCTGCAGTCCCGAATGCTGTCCCTGGCCGTGCTGGCCACCCTGCCCGCGCTGGCCCAGGCCGCCGATGACACCACTGCGCTCGACCAGATCCTGGTCACCGCCACCCGCACCCCGATCGCCCTGCAGGACAGTATCGCGCCGGCGCAGGTGATCGACCGCGCGCAGATCGAATCCAGCCAGGCCACCTCGCTGCAAGAGCTGCTGCGCGGCCGCGCCGGCATCAACCTGACCAATGCCGGCGGCCTCGGCAAGCAGAGCTCGCTGTTCCTGCGCGGCACCAACTCGGGCCACACCGTGGTGCTGGTGGACGGCGTGCGCATCAACAGCGCCGACCTCGGCCTGGCCATGTACCAGGACCTGCCGCTGGCGCAGATCGAGCGCGTGGAAATCGTGCGCGGCCCGCAGTCGAGCTTGTACGGCGCCGACGCCATCGGTGGCGTGATCCAGATCTTCACCCGCCGCAACCAGGGCGATTTCGCCCCGCACTTCCAGCTTGGCGGTGGCAGCAACGGCCTGCGTGAAGCCAGCGGTGGCATTGGCGGCGGTACCGAACGCGGCTGGTTCGGTGCCGACATCGCCTACCAGCATTCCGACGGCATCGATGCCTGCCGCGGCTCGGCCACGCTGTTCACCGGCTGCTTCGCCGACGAGCCCGACCGCGACGGTTACCGCAACCTGTCCAAGAGCCTGCGCGGTGGCTACACCTTCAACGACCAGTGGAACGTGGAAGGCAGCGCCCTGCGCGCCGACGGCAAGAACCATTACGACGGTTACTACAACTATTCGGAAACCCGCCAGCAGGTGCTGGCCGGCAAGGTGCGCTACACCCCTTCCGAGCGCCTGGCATTCACCGCAAACGTCGGGCGCAGTGACAACGAGTCGGACAACTTCGGCGACTTCGGTGCACGTGGCAGCGCACAGACCCACCGCGACAGCGCCTCCCTGCAGGGCGATTTCGGCGTGGCCGAGGGCCAGCTGCTGAGCGCAGGCGTGGACTGGAGCGAAGACAACCTGGATGGCAGCAGCGCGGGTTACCTGGTCGACAGCCGCCGCAACACCGGCGTATTCGTGCAGTACCAGGGCCGCTTCGGCCGCCACCAGCTGCAGGCCAGCGCACGCAACGACGACAACCAGCAGTTCGGCAACCACGCCACCGGCAGCGTTGGCTGGGCGATGGAGCTGGGCCACGGCCTGCGCCTCAACGCCAGCTATGGCACGGCGTTCAAGGCACCGACCTTCAGCGATCTGTACGACCCGTGGAGCGGCGTGCCGACGTTGAAGCCGGAGAAGTCCAAGAGCGCCAACCTCGGCGTTTCGCAGCAGGGCCAGGGCTGGCACTGGGGCCTGGACGTGTATGAAACCCGCATCGATGACCTGATCACCTACGATGCGGCAACCTTCAAGATGCAGCAGGTGGAGAAGGCCCGCATCCGCGGTGCCGAACTGACCGGTGGCGTGCTGCTGGCCGGCTTCGACATCAACGCGCAGCTGAGCTACACCGACCCGCGCAACCGCACCGGCGGCAGCACCCAGTTCGACAACTGGCTGCCACGCCGCGCGCAGCAGACCGCGCGCCTGGACATCGACCGTCGCTTCGGCGATTTCCGCGCAGGCCTGACCGTGCAGGGTGCCGGCAAGCGCTACGACGATGCCTCGAATGCGGTGAAGGTGGGCGGCTACGGTACGCTGGATGTTCGCGCCGAATACGCACTGACGCCATCGTGGTCGCTGCTGGCACGTGCCGCCAACGTCTTCGACCGTCGCTACGAAACGGTGGCATGGTTCAACCAGCCCGGCCGCGAGTACCAGTTGAGCGTGCGTTACCAGCCGAAGTGAGCGCAACGTTCATGGTAGTGCCGGCCACTGGCCGGCAACATCATGACCTTCGGCAACGCATCCCGGGTTGCCGGCCAGCGGCCGGCACTACCCATTGCGTTGGCCGGCTTATCGGCCGGCGGCCAACCCCGGCAGTTCACGCAGGTCGTCGATCACCGCCACCGCATGCGCGGTGGCCAGGTCCAGGCCGCGCGGATAGCCGTAGCGCACCAGCGCGATCGGCATGCCGGCCTCTTCGGCGGCGCGGTAGTCGGTCAACGAATCACCCACCATCAGGCAGGACTCCACCGGCAGCCCGAAGTGCGCGGCGATGTGCCGCAGTGGCTCGCCACTGGGCTTGCGCTGCGGCAGCGAATCCCCCCCCAGTACCAGCGCGAATGCATCATCGATACCCAGGTGCTGCAGCAGCGGCGGCACCAGTGCTTCGGGCTTGTTGGTGCAGATCGCCAGCGGCACGTTGCGCGCACGCAGTTGCGCCAGCGCTTCGCCCACGCCGTCGAACAGTCGCGGGCTGCGCAGCAGGCACTCACGGTAGTGCACCATGAACACCGGCATCACCTCCGCCAGGTCCACCTCGCTGCCGGCGGCCTGCACCGCCTGTTCGACCAGACGACGCACACCGTCGCCGATCCAGCCCAGAACCGTGGCTTCCGGCACGCGCGCCAGGCCGATGTCTTCCAGCGTGCGGTTCAGTGCTTCGGCAATATCGGCAGCGCTGTCGACCAGCGTGCCATCGAGGTCGAACACGACCAGCGGATAGGGATACGACAAGGGAACGGCACCTGTGCGACGTGGGGCCGTCCATTGTACGCCGCTGGTTTTTGCACCGATCCGCCTCAGCCGATCCGGCGCGCGCGGGTAGCCAGGAAGGTGGGCAGATAGCGGTCGATCAGGAAGCGCGGCTGCGGCTGCCAGTCTTCCATGAAGCGATCGATCACGAAGCCGGCATCCAGCTGTCCACCGATCAGTTCTGTCAGGCTGTGGCCGAAGGTCAGCGCATCACCCCGCGCCAGCTTCGCCTCGCGCTCGGCCGGTGGCAGGTCTTCCAGATCCGAATAGGGAATGGCGTACTGCGGCCGGATCAGGCCCTGTGCATCAAGCTGCGGATCGCGCGCGCCGACGAACAGCACCGGGTTGTAGAAGCTGGCCATCAGCATGCCATCGCGCGCCAGCACGCGGCGGCATTCGGTCCACACCGGGCGCACATCGGGCACATACAGGTTGGAGATCGGGTGGAACACCACATCGAAGCTGTCGTTGGCGAATACGTGCAGGTCGCGCATGTCGCCCTGCACCGTGCGCAGCCGCAGGCCGTCGCGCGCCGCCACGCTGCGGTCCTGTTCCAGCTGCCCATCGGACAGATCGAACACAGTGACGTCGGCCCCGGCCGCCGCCAGCACCGGTGCCTGCTGGCCACCGCCCGAGGCCAGGCACAGGACCCGGCGGCCGCGCACATCACCCAGCCAGTCCAGCGGCAGGGCACGGGGCGTCAGGTGCACCTGCCAACGTCCTTCGCGCGCGGCGGCAATGGTTGAACTTTCCACCGGGCGCGACCATTCGCGCACTTCGCTGGCCTGGCGGTCCCAGGCAGCACGGTTGTGGTCGATCAAGGCCTGTCCGTGGTTCATGTGTTCTCCTTGCCCGGTGGGCGCCAATCCAGATCCTGGAAGGCCGGGCTGGCGAAACACTCGGCCAGGAAGTCCAGGAATCGCCGCATGATAGCGGGCTGCTGGCGCCGTGATGCGTACACGGCATGAATGCCGAGTTCGTCCAGACTGAACTCGGGCAACAACTCGATCAGCTCGCCACTGCGCAGCAGTGGCGCCACCTGGTAGGTCGGCAGCATCGCGATGCCGGCGCCTGCACGTACCGCCTCCAGCAACAGCGACGCTTCATTGGCGCTGATGTTGCCGCCCACCGCCACCGACAGCGAACGCCCATCGCGGTGCAGCTGCCACAGGCTCTTGCCCACGTAGTGATGGGTCAGGCAGTTGTGCCCGGCCAGGTGTTCCGGGGCGGTAGGCGTACCGCGCGCCTGCAGGTACGACGGCGTCGCGCACAGCACCGAGCGGCAGGTGGCCAGCCGTCGTGCGATCAGGCTGGGATCGATCTGGCGGGCGATGCGCACGGCAAGGTCCACCCGCTCTTCCACCAGGTTCACCATGCGGTCGACCAGCAGCAGTTCAATGCGCGCCGCCGGATGGCGTGCGACGAAACCGGCCACCGCACGCGCCAGGTGGCTTTGCCCGAACGACACGCTGGCGGTCACCCGCAGCGTGCCATGCGGTTCGGGATCGTCGCTGGCCAGCTCGCCCTGCAGTTCCTCGCCGATGGCCAGTATCTGCCGGAAGCGCGCCAGCGCCGCCTCGCCGGGGCCGGTCAGGCTGACCCGGCGCGTGGTCCGGTGCAGCAGGCGCGCGCCCAGCCAAGCCTCGACCTCGGCCAGGTAGCGGGTAACCATCGCCCGCGACATGTCCAGCACCTCGGCGGCGGCGGTGAGGCTGCCGCGCTCGGCCACCTCGACGAATACGGTCATGGCGGTCAGTCGGTCCATATGCTCGATCCATGCAACAAACAAGCGCGTTATACGCTGTTTTTCGATCGACTGCAGCGGCCTAGAGTGGCCCCATTCCCACCCCACACCGCCCCACGGAGTCCTGCCATGAAGATCGCCCTCGTTGGTTCCACCGGCAACATCGGCCGCCAGATCGCCCGCCACGCGCTGGCCCACGGCCACGAACTCACTGTCATCGTGCGCAACGCGCAGGATCTTCCGGCCGAACTGGACGGCGCCCATCCGGTGGTCGCCCCGCTGGATGACCAGGACGCGCTGGTCGCCGCCATCGCCGGCCACGACGTGCTGGCCAGCGCCTACGGCCCGCGCCCGGGCGATGACATCGGCCGCGTCGGCGACGTGGCTGCACAGCTGGCCGCCGCCGTGCGCAAGGCCGGTGTACCGCGCCTGGTGGTGGTCGGTGGCGCCGGCAGCCTGGAAGTCGCGCCCGGCGTGCAGCTGGTCGATACCCCCACCTTCCCGGAGGCCTACAAGCCGTACGCGCTGGCCCATCGTGAAGCCTTCAATCGACTGCAGGCGGTGGACGACCTGGACTGGACCTTCTTCTCGCCAGCGGCCGAAATCGGCCCGGGTGAAGAGCGCGGCCAGTACCGCGTGCAGCCCAAGGCCTTCCTGGCCGACGCCAGCGGCCACAGCCGCATCAGCTATGCCGACTACGGCGCCGCGTTCGTCGCCGAGCTGGAAGCGCACCAGTACCCGAAGCAGATCATCACCGCGGCGTACTGATCGACGCGCGTGCCCTGTAGAGCCGAAGGCAACGGCAGGAGCCGTTGCCAACGTCACTTGCGACGGCCCGCAGGGGCCCGGGCAAGGACGCCCGGCATAGCCCACGTTCGGCTCCCCATTCGACACAAGGAATTTCCCATGCGCACCGCTGCCCTGCTGCTTCCCCTCGCCCTGGCCGCCAGCTTCACCAGTGCGCCGCTGCTGGCCGCACCGGCCACCGCGGCGCCCGCGGCAGCGACAAAATCCCAGCTGCACCTGCAGACCTTCCATCCCGGTCCGCAGGCGATGTTCTCGGTGTCCTCGGTGCTGATCGAAGGCCGCCGCGATGCGATCCTGGTCAACGCGCAGTTCGGCGCCAGCGATGCGCGCAAGCTGGTCGAGCTGATCCGCGCCAGCGGCAAGCAGCTGACAACGATCTACATCAGCCACGGTGATCCGGACTACTACTTCGGCCTGGCTACCCTGCAGGACGCGTTCCCGCAGGCGCGCATCGTCGCCACTGCGCAGACCGTTGCCCACATCCAGCAGACCCAGGCCGGCAAGCTGGCCTACTGGGGGCCGAAGATGGGTGCCGACGTGCCGTCGCGCATCGTGGTGCCGCAGGTGCTGGATGGCGATGCCCTGCAGCTGGAAGGCCAGCGCCTGCCGCTGATCGGCCTGGATGGCCCGACCCCGGACCGCACGGTGTTGTGGGTGCCGTCGCTGCGCGCGATCGTCGGCGGCATTCCGGTAGTGGCCGGTGAACACGTGTGGATGGCCGACACGCAGACGCCGAAGTCACACGCCGACTGGCTGCAGACCCTGCAGCGGTTGCAGGCGTTGAAGCCGAAGGTGGTGGTGCCGGGGCATTACGCGCCGGGTGCCGCACTGGATGTCAGTGCGCTGGTGTTCACGGCGGACTACATCCGCGCGTTCGATGCCGAGACGGCAAAGGCCAGGGACAGTGCGGCGCTGGTGAAGGCAATGCAGGCGCGCTATCCGAAGCTGGCGGGCGTGGCGTCGCTGGAACTGAGTGCGAAGGTGGCCAAGGGCGAGATGCAGTGGCCGTGAGGTAGGGAGTTTTCTTTTGCAGGGCTGCGCCCTGCACCTGCAGAGGCAACAGCAACAGCAACAGCAACAGCTGGCTATCCGTGGGATGGCGAGGTGGGTCCGGTTGCGGGGGACGCTGCAAGTCCCCCTCCGGGGCCCGGCCCAGCCGCTGGCGGCTGTGCGTTCGGGCGCTTGCGAAGCAGTGCTTCGCAAGCAAAGCGCCCTCACCCATGTAAGCTCGATCGCGGCTTGCTCGTGTGCGCTGTCCTGCGCACACGGCAAGACCGGGGTTGAGCGTCCTGCCCAACCCGCCCGAGGCATGCCTCGGGCCCATGCGGCTCACGCCCCCGCAACCGGACCCACCCCGCCTTCGACAGTTCTCTGCGATCTGCCTGGGTGGCATGTCTGCGCACGGGGTCGGATCCCGTTGCTGCGCAACGGGCTCTGACCCCACTGTTTGATGATTAGGTATCTGTGGGATTGATCATGTCG
Organism: Stenotrophomonas sp. YJH_SMC_12-1; assembly: GCF_059370935.1. NCBI lineage: Bacteria > Pseudomonadati > Pseudomonadota > Gammaproteobacteria > Lysobacterales > Lysobacteraceae > Stenotrophomonas > Stenotrophomonas sp. YJH_SMC_12-1. Next base: position 157,866 of record NZ_JCAFUD010000003.1, on the reverse strand, counting down.
TGCTCGAACAGTTCCCCCTGCACCACCGCCTCCTTTTCGCGGAAGCCACCAAGGCCGACGCCGACCAGGCGGTAACGGGTCTCCGCCGGCAGGTCGACGCGGGCGCGCAGCGACAGGGCGATGTCACGCAGCTCTTCCATCGATTCCGGCGGGCGCTCCGGGGTGAAGCTGCGGGTGAGGATGCGGAACTGCGCGGTCTTCAGTTTCAGCACCACGGTGTGGCCGATGCGCTCGGTCTTGCGCGTGGCGTTCCAGGTCTTCCCTGCCAGCTGCACGATCGCCTCGGTCAGGTCTTCCAGCAGCAGGTCTTCGGCGAAGGTGTCCTCCGAGGAGATCGACTGCACCTGCTGGTCCGGTTCCACCGGCCGCTCGTCGATGCCACGTGCGCGGTTGTACAGGCTGCGGCCGAAACTGCCGAATGCCTCTTCCAGATCGATCAAGGCCCACTGCCGCAGGTCGCCGCAGGTGACGATGCCGCGCGCGGCCAGCTTGCCTTCCATGACCTTGCCGACGCCGGGCACGCGGTTCACCGGCAGCGGCGCCAGGAACGCATCCACGCGCTGCGGCGGAATCACGAACTGGCCGTCGGGCTTGCGCCAGTCCGAGGCGATCTTGGCCAGGAACTTGTTCGGCGCGATCCCGGCTGAAGCAGTCAGGTTCGTTTCCTCGCGGATCTGCGCGCGGATGGTGCGGGCGATGTCGGTGGCCAGTTCGATGCCACTCTTCGGCTCGGTCACGTCCAGATAGGCCTCGTCCAGCGACAGCGGCTCGACCAGGTCGGTATGGCGCAGGAAGATCGCGCGTACCTGCTGTGACACCGCCTTGTAACGCGCGAAGTCCGGCGGCACGAAGATCGCGTCCGGGCACAGGCGCTCGGCACGCACGGCGGGCATCGCCGAACGCACGCCGAACACGCGCGCCTCGTAGGACGCCGCACACACCACCGAGCGGGCGCCACGCCATGCCACGACCACTGGCTTGCCACGCAGTGACGGATCGTCGCGCTGCTCCACCGACGCGTAGAACGCGTCCATGTCAACGTGGATGATCTTGCGCAGTCGGGTCATGTCAGCTGGGAAAGGCGGGGCCGGGCCGGGCGGGCCACACGCCGAAGTATGGTCGTTGCACATCAACAGGATGCGCGTATTCCCTTGAAAACACTACGGTTGCGTACGGTTGAAATGTTTGATCGGCGCAGTTTCCACGGGCATTCTCGGGCGCTTGTTTCCCTGTTCTTCGCTTCCAGGATTGTGCTTCATGACCCGTCTCCACGCGTTCAACCGCGAACAGCTGCTGGCCAGCGCACGCGGTGAACTGTTCGGCACCGCTGCCGGCCGTCTGCCCAACGACCCGATGCTGATGTTCGACCGCATCACCGACATCCGCGAGGACGGCGGACCGCATGGCAAAGGCATGGTACGCGCCGAACTGGATATCCGCCCGGACCTGTGGTTCTTCGGCTGCCATTTCATTGGCGACCCGGTGATGCCCGGCTGCCTGGGCCTGGACGCCATGTGGCAGCTGACCGGCTTCTTCCTGACCTGGCTGGGCGCCCCCGGCAAGGGCCGCGCGCTGGGCTGTGGCGAAGTGAAGTTCACCGGCCAGGTGCTGCCGGAAGCCAGGCTCGTGCGTTACGAGATCGACATCAGCCGCGTCATCAACCGCAAGCTGGTGATGGCCCAGTCGGACGCCCGCATGTATGTGGATGACCGCGAAATCTACAGCGCGCGCGACCTGCGCGTCGGCCTGTTCACCGAAACCGGGAGCTTCTGATGCGTCGCGTCGTCATCACCGGCATGGGCATCACGTCCTGCCTCGGCAATGATCTGGATACCGTTTCGGCCGCGCTGCGCGAAGGGCGCTCGGGCATCACCGCCCTGGCCGACCACGCCGAAGCGGGCCTGCGCAGCCAGGTCGGTGGTCGTGTCGACCTCGATCTGGAGGCGCTGATCGACCGCAAGCAGAAGCGCTTCATGAGCGATGCGGCGGCCTTCGCCTATCTGGCCATGCGCGATGCCATCGCCGATGCCGGGCTCAGCGCCGAGCAGGTCAGCAGCCTGCGCACCGGCCTGATCGCCGGTTCCGGTGGCGGCTCCAGCGAATGGCAGATCGGCGCGGTCGACCTGCTGCGCGAACGTGGTGTGCGCAAGGTCGGCCCGTACATGGTGCCGCGCACGATGTGCTCGACGGTCTCGGCCTGCCTGGCCACGGCCTACCAGATCAAGGGCGTCAGCTATTCGCTGTCGGCCGCCTGCGCGACCTCGGCGCACTGCATCGGCGCGGCCGCGGACATGATCCGCCATGGCGCGCAGGACATCATGTTCGCCGGTGGCGGTGAAGACCTGCACTGGTCGATGAGCGTGATGTTCGATGCGATGGGTGCGCTGTCGACCAGCTTCAACGAAACCCCGGCCAGCGCCTCGCGTCCGTACGACAAGGACCGCGACGGCTTCGTCATCGCCGGTGGTGGCGGCATGCTGGTGCTGGAGGACTACGACCACGCCGTTGCGCGCGGCGCGCACATCCACGCCGAACTGATCGGCTATGGCGTGACCTCCGACGGCGCCGACATGGTCGCTCCGTCCGGCGAAGGCGCGGTGCGCTGCATGAAGATGGCGCTGCAGGGCGTCGATCGCCCGCTGGACTACCTCAACACCCACGGCACCTCCACGCCGCTGGGCGACGTCACCGAGCTCAATGCGATCCGCGAAGTGTTCGGCGATGCGGTGCCGCCGCTGTCCTCGACCAAGGCGCTGTCCGGCCATTCGCTCGGTGCGGCGAGCGTGCACGAGGCGATCTATTGCCTGCTGATGATGCGCGATGGCTTCGTTGCCGGTTCGGCCAACATCGGCGAGCTGGACCCGAAGGTGGAGAGCTTCCCGATCCTGCGCGAAAGCCGCGAGCAGAAGCTGGATACGGTGATGTCCAACAGCTTCGGCTTCGGTGGCACCAACGCCGCGCTGGTGTTCGGGCGGGTGTGATGTGGACAGGTGTGCCGACCAACGGTCGGCACCCACCAGGGCAGTAAAGAGTGCCGACCAAGGTTGGCACCCACCAACGCAGTAAAGAGTGCCGACCAACGGTCGGCGCCCACCTTACTTCGGCAGCAGCGGCAGCAGCAGCGCGTGCGCGTCCACCAGCGATCCAACGATGCGGTGTCCCAGGGCACGCAGCTCTTCATCAGGATGCACCAGGTCCGGCACCTGGATCACGGTCATGCCGGCCGCCAATGCTGCGCGCGTACCGGCCGGTGAGTCTTCCAGCGCCAGGCAGCGTTCCGGCGCCTGGCCCAGCCGCTGCGCGGCCAGCAGGTAGATATCCGGCGCCGGCTTCGGCCGCGCCACGTCGCCACTGGTGATCACCGCATCGAAGTACGGCAGCAGGCCGGCAGCGGCCAGCTTGCGGTTGGCACGTGGCTGCCGCGTGGTGGTTGCCACCGCACGCGGTACCGCATGCGCCTTCAGCAGTTGCAGCAGCTCCAGGATGCCCGGCCGCAGCGGCAGGCCGGTCTGGGTGCGTGCTTCGTACAGCTCATGGCAGCGTGCAGCCACCGCCTCGATCACGCTGTCCTCGATCCCCTGCACACGCAGCAGCGCGTGCGTGTCGCGGTCACCGAGGCCGACCATGCGCAGGAACACGGCCTCGTCCAGGCCCAGTCCGAATTCGTCGGCGGCCTCGCTCCAACAGGCCAGCGAGACCCGCTCGCTGTCGATCATCAGGCCGTCCATGTCGAAGATGACGGCGTCGGGGAGGAACGGCAGCGCAGCGATGGTGGTCATGGAGCGAACAGCGTATCCAGGTCGGTGGAGGTGAGCTGCCGCCATTGCCCTTCGTCCAGCCCCTGCAGGTCCAGCCCGCCGACGCGGCTGCGGTGCAGGGCCTGCACGTGGTTGCCGGTGGCGGCGAACATGCGGCGTACCTGATGGTAGCGGCCTTCGTGCAGCACCAGGCGCGCGTGGCGCGCATCCAGCACTTCCAGTTCGGCCGGCAGCAGGGGCGTCTTCTCGGACTCCAGCATCAGCGTACCGCTGGCGAACAACGCGACCTCGTCGCCGCGCAGGTCGTCGCTCAACCCGACCTCATAGACTTTCGGCAGCTTCGACTTCGGCGAGATGATCCGGTGCAGCAGGCCGCCATCGTCGGTCAGCAGCAGCAGGCCACTGGTCTCGCGGTCGAGGCGGCCCACCGTGGACAGCACCGGATCGCGATCGCGGAAGCGCGGCGGCAGCAGATCGTAGATCAGGCGGCCGGTGTCCTTGGTCGAGCAGGTGTAGCCGGCCGGCTTGTGCAGCGCGATCGACAGGCCCACCGGCGGGTCCAGCGGCTCGCCGTCGACACGGATCGCCTCGTGCGGCACCTGGTCGTCGGCATACAGCACCTCGCCATCGGCGTCGGTGACGCGGCCTTCGCGGAACATCCACTGCACCTGCTTGCGGCTGCCATAGCCCAGGTTGGCGATGAGCTTGACCAGCTTCACTTGCCCTTCCCCTTCACCGCTTCCACCAGCTTGAAGCCATCACGCTCGGCGATCACGCGCACCGCGCCAAAGCTCTCGTTGAGCGTGTACTCGTACGGCAGGTGGCGGTTGGCCACCACGTACAGGCGTCCGCCCGGGCGCAGCGCCTGCGCGGCCACGGCGATGAAGCGCTGGCCGATGTCCGGGCGATCGGCGCGCGACGGCGTGTGGAACGGCGGGTTGCTGATGATGACGTCGTAGCCCGGTTCGATGCCGGCGGTGACGTCCTGCCACAGGAAGCGCAGCGGCAGCGGGCGCGGCGGCGGCGCCAGATTGAGTTCGGCCAGTGCCAGCGCGCGCTGCTCGGCTTCGTACAGGTCCAGCGCGGTGATCTTCGGGCAGCGTTCCAGCAGCTCGCGCGACAGGTAGCCGTAGCCCGCGCCGAGGTCGGCGGCACGCCCGGCCAGGTCGGCCGGCAGGTGTTCGGCCAACAGCGCCGACGCCGGGTCGATGCGATCCCAGGCGAACACGCCCGGGCGGCTGAGGAAACGGCCCCCGACAATCGGGCGCACTGCATCCAGCGCCGACCAGCGCTTGGCCAGGTCGGCGTCGTGCTGGCCCTGCATCGGCGCGGTCCAGTACACGCGGCAGTGATTCTTGGTCAGGCTGCCGCCGAGGCCGGTCAGCTGCTTGAGGTCACCCTCGCCCGAGCGTGCGCCTTCGTTGTTGGACTGGCAGGCAACGATGCGGCCGCCGTCGGCGACCAGCGCCAGCGCGCGAGCGAACAGCGCGCGGGCTTCTTCACGCTGGCGCGGCGGCAGCACCAGCACCAGCGGGTAGCGGCCCTTGCCGGCCACATCATCCAGCTGGCCGCTGACGGTCCAGCCGGCGGCCTGCTGCAGCGGCTGCGCGAACGGGGCGAAGCTCTGCTCGCAATGCACCTCGCGGTTGCCGGCCACTTCGCGCAGCGGCCAGCCGTCGCGGGCCCGCAGGAAAGCCACGGAGCCTTCCGGCCAGCGCAGGGCGCCTTGGGAGTACGGCAGGAACAGGGTCTGCAGGGGGGCGTCGTCGCTGGAGGCCATCGGCGCGGGTACTTCAAGCGTGAGGGCCGTCCATTGTACCGGCTTGACCGGGCCGGCCCCGGCAGCCGCTTTGCGAAACCCGAACGGGGCCTTGATCTGCCAGCAACATCGTAACGTTCAGGGTAGAGGCTCCCCCGGAAACCCAGGAGAACCTGCATGCGAGCCTTGTTCGTCGGTGGCGTGGTCGACAACAGTGAAATGGACCTGGAAGGCAGCCATCCGCCCGTGCATTACCCCGAGGACACCGGCGGCGGCCACTCGCGCTACCGGCTGCACCAGGTCGGTCATGGTGCCGACGGCAGCGTGGCCTATGCGGTGTATGGCGCGCCGGACCTGGCCGATGACGAGGTGGCGAGGGTTGCGGAGGAGCGGGCGTATGCACGCCGGTTCGAGGCGACGCCGACCCTTTTCGAGCACTGAGCGCAGCAGCCACGCATGGCGTGGCTCTACTGCAACCTCTGGTAGATCCACGCCAAGCGGGGATGGACCCGGCAGGTTGCCGTCAAACCCTCGGCGGCAACCTGCGGATGCTGGCGATCTCGTCCAACCACACATGGTGCTGCTGCACCGGCGTGTCGTAGTCATCCAGGCGCAGCTGGCCGTTGCTGCCTTCATCACCAGCGACGTTGCGGTATTGCTGCACGGTTGGCCTCACGGCCACCGTGCCGAGCAGGCGGCGGCCATCGTGCAGAATCAGTTCCACCTGCGTTTCGCCATCCAGCTGCGGCAGCAGGGCTTCCAGGCGCGCGATCTGCGCCGGATCGGTGTGGATACGTGGAGCTATACGGGACATCGGCGACCTCCTGATTGCAGGGTCGCCGATCGGCCGTGAATGTTCAGTGCAGCGCGTCCGCGCGCGGCACCTGCACCTTGCGTACGGCAGCCACCAGCTGCGCCACCGAGTACGGCTTGGCGACATGCTCCTGGAAGCCCGACGCCAGCGCGCGGCGGCGGTCATCGGCACGCGCCAGTGCAGTCACCGCCACCGCAGGCAAGGTTGCCGCGTCCACGCCCATGTCCTCGCGCAGCGTGCGCACCAGCCCATAGCCATCCATGCCCGGCATGCCGATGTCGGTCAGCATCACGTGGTACTGCAGATGGCCGTTGTCGGCCAGCAGTGCCAGTGCCTCGCCGGCCGAGCTGGCCGCCGACACGCTGGCGCCCTGCTCTTCCAGCATGCGCCGCAGATACTCCAGCACCTCCGGCTGGTCTTCCACCGCCAGCACATGCATGCCCCGCAGCGGATACGGTTCGACGATCACCGGCTCCAGGATCGGCCCGCTGATGACTTCGCGCAGCGGCCGGCGCTCGGCATCCGGCAGGTGCTGGGGCAGGCGCACGGTAAACGTGGCGCCGTGGCCATGGCCTTCGCTGGCGGCGGCGACGGTGCCGCCGTGCAGTTCGACCAGCTGCTGCACGATCGCCAGGCCCAGGCCGAGGCCGCCATGGCGGCGCGTGGTGGTGCCATCGGCCTGGCGGAAGCGGCTGAACAGGTGGTTGAGGAACTCCGGTGCGATGCCATCGCCGGTGTCGCGCACCGTAATCACCCAGTGGATGCCGTCGGCCTGCAGCTGAACGTCGATGCGGCCCTCGGCCGGGGTGAACTTGATCGCATTCGAGAGCAGGTTCCAGAACACCTGCTGCAGGCGCGTGGCATCGCCCAATACCAGGCTGGGCTGCTCGGGCAGCTGCAGGTGCACGTCCAGCGCCTTGCCTTCGGCCACCAGTTCCTGCGCGCCGATGGCTTCGCCAAGCAGCGTGCGCAGGTCCAGCACTTCCACCTCCAGCTGTACCTTGCCCAGCAGCATGCTGCTGAGGTCGAGCATGTCCGAGATCAGCCGCTTCTGCGCACCGGCGCTGTTGGCGATCACGTTCAGGCCCTTGTACAGCGGGCTGGTGTTGTCCACGCGCTGCAGCAGCAGCTCGCTCCAACCGAGGATGGTGGTCAGCGGCGTGCGCAGCTCGTGCGACAGCGTGGCCAGGAACTCGTCCTTCAGCCGCGCCATGTTCTCGGCGGCGCTGCGCGCGGCGCGTTCGGACTGCAGCAGTTCCTCGCGTGCCAGTTCGATCTCGCGGCGCTCGGTCACGTCCGGGCTGCTGCCAGCCAGGCCGATGAAGCGGCCCATGCGCGAGAAGCGCGGGCGCGCGTTCATCTCCAGCCAGCGCCACTGGCCGTCGGCGCGCCGCGCACGTACCAGCGCATGCATCGAACGCTGCGCCTTCAGTGCTTCCTGCAGCTCGTACTCGAATACGGACGCATCGTCTGGATGCACCAGGCCGCGCCAGACATCTTCAGGAACGCGCGTTTCGTCGCCACCGAAAAACTCGCTGAAGGCGCTGTTGACGAAGCGGGCGTGGCCGCGCTCGTCGAGCACCCATACCGGCATCGGCAGGCCATCGGCCAGTGCGCTGAAGCGGGCTTCGCTTTCGCCCAGCTCCACTTCCATCTGCTTGCGCGCGGTGATGTCGAAGAACAGGATGCCGACCTTGTCTTCGCCCGGACGACCAACGCGCACCGCATCAACCGCGAACGAGCGGCCCAGGGCGCGCGCTTCCATCTCGAACTGGGCGGGGCGACCACTGCGGGCCACTTCACCGTAGATGCGGAACCAGTCTTCCTCGTGGTTCGGTTCCAACGCACTCATGCGCTGACCGCGTGCGTCCTTCAGGCCGGTATGGCGCTCGAAGGCGTCGTTGACCTCGATGAAACGATAGTCCACCGCGCGGTCGCCTTCGAACAGCACCTGGATCACGCAGAAACCGGCGTTGATGCGCTCAAGCACGCCATGATGCAGGTCGGGTTCGGGCGCCGGCACCAACATCGGTGGGCGCTCCACTAGGGGCGGCAGTGTGGACAAGGGCGTCTGGACGGGCCGGATTGGAGATACAGCATGTTCCAGAGAGCGTATTCACAGCGTCAAGCGCCGTCAGTCAGGGTTGACGACGATGAATTGGCGGTAACCCCCCTTGCATACGACGCAGCCGGCCATTGCAGTGACCCGGCCACCGGATCACACTCAATCCGTGATCAACATCGTCCCCAGCGCGGGGACGCAGGAGACCGTCATGAAACGCGCACTCGTGATTGCCCTGCTGGCAGGCTCCCTGGTGGCGGGCGGCGCCAACGCTGCAGCGCGCAACGTAACCGGTACGGACGCGCCGCGTGCGTTGCAGGCCAATGGCCCGGTCAGCGTGAAATGGGCGGATCCGGCCACGTTCACCGAGATCCGCCAGAGCACCAACCGCTTCGAGGCCGAACGCGGTGACTGGGTACAGCAGCTGGCCCGCTACCTGCAGACCACCGCTGCCAAGCCGCTGCAGCCTGGGCAGACCCTCGATGTCACCCTGGTGGACATCAAGCGTGCCGGTGACTACGAGCCGTGGCACGGCCCGCGTGCGCGCGACATCCGCGTGATGCGTGATATCTACCCGCCCCGCATCACCCTGCAGTACACGTTGAAGGACGCCGACGGCCGTATTGTGAGCGAAGGCGACGCCCGCCTGAGCGACTCCGGCTACCTGCAGGGCAGTGGGTTGCTGACCAACAGCGATCCGCTGCGCTACGAGAAGCGCCTGATTGATGACTGGGTGAAGCGCCAGCTCGCCAGCCAGGCCACCGCTGTGCGCTAGGCCCCTCGGCAGGTGTCGACCCTGGTCGACACGCATTCACGGCCCCGACCAAGATCGGCCGCTACCAGAACTGCGCATGGCGACCGCTGCGCGCCAGGCCCCCCCGGTAGGTGTCGACCTTGGTCGACACGCATTACAGGGCGCCGACCAAGGTCGGCCGCCACACCGAAGCCGAGCGTGGGCTCGGCGCTACACGTACACCTTCGCCACGCGCTTGACCGCGCACGGCAGCTGGTACGCGCTCACGCCGCAGCGCGGCGCCAGTTCCGCCAACGTCGGCGCACTGCCCCACAGTTCCACCACGCTGCCCACCGCGGCCTGCGGATGCGCCGTCAGGTCCACCGTCAGCATGTCCATCGACACGCGCCCGATCAGTGCGCCGGGCTGGCCATCGATCAATACCGGCGTGCCATTCGGGGCGAACTGGGGATAACCGTCGGCATAGCCGAGTGCAACCACACCCACGCGGGTGCGCGCCTTGGCCACGAAGCGCGCGCCATAACCCACCGGCTCACCCGCTTCGATCCAGCGTTCGGCAATCACCTTCGACTGCATCGTCATCACCGGGCGCAGGCGCTCGGTCAGCGTGGTGTCGTCCGGCAGCGGGTTCGCGCCATACAGCATCAGGCCCGGGCGCACCCAGTCACTGCGCACGTCCGGCCAGCCCAGCAGCGCCGGCGAGTTGCAGACGCTGGTCTCGCCGTGCAGGCCGTCGATGGCGCGCGCGAAGGTCGCCGCCTGTTCGTGGGTGCGTTCGCTGTCCAGCTCGTCGGCGCGCGCCAGGTGGGTCATCAGCACGATGCGCTCGACCTGCGGCAGCGCTGACAGGCGCGCGTGCGCCGCGCGGAAGCTGTCCACGTCCAGGCCGAGGCGATGCATGCCGCTGTCCAGCTTCAGCCACACCGTCAACGGGCGCGGGCTGTCGAAGGCGGCGACGGCCTCCAGCTGCCACGGCGAACCCACGGCGAACCAGAAATCATGCTCGGCCACCAACGCCATGTCGCTGGGTTCGAAGATGCCTTCCAGCAGCAGGATCGGCGCACGGATGCCGGCCTGGCGCAGTTCCAGCGCCTCTTCGATGGTGGCCACGCCGAAGCCATCGGCCTCGCCTTCAAGCGCCTGCGCACAGCGCACCGCGCCATGCCCATAGGCATCAGCCTTGATGATCGCCAGGGCCTTGCCACCGCCCAGTTCACGGGCGAGCCGGTAATTGCTGCGCAGGGCGCCCAGATCGATCAGCGCGCGGGCAGGACGCATGTGCGGTTCTCTTGTTGCGGCGCGTGACCGTACTGGCCGTAGCGGAAAATATCCAGGCCTTCGGTGCTGATCTGCGGCTGGCGCGCGCTCATCAGGTCAGCCAGGTAGCGGCCCGAGCCGCAGGCCATGGTCCAGCCCAGGGTGCCGTGGCCGGTGTTGAGGTACAGGTTGCGGAACGGCGTGGCGCCGATCACCGGCGTACCGTCCGGCGTGGCCGGGCGCAGGCCGGTCCAGAACTGCGCGCGCGACAGGTCGCCGCCCTTCGGATAGAGGTCGCTGACCACCAGCTCCAGGGTCTCGCGGCGTCGCTGCGACAGCGACAGGTCGAAGCCGGCCACTTCGGCCATGCCACCGACGCGGATGCGGTCGTCGAAGCGGGTGACCGCCACCTTGTAGCTCTCGTCGAGGATGGTCGAGGTCGGCGCCATCGCCGGGTCGGTGATCGGCAGGGTCAGCGAATAGCCCTTCAGCGGGTACACCGGCAGGCGCATGCCCAGCGGTGCGACCAGCGCCGGCGAATAGCTGCCGAGCGCGACCACGAAGCGGTCGGCGGTTTCCAGCTTGCCGTCGATGCGCACGCCGGTGATGCGGTCGCCATCGAACTCCAGGCCGGTGATGTCCTGGTCGAAGCGGAACTCGACACCGGCCTCCACGCACATCTGCGCCAGGCGACGGGTGAACAGCTGGCAGTCGCCGGTCTGGTCACGCGGCAGGCGCAGCGCACCGACCAGGCCATCGACATGCGCCAGGGCCGGTTCGGCCTGGATGATGCCGGCGCGGTCCAACACCTCGTACGGCACGCCGTACTGGGCCAGGATCTCGATGTCCTGCGCCGAGGCATCCAGCTGCTGCTGGGTGCGGAACAGCTGGGTGGTGCCCAGGTCGCGGCCTTCGAATTCGATGCCGATCTGCGCGCGCAGCTCGTTCAGGCAGTCGCGGCTGTACTCGGACATGCGCACCATGCGCGCCTTGTTGATCGCATAACGCTCGTGGGTGCAGTTGCGCAGCATCTGCCACAGCCAGCGGTACTGGGCCAGGTCCATGCCCGGTTTGATCGCCAGCGGCGCGTGCTTCTCGAACAGCCAGCCGATGGCCTTCTTCGGCACGCCCGGGGCCGCCCACGGCGAGGTGTAGCCGAACGACAGCTGGCCGGCATTGGCGAAGCTGGTTTCCAGCGCCGGGCCGGGTTGGCGGTCGATGACCGTGACTTCAAACCCGGCCTGTCGCAGGTACCAGGCACTGGTGGTACCAATCACGCCGCTGCCGAGAACTAGGACTCGCATGGGACTTCTCCAACCCGATCATTCCCTGCACTGGAGCGCACAGGGACCATAATTGGGGAAGTATAGACAGCCATTCCCAGTTGATTTGCCTGTTTTGAAATCAACCGGCAGGATGTTCTCCTGCAATTCATTCCCCAAGGTTGACGACCATGGCCACCCGTACCCGCGAACTGGACAAGATCGACCGCAAGATCCTGCGCATCCTGCAGGCCGAGGGCCGTATTTCCTTCACCGAACTGGGCGAGCGGGTCGGCCTGTCGACCACGCCGTGCACGGAGCGCGTGCGCCGGTTGGAGCGCGAAGCGGTGATCACCGGCTACCACGCCCACCTCGACCCGGCCGCAGTGAAGGCCAGCCTGCTGGTGTTCGTGGAAATCAGCCTGGCCTACAAGTCCGGCGACATTTTCGAGGAGTTCCGGCGCGCGGCGCTGAAGCTGCCCAACGTGCTGGAGTGCCATCTGGTGTCGGGCGACTTCGATTACCTGCTGAAAGCGCGGATCAGCGAAATGGCCTCCTACCGCAAGCTGCTCGGCAGCACGTTGCTGACACTGCCGCACGTGCGCGAGTCGAAAAGCTACATCGTGATGGAAGAAGTGAAGGAAACGCTGAGCTTGCCGATTCCGGATTGAAGCGGTTGCGATCGGGGTCAGAGCCCGCGTTGCGGGCTCTGACCCCGGTCATGGCAACAGTCAACGCTGCTGTGGATGTTTCTGCGAGCGCTGTTCCTGCTGCTTGCCGCCCTTGTGCGGCTGCTGCGGGTCCATCTGCTGTTGCTGTTGCTGCTGCGGGTTGCGGCCCTGCGGTTCCTTGCCGGGATGACGGTTCTGCTGGTTTTTCATGATCGCGATCCAGTGGACAAAGGACATGCGGCGGCGAAATGCCGGCGCACGGTCACGTTGGTCCCGGAACGGTTAATCGCAGGCGAAAAAGCAGTGATTGGCAGACCGTTGTTTTCGTGCGTTCAGCCCGCACAGCCTGCAGCCGCTGCCCACCTGGATTGGCGTTGGAGGTCAGCGCTTGATCTGCTGGCCATCGCCGGCCGGCACGCTGTCGTAATAGCGGCCGGTGCGCGAGTCGAACACGCGGTTCGGGCCGGCCGGGCGCACCCCGGGAACGATGCGGCCATTGCGGTCATAGACCTTGTCGGCAGACTTCGGGACCGGCGCCGGCGCGACCTGGGCCGGACCGGTGGACTTGATCGGCTGCGTCGGCTGTGGCGAGGGCAGTACCTGCGGCTGCGGGCGCGCGGCCTGTGGTGGCGGCACCACCGGCTGCGGTGCCACGGTGGTGGCACTGCGGGTGGCGGTCGGGCTCGACGACGTCGGTACCTGGGCCTGCGCGACCAGCGGCAGCAGGGCCATCAACAACAGGGGAAGGATCGGTTTCATGGCACGCTCCGACGTGGATCGTCTTCACCATGCGCCAACGCCTGTGTGCCGCCCATGAACGGCCATCACACTTGCAAGCGGGCGCCAGCACCCCCACGTTTTCCGGCATCCCCAGGCCATCGACCCCACGGAGCGCCGCCATGACCGCCTTCGATCTGACGCCCCCCACTGCCACCCAGACCGAGGCGCTGGTTGCCGGCCTCAGCAGCGAGGAGCGCCGCGTGCTGCTGCAGCACGGCACCGAAGCGCCGTTCTGCGGGGTATTCCTCGACAACAAACGCGAGGGTGTCTACTGCTGCCGCCTGTGCGCGCTGCCACTGTTCCGCTCCAGCACCAAGTTCGATTCCGGCACCGGCTGGCCCAGCTTCTTTGCTCCGTTCGACCCAGCGCACGTACGCGAGATCCGCGATACCAGCCATGGCATGGTGCGCACCGAGATCACCTGCGCGCGCTGCGGCAGCCATCTGGGCCACGTATTCCCGGATGGTCCGCCGCCCACCTACGAGCGCCACTGCCTGAACTCCGTCTCACTTTCGTTCACCGGCAATGGCGAGCCCTGGCCCGACCCGTTGCAGCGTGGCGGCGCAGAAAGCGGTGTGGCGGGCTGAAACACCCCCCCTTGACCGATTTCACAGAATTCCCTCTTCAGAAAACCGGGCGACGGGCCGACAAGGAGATATCCCCTCTCCTTGCGTCGCCCCATGCTCATCATCGTTGGATTCCTGGTCGTCATCATCAGCGTGATCGGGGGCTATCTCGGTGCCCACGGCCGCCTGGGTGCCCTCTGGCAGCCCTACGAGCTGGTCATCATCGGCGGCGCGGCGCTCGGCGCCTTCCTGGTCGGTACCCCGGCCAAGACCGTCAAGCAGACCCTGCAGGCCATGGTGGGCGTGTTCAAGGGCCCGCGCTACAAGCAGCAGGACTACATCGATGTGCTCAGCCTGCTCTATGAACTGCTCAACAAGGCGCGCCGCGAAGGCTTCATGGCGCTGGAAGACCATGTCGAGCGGCCGGCCGAGAGCGCGCTGTTCGGCAACTACCCCAAGGTGCAGGCCGACCATCACCTGATCGACTTCATCACCGACTGCCTGCGCCTGATGATCGGCAGCAACATCGAGCCGCACGAGCTGGAACCGCTGCTGGAACTGGAGCTGGAAAAGCATCACGCCGAAGCCATGGCGCCGTCGCAGGTGCTGACCAAGGTCGCCGACGGATTGCCCGGTTTCGGCATCGTGGCGGCGGTGCTGGGCATCGTCATCACCATGGGCTCGATCGGCGGCGACATCGTCGAAGTGGGCGGCCATGTGGCCGGTGCGCTGGTGGGTACCTTCCTCGGCATCCTGCTGGGCTACGGCTTCGTCGGTCCGATGGCGGCGGCGATGGAAGCCCGCGCCGAACAGGACAGCCGCATCTACGAATCGGTCAAGACCGCCCTGCTGGCCTGCCTGCGCGGCTACAACCCGAAGATCGCGCTGGAATTTGCCCGCAAGACGCTGCCGTCGAACGTGCGCCCGGCCTTCTCCGATTTCGAGCAGCACCTGAAGACGGTCAAGTAAGCCATGGCCGAGAACAAGCCCACCGTCATCGTCCGCCGGGTCAAGAAGGCCGGCCACGCCGCCCACCACGGCGGCTCGTGGAAGGTGGCCTACGCCGACTTCGTGACCGCGATGATGGCGTTCTTCCTGGTGCTGTGGCTGATGGCCACCACCAACAAGAACGACCGTGCGGCCATTTCCGAGTACTTCCGCAACCCCAGCCCGCTGAGTGGGCAGAACGCCACGCCGGCGCCCGGCATGGCCGGCCCGGGCGGCGCCAGCACCTCGATGATCAAGTTGGGCGGTGCCACCGACATCTCGCGCGGCAACAGCAACGATCCCTTCCAGAACCAGAAGGAGGCCGTGCCGCAGCCGGTGGACCAGCAGCAGCGCGACAAGCAGCAGCTGGAAGCGCTGATGAAGGAACTGCAGGAGGCGATCAGCAGGAGCCAGGCGCTGGAGCCGTTCAAGGACCAGCTGCTGCTGGACCTGACCCCGGAAGGCCTGCGCATCCAGATCGTGGACAAGCAGAACCGGCCGATGTTCGACCTTGGCAGCGCCACGCTGAAGCCGTACACGCAGCAGATCCTGCACGAACTGGCCGAGTACCTGAACCATGTGCCGAACCGGATCAGCCTGACCGGCCACACCGACATCACCGCCTATTCGGCCGCACGCGGCTATGGCAACTGGGAACTGAGCGCCGATCGTGCCAACGCCGCACGGCGCGCACTGGTGGACGGCGGCCTGGAGGACAGCAAGATCACCCGCGTGGTCGGCCTGTCCTCGTCGGTGCTGTTCGACAAGACCGACCCGCAGAACCCGATCAACCGCCGCATCAGCATCGTGGTGATGACCAAGGCCGCCGAGGAGGCCGCCCTGGCCGGTGCCGGCCCGCAGGTGGGGCTGTCGGCGCCCACCGCCGACCCGGACGTGCAGGCCGCGCCGGGGCCGGCAAAGTAGACGGCAGCTGCGGGCCCTGGTCCGCACATCCGGGAAAAGCGTGCGGACCAGGGCCCGCACGCACCAGGGGCATCACCCGGCGCACCCGCTACAATGGCGGTCTTTCCGTTTCCAGGTGATCCCACCCCATGTCCCAGAACTCCAAGGCCAAGCGCGACAAGCGCAAGAAGCAGCAGGCCAAGCGCCCGTTCCTGCGCCTGAACGCCCAGCAGCAGGTGCAGAACCATGCCGTGCTGACCAACGAAGACGGCCAGGTGGTGGCGGCCATCGGCCTGCAGGGCCGTGAGTGGCTGCTGGCCATCGGCGGCCAGACCATGGGCAATGCCGAGAACCCGGTGCCGATGCTGGCCATGCTCAAGCACCTGGCCAACGTGCAGGAAAAGGAAGGCCGCAAGGTCAACCTGGAGTACTCCGAACTGCTGCAGAAGCTGCTGGACACCCTGGCGGCCGAATCCGAGCAGACCGCCGACGAGTACCTGGACAAGCTGGTTGCCGAGTTCGAAGGCGTCGACGCTGCTGAAGGCGAGGAAGGCGAAGCCGCCGAGGGCGACGTGGCCGAAGAAGCCGCTGCCGAGGCCGCTCCGGCCGCTGACAGCGACAGCAAGCCGCAGGCCTGAACCGGCCGCGGCGGTGACGGTCTACGTCGATGACGCGGTGCATCCCTGGCGCGGACAGCGCTGGGCGCACCTGATGGCCGACACCCTGGCCGAGCTGCACGCGATGGCGGCGCAGCTCGGCATTCCCCCGCGGGCCTTCCAGAACAAGGCCAGCGGTGCCCACTACGATGTCACTTCCGAGCTGCGCGCACAGGCGATCGCGCTCGGTGCGCGGGCGATCTCACGGCACACCGACCGTGACCTGGTCAAAGCGGTGATTGCCAACGCCAGGGCGCAGTACCGGCCGTAGGCCACGTCGCGGGTTCGCCGGCCACCAACCGGCACCGACCGGGTAGAGTCGACTGTCAGTCGACTGCTCTCCCATCCGGCCGCGAGAACCCCGCGCTGCGCGCGATAGTCGACCAACAGTCGACTCTACCCCGTCGGGTCGTCTCCAGCGGATCAACCCATCAGGGCGGGCCCAGCAGAACGTCCCCGCCGGGTGGTGCCGGGCGGATCGGCCCATCGCTCAGAACGGGTCGCTGCCCAGGCGGATTTCCACGTTCAGCAGCGAGCACAGCGCCAGCATTGCGTCGTCGTCGCGGGTCAGCGCCATCACGCCGGTGAAGCCGTCGCTGCCGGCATCCACGCTCCACAGCGTGTAGTTGTGCTCGCGCAGGCGGTCGAAGGCGGTGGACATCAGCTGCACGCCGTCCAGGTCTTCGGCGAAGTCCTCGTCATCCAGGTCGCCGCCCCAGTCCAGCTGCAGGTTGAAGCGCGCCGACAGCTCGTTCACCGCCGACTGCAGCGATTCCAGATCGTCGCGTTCCACCTCGAAACCCGACTGCCAGGCGATGGCCGTGAACAGGGCCGGCAGCCAGTCGCTGTCCGCTTCCAGCGGCTGCCCGTCCTCGGCCAGGTGCTCGCGCCAGCGGTTGAACTGCTGCAGGGCCAGTTCCTCGTCGCCCGGGTTGATCAGCACCAGCAGGTTCCAGACCCGTGCCTCGAAGCCATCTTCGTCGAAGTCGTGGATGTCTTCCTCGAAGTCGAAATAGTCGCTGTTGTCGGGCATGGCGGAACTTCCTCTGGGGCAGGCCGGCATTCTACGGTTTATCCTGTGCCGCTGAAGCCGGCCTTGGTGGCCGTCACTGTGAATGAAGCGATGAGCGATACCCCTCCCGACCACCTGGCGATCAACCCGGCCAGCCCCTTCCATGATGCGCAGGCGCTGGAGCGCGGCGTCGGCGTGCGTTTCAACGACGTCGAGCGTGACAACGTCGAGGAATACTCGGTCAGCGAAGGCTGGATCCGCGTGCAGGCCGGCAAGGCCCGCGACCGCCGCGGCAACCCGATGACCATCAAGGTCAAGGGCAAGGTCGAGGTGTATTTCCTGGACCAGAAGCCGGAATAAGCACGGCTCCCGGATCCTGGGGTCAGATCCCTTTCCTGCGGAAAGGGATCTGACCCCGATCAACGCGGACCAAGGTCCGCACCCACCCGGGGTACAGGGTCATTCGCGCTTGCGCGATTCCAGCAGGTCCAGGTTGCGGATCAGGCGCCGCGAGATCTCATCGGAGATCACCCCGCGCCGGGTCAACCGGAACAGCTCCTCGCGCTCGGCATTGAGACCGGCGCTGCGCAGCTGGCGGTAGCCCATTTCCATGCGCCGTACCTTCTCCGGGTCCACGTCGGGCCCATCACTATCGCGCTCCAGGTGGCGCTGGTAGAGCAGGCTCACCCGCGAGGCGGCGTCGTTGTACAGCTGCACGTTCTCGGTGTTCTGGTTCATCACCAGCTGCTGACGCATGCGCTCGACCCCGGCCAGCGCGGCCTTCGACGACAGCCGGCGTGCCAGGTCCTCTTCCTTGCGCTCGCCCGAGTCAGCCGGAAGCTGCAGGCCCTTCAGCAGCTGTGGCAGCGCGATGCTGGCGCCCAGCAGCGAGAACAGGATCACCGATGCGGCCAGGAAGATCACCAGGTCACGCGCCGGGAACGCACTGCCGTCGGGCAGGAACAGCGGCAGGGTCAACACACCGGCCAGGGTGATCGCACCGCGCACGCCGGCCACCGAGGTCGCCACCACGATGCGCCAGTTCGGTGCCTCGCCCCGCTCCAGGCCGCGACGGCGCGCGCGCAGCAGGTTCCAGCGCAGCGACAACCACACCCACAACAGGCGCAGCACGACCAGTGCCAGATTGATCACCACCACATACACCAGCAGCCACCACGCACTCTGGTGGCCGGTCTCGTTCATGGTGGTGGTGGCGCGTTCGACGATGCCCGGCAGCTGCTCGCCCAGCAGCACGAACATGATGCCGTTGAAGCTGAACTGCAGCATGTTCCAGACCCCGGCGCGCTGCACGCGCATGCTGCCGGAGACGCGACCGGTCAGCTCGACATAGCTCATCGCGATACCGGCGGCGACCGCGGCGAGGATGCCCGAGGCATGGATCTCTTCGGCCAGCAGGTAGGCCGCGAACGGAATGAGCAGGTTGACCAGCATCGCCGCGCCGGGCTCTTCGCCGAAGCGGCGCCACAGCCAGCGCTGGAAGGTGGACACACCCAGCGTCACCGCCACGCCCACCGCCAATCCCGCCACCGCCACCCACACGAAGGTCAGCGAGGCCGTGGCCAGCGAGAAGGTGCCGGTCATCACCGCCGCCACCGCGAAGCGGAAGCAGACCAGGCCCGAGGCATCGTTCAGCAGCGACTCGCCTTCCAGGATGTGCATCAGGCGCTTGGGAATCGGCGCCTTCGAAGCGATCGCGCCCACCGCCACCGGGTCGGTCGGCGAGACGATGGCCGCCAGCGCGAAGCACACCGCCAGCGGCATCACCGGAATCAACCAGTGGATCAGGAAGCCGGCGCCGATGACGGTGAACACCACCAGGCCGAACGCCAGTTCGAGGATCGCGCCCTTGTCGCGGAACAGGCCCTGCTTGGGAATGCGCCAGCCATCGAGGAACAGCAGCGGTGGCAGGAACAGCAGGAAGAACACTTCCGGCTCCAGCGCGTGGCCACGGTTGAACACCCCGGCGATGACCGCACCCAGGCCGATCTGCACCAGCGGCAGCGGCAACGAGAACGGCAGGACGCGAACCAGGTAGCCGCTGGCGACAACGGCCACCAGCATCGCCAGGACGACTTCAATGGTATGCATGCTTCTTCCAGGAAGCGGCGCGTGGGGAGGCTTGGAGGCCAGCGCCGGAAACCCGGAAAAAACTACCACATGCGGCCATGGCCGCGACGGCCGGGGCCGCCGCGCGTCAGCCCCGGCTCATGCCCCGTCGAAGCGGTACAGATCCATGGCAAGAAAGCCGGCATCGATGCCGGCATCGATGCGGCGTGCGCCGAAACCACCCTCGCCGGCCGCGCCCATTGCAAAGAACAGCGGCAGCAGGTGCTCGTCGGTCGGGTGCGCGCGTTCGGCGAACGGCGCCTGCCGGCGGTAATCCAGCAGGGCCTGGCGGTCATCAGCGGCCAGGCGCTGCTCCACCCATTCGATGAAGGGCCGCACGTACGGCGCTTCCTTGCCGTCCTGGTAGTCGCCCCAGTCGTGCAGGTTGTGGGTGATGCTGCCGGAGCCGACCAGCAGCACGCCCTGTTCGCGCAGCGGCGCCAGCGCACGGCCCAGCGCGAACTGATGCTCGGGGCCGAGCAGCGGCTGGATCGACACCGGCACCACCGGGATGTCCGCCTGAGGGCGCAACAGCCGCAGCGGTACCCACGCGCCGTGGTCGAGGCCACGCTGCGGGTCGATGGCCACTGGCAGGCCTGCGGCGGCGATGCGGCCGGCCACTTCTTCGGCCAGTGCCGGATCACCCGGTGCCGGGTACTGCAGTTCGAACAGCGCGCGCGGGAAGCCACCGAAGTCGTGGATGGTCGGCGGCTGTGGATGCGCGCCAACCAGCGGCTGCCGGCCCAGCCAGTGCGCCGAAGCCATCACGATGGCGCGGGGCGTCGGCAGATCGCGCGCCAGCTCGGCCAGGCGCACGCCAACCTGGCCCGGCTGCAGGGCAGTCATCGGCGAACCATGGGAGATGTACAGCGAAGGCAGGCGGGACATGGAATTCTCCAGTTGCAGGATCAGGCGGCGATCAGCGCGAACGCAGGGTCCACTTGCCATCGCCGAGCAGGAACAGCACCACCAGCGCCAATGCCCAGAACGCCGGGTATTCCCAGCCGCCGCCGGCATTGGCGAAACCGAAGCCGTTGGCGCCGTGCACGGTGACGATGGTGCCCAGCAGCAGCGGCACGCCGACCAGGCCCACCCAGCGTGCGTAGATGCCCAGCAGCAGCGCGACGGTGATCACCAGTTCGACGCCGATGGTGAGGTAGCCGAGCACACCGGGCAGGCCCAGAGACTCGAAGAACGCCGCCGTACCGGCCGGGGTGAACACCAGCAGCTTGGTCAGTGCGTGGACCAGGAACAGCACGCCCAGAGCCAGGCGCAGCAGGGTGGCGCCATACGGCGCCAGCGGCGAAACAGGAGCGGTCGTGGTGTGCATGGCAAAGCACCTTGAAGGGAGTGGGCACAGGTTATTGCGCCTTCACTGGCCGATAAATACGATCGTTTGACCGTATTTATTTCACAAGGCGCAACAATGGACACCCTCGAGGCGATGCGCGTGTTCGTGGCGGTGGTCGAGCGCAACGGCTTCAGTGCCGCCGCCCAGGCCCTGGACATGTCCACCGCCGGCGTCACGCGCCAGGTCGCGGCGCTGGAAAAGCGCCTGTCCACCCGCCTGCTCCACCGCACCACGCGCCGGGTCAGCCCGACCAGTGCCGGCGCCGCCTACTACGCCCAGTGCGTGCGCCTGCTGGCCGAATTCGACGCGCTGGAAGCCAGTATCGGCGCGCAGGCGCTGGAGCCTTCGGGCACGCTGCGCATCAACGCACCGGTGAGCTGGGGCATTGCCCGCCTCGGCCCGCTGCTGGCCAGTTATCGCCAGCGCTTCCCGCAGGTGGAGCTGGACCTGGCGCTGTCCGACCGGCTGGTGGACATGGTCGAGGAAGGCTACGACGTGGCCATCCGCATCACCCGCGAGCCCGGTCCCACGCTGATCGCGCGCCGCCTGGGCGAATCGCGGGTGAGCCTGTGCGCCGCGCCGGCCTACCTGGCCGCACACGGCACCCCGCAGACCCCGCAGGAGCTGCAGGCACACGCATGCCTGAGCTACAGCTACTGGGCCGCCGGTGATCACTGGCCGCTGCAGGGGCCCGGCGGTGAAGTGAAGGTGGCGGTAAGCAGCCTGCTGCACGCCAACAACGGCGACGTGCTGCGCGAAGCGGCGATCGCCGGCATGGGCGTGATCCTGCAACCGGACTTCCTGCTGGAAGACGCACTGGCCGATGGCCGTCTGATGCGCGTCCTGCCCGAGTGGGAGGCCTCGCCGATCGGCATCTTCGCGGTCTACACCAGCCGCAGCCACCTGGCACCGAAGGTGCGCAGTTTCATCGATCATCTGGTGGAAAGCGGGGTGTAGACGAGTCTGGTGTTTGCCGGCCAGCGACCGGCAAATCCGAGATCCGCTCAGGCAGCGACTTCGTCCAGCGCATCGATGATCCGTTCCAGCGGTGCCGGCCGCCCCAGCAGGTAGCCCTGCACCTGGTCACAGCCGTGCGCAGCCAGCCAGTCCAGCTGTCCCGGCGTCTCCACGCCTTCGGCGATGATGGTCAGGCCCATGCTGTGGCCCAGCGACAGCAGTGCGCGGCAGATCGAGGCGTTGCGTGGATTGGTTTCCACGTCCGCCACGAAGCTGCGGTCGATCTTCAGGATGTCCAGCGGCAGGTGCTGCAGGTAGGACATGCTGGAATAGCCGGTGCCGAAGTCATCCAGCGACACGCTGATGCCCTGCTCGTGCAGGCGCTGCATGGTCTGCATCGCCTGCCCCGGCTTGCGCATCAGGCTGCTCTCGGTCAGTTCCACATGCAGCGCACCCCGCGCCAACCCGAACTCCTGCTGGGCGCGGGTGAACTCGGCCACCAGGTCGCTGTTGAAGAACTGCACGGCCGAGACGTTGACCGCAATCGGCAGTTCGCCCCACCCGGCCTCGACCAACCGCCGCTGTGCCTTCGCTGCCGCTCGGATCACCCAGCGGCCAAGTGCCAGGATCAGCCCGGTGTCCTCGCACAGCTGGATGAACTCATTGGGCGGGATGAAGCTGCCATCAGCCTGCGGCCAGCGCAGCAATGCCTCCAATGCCGCCGGGCTGCCATCGCTGGCATGCCGGATCGGCTGGAAGTACAGCTGGAACTCGTTGTCGATGGCCGCATGGATGCGCCCGGCCAGGCGCAACCGGTCGGCCAGCCGCGTGGTCACCGCTGCGTCGAACCAGACCACCACGTTGCCCTCGGCACGCGCCGCGTGCGCCGCCTGCGCGGCCATGCCGATCACCTGTTCGGCGCTGTGGCCGTCACCGGCCACATGCACCGCCACGCCGATGCGCGGCTCGAACTGGTGCAGTGAATCCTTGCCACGCATCGGCGCCGACACGATCTGCAGCAGGTCGTCCAGCACGCGCTGGGTATCGTGCTCCGAACCGATGGCGAACACGAAGTCCTCCGCCGGCTGGAACGCCAGCGTGCCGCAGCGTGCGCCCAACCCGCCCAGGCGGGTCGCCATCGACTGCAGCACCGCATCACCGATCTCACGGCCCAGCGTATCGGCCACCAGCTGCAGTCCGCGCAGTTGCACGAAGGCGATGGTATAGCCCTCGCCCTGCTCATCCAGCTGGTCGGTCAATGCACGCACGTTGAGCAGGCCGGTGGCCGGGTTGTGCCGTGCCTGGTAGGCCAGGTCGCGCTCGTAGGCCAGCCGTTCGCTCACATCCTCGGCCAGCACCAGGCACGCGGGCTGTCCGTCGAAATCGAGCTTGGACAGGTGTGCGCGCACCTCGAACACACTGCCGTCCTTGCGCCGGTGCAGGCGCACGGTTGCGTCGGGGGGATCGCCCACCTGCGCCCGCTGGATGGCACCACGCACTTCGTCCCAGCCTTCGCGCGGGCGGATGTCGAGGATGCTCATCGCCAGGAACTCGTCGCGGCTGTAGCCGTACTGGCGCACTGCAGCGTCGTTGACCTCGATGAAGCGCAGCGTGTCCGGGTCGAACACCCAGAACGGCGCCGGGTTGCGGTCGAACAGCAGGCGGAAGCGGCGTTCCACTTCGTTCATCTGCTCGCGCGCCTGATAGCGTTCGCTCAGGTCGGTCAACGCGCCGATCATGCGTCGTTCGCTGTCGGCCACCTCCACCCGCTGTCCGCGCGCGCCGACCCAGCGCACTTCACCACCGGGCAGCACCAGGCGGAACACCTGGTCGAGCACTGCGCCGCCGGCAAAGGCCTGGTCGAAAGCCTGCTGCAGGCGCGCGGCATCATCGCGATGCACGCGCGCGAAGAAATCCGCGACCGGCAAGGCGTCGGTCTGTACCCCAAAGATCTCGCGGGCCAGCGGCGACCAGCGCAGCAGCGCGGCGTCCTCATCCACGTACCAGGTGCAGACACGCCCGACCTGATGGGCCAGACGCAGCTCGGCATGGCCCGCCTTCAGTTCCTCGGCCATCGCCTGCTGGCTGCGGGTACTGCGGCGCACCGCATACAGCAGCACCAGCAGCACCACGACGTAGGCCAGCACGATCGCCACCGATGCCTGCAGGTACGGCCACCAGGGTGCCAGCACGTCTTCATCGGCCAGGCCGATCTGCACCGCCAGCGGGCTGCGGTCGAGCGTACTGATGGTCGTGATGCGCGGCACACCATCGACCACGCCGGGCAGGCTGCCGAGCTCGACCACCGCCTGCTTGCCGAGCAGGTCACGCCGCGGCAGGTCGTAGCGGCGACCGACCGTGCCATGCGGATCGGGCACGCGCGCCAGCATGTAACCCTCGGCGTCGGTGATCGAGACCAGCCCGTTGGGACCAACATCCAGGCCGCCGGCGATGCGCTGCAGTTCACCACAGCGCAGCCGTGCCAACAGCCAGCGTTCACCGGCCATCGGCAGTGCCAGCGGCACCACCCAGTCGCCATCGCTGGCCCGCTGCGGCGGGCCGATGTACAGGGCACTGCCCTGCCCCCGGCGCAGCGGGTCGGTCCACAGCGGCAGCTGCAGGTCGCCGCGCCCGGCGGTCAGCGCGCGCCCGTGGCGGTCCAGCACCACGATGCTGTGCAGTTCAGCGTGGCGGCGCAGCACGCCACCGATGGCCGCCTCCAGCAGTGCCGGAGCCTGTGACGGCACGCTGCGGAACAACTCACCGGCATCGCCGGCGATGCCGGTCATCGCCCGCTCCAGATTGCGCAGTTCCAGCGCCAGCAGGCGCTCGCTCCCCACCGCCAGCGCCCGGCTCTGCCGCTGCGCCGCCTCCAGGCGGCGGTGATGGTCGTTGGCCAGCATGGTGGCCAATCCGGCCACCAGCAACAGGCCCAGCAGCACGCCGCCCCAGGTGATGGCGCGCAACGGACGGGCCAACGCCCGCTTCAACGCGGGCATCGGTCGATCTTCCTTGTGCAGTCGGCTGGCTTCATGCGCGAACGAATCCTCCACATCCCCGACCTCAACGGCCGGCGGACGCCATTCTTGACGCCTGACCCCGTCCTGCATGGCCACCTCCCCGTGTCCGCGCAGGGCTCCAGGGCCCAGCATGCACCACCCCGGTGACGGCGTGAAGATCGCTTCGGCGCGTTCAGCCAGATCCTGCACAGGACCGGCCAGCCACAGGGACGGCCAGCCGGGCTGCGGCGGATTAGACTTGGGGTTTTCCGCTGCAAGAGAAGTCCATGTCCAAGCTGCGCCGTCCCACCCTGGCACTGGCCATCGTTGCCAGCCTGTCCCTGGCTGCCTGCGACCGTCCGGCCGATCCGGCCGCTGGCACCGCCAAGCCCGCCGAGGCTGCACCCGCTGCGGCCAAGCCGATGCTGGGCAGCTTCGGCTTCGATGCCAGCGGCATGGACCGCAGCATTGCCCCCGGTGATGACTTCTTCGGCTTCGCCAACGGCACCTGGGTGAAGAACACCGAGATCCCGGCCGACCGCTCGCGCTTCGGCAGCTTCAACGTCATTGCCGAGAAGACCCTGGCCGACACCCGCGCCATTCTTGAGGGCGCCGCCGGCAACACCCAGGCCAGCGGTGACGACAAGCTGATCGGCGACTACTACGCTGCTTACATGGACGAGGCCGGCATCGAGCAGCACGGCATTGCGCCGGTACAGCCGCAGCTGAAGGCGATCGACGCGATCGCCGACAAGGCCGGCCTGGCCCGTGCCCTGGGCGGCGACGTGCGTGCCGACGTCGACCTGCTCAATGCCACCAACTTCTACACCGACCGCCTGTTCGGCCTGTGGGTGTCGGTGGACCTGCTGCAGCCGGACCGCACCGCGCCGTACTTGGTGCAGGGCGGCCTGGGCATGCCCGACCGCGACTTCTACCTGGGCGGTGGCCGCATGGCCGAGCTGCGCAAGCAGTACCAGGCCTACATCGCACAGATGCTGCAGCTGGCCGGCGTCGCCGATCCGGCGGGCAAGGCACAGCGCATTCTCGCGCTGGAAACGAAGATCGCGCAGGCGCACGCCACCCAGGAAGAAACCAATGACGTGACCAAGGGTGCCAATCCGTGGACCCAGGCCGACTTCAATGCGAAGGCGCCGGGCATGGACTGGAGCGCCTTCCTCGACGCGGCCGCACTGGGCAAGCAGCAGGACTTCATCGTCTGGCAGCCCAAGGCCGTGGCCGGCCTGTCCAGGCTGGTCGCCACCGAGCCGCTGGATGCCTGGAAGGACTACCTGGCCTTCCACGCGCTGGACCGCGCCGCTGCCTACCTGCCGAAGAAGTTCGCCGATGCCCGCTTCGCCTTCCACGGCACCGCGCTGAGCGGCACGCCGCAGCAGAGCGACCGCTGGAAGCGTGCGGTGGACGACGCCAACCATGCCGTCGGCGAAGCGATCGGCAAGCGTTACGTCGAGAAGCACTTCGACGCCAGGACCAAGGAACGCGCGGACGAGATGGCGAAGAACATCATCGCCGCCTTCGCCAAGCGCATCGATGCGCTCGCGTGGATGTCGCCGCAGACCAAGGCCAGCGCCAAGGCCAAGGTGGCCGGCCTGACCGTGGGCATGGGCTACCCGGAAAAGTGGCGTGATTACACCGGCCTGGAGATCCGCCGTGATGACGCGCTGGGCAATGCGCAGCGCGCCGAACTGTTCGAGTACCAGCGCAACATCGCCAAGCTGGGCAAGGCAGTCGACCACAGCGAGTGGGCGATGCTGCCGCAGACCATCAATGCGATGAACGTGCCACTGGAAAACCGCCTGGTGTTCCCGGCCGCGATCCTGCAGCCGCCGTTCTTCGACGGTGCCGCCGACGACGCAGTGAACTATGGTGCGATCGGCGCGGTGATCGGCCATGAGATCAGCCATGGCTTCGATAACGCCGGCGCGCTGTTCGACGAGACCGGCAAGCTGCACAACTGGTGGACCGCCGAGGACCTGAAGCAGTTCAACGCCGCCGGTGATGCGCTGGCCGCGCAGTTCAGCAGCTACGAGCCGTTCCCGGGCGTGCATGTGAACGGCAAGCTGACCCTGGGCGAGAACATCGCCGACGTGGCCGGCCTGGGCACTGCCTACGATGCCTACCAGCTGTCGCTGCAGGGCAAGCCGGGCCAGACCCTGGAAGGCTTCACGCCGGACCAGCGCTTCTTCCTGGGCTTCGCCCAGGCGTGGCGCAGCAAGAGCCGCGAGCAGGCGCTGCGCAACTCGCTGCTGACCGATGTGCATGCGCCAGGGCAGTTCCGCGCACTCACCGTGCGCAACATCGACGCCTGGTATCCGGCGTTCGAAGTAAAGGAAGGCCAGAAGCTCTACCTGGCCCCGGACAAGCGGGTCAAGGTGTGGTGATGTAACCGGAACGGGCGCCGCGAGGCGCCCGTTTCATTTCCCGGTAGCTGCCAACCTTGGTTGGCGAATGCCCCGCTCGGGTGGATGCCAACCTTGGTCGGCACATGCCTCGCTCTGGTAGCTGCCAACCTTGGTTGGCAAATGCCCCGCTCGGGTGGATGCCGACGTTAGTCGGCATATCTACAGGTCTACAGGACTACAAGCCATCCATGCATGGCGTGGATCTACCGGCGCGTTGTGGCAATCACCAGCGTGGCGACCATGGCAAGCCCGGCCGCGGCCCACAGATTCGCATGCAGGCCCACGCCATCCAGCAGCCATCCACCGCCCCACGCGCCCATTGCGATGCCGATGTTGAACACACCGACATACAGCGCGGTGGCGATCTCCACCGCATGCGGCACTGCCTTCATCATCCAGCTCATCAGGCCGACCGACACGCCGCCATAGGCCAGGCCCCACAGCAGCAGCACCACAATGCCGCCGGTGGGTGTGCCGCCCAGCCACAGGAACAACAACGGCGTCAGCAGCAGGCCGCAAGAGATCGCCAGCAGCATGCCGCGCGGGTGACGAGCGGCCAGTGGCCCGGCGATGAAGTTGCCCGCGATGCCCGCCATGCCATAGGCGAACAGCAGCGCGCCGATCCAAGCGGCATCCGCGCCCGATCGCAGGGTCAGCAACGGGCGTACATAAGTGAACGCAATGAAGTGACCCGCTACCAGCAGCAGCGTCAGGCATAGGCCGCGCTGCAGGCCACGGTGGCCGAGCAGCTGCACGAACTGCGCCGGGCGCACCGACGCCACCACCGGCAACGCGGGAACCACCCACAGATGCAGCAGCATCACCGCCGCACTGAACAGCGCCATCGCTGCGAACGCGAAGCGCCAGCCCAGGGCGTCGCCGATCAGTGCACCCAGCGGCACCCCCAGAACCGATGCTGCGGCCACGCCCCCGAAGATGATCGAGGTGGCCAGGCCGATGCGATGCGCCGGTACCAGGCGGGCTGCCAGCCCACCAGCGATGGCCCAGATCCCGCCCATGCAGAACCCCACCAGTACGCGCGCGGCCAGCAGCCAGCCGATGCCGGGTGCCAGCGCCGAAGCAACGTTGGCGACCAGCAGCAGCCCCAGCAGCACACACAGGATGCGACGACGATCGATGCCGCCGGCTGCGATCACCACCAGCGGTGCGAACACTGCCGCCAGCAGGGCCGGCAGCGAGATCATCAGGCCGACGGTGCCGGTGGACGCGCCGAGATCTTCGGCGACAGGGGTCAGCAGGCCCACCGGCAGCATTTCGGTGGTGACCACCGAGAAGGTGGCGAGGCCAACCGCAGAAACCGCCCACCACGGATGGCGATGCACAGGCGCGGCATGCGCAGGCGACGAAGCGCTCACGGGATAATTCCTTCAGGGGTGGATGCGGCAGCCGGGCGCAAGGCACGTCGCGCGAGAACGGCCAACAGCAGCACGCCCCCGCCTGCCACCAGTGCAACGACAAAGCCGCTACGCACGCCCCCCGCATCGACGCTCTGCCCGGACAGCGCCGCGCCCAGCGCCACGCCGATGTTCAATCCGGCCAGCAGCCAGGTCATGCCCTCGGTCAGGCGCGATTCGGGCACGCGTTGTTCGACCAGCGACATCGCCACGATCATCGTCGGTGCGAAGAACACCCCGGCCAGCAGCACCGCCACGGCCAGCCCGGGCAGGCTGCCGACCCACGGCAGCGGCAGGGTGGTCATCGAGGTAGCTGCTGCACCGAGCAGCAACAGGCGCCGCAACGGCGCCTGCAGCTTCAGTGCCCCGAACAGCAGGCCCGCCGCGCAGCTGCCCAGCGCATAGGCCGACAGCACCACGCTGGCGGCAAGCGGCTGCCCCCGCTGTTCGGCGAAGGCCACGCTGGTGATGTCGACCGTACCGACAATCACGCCCATCGCCAGCATCAGCAACGCCAGCAGGCGGATCTCCGTGTGCCGCAGCAGCGAGCCCGAGGGAGTTGCACCTTCGTGCTGCTGCAGCGGCGGCTCGGTGCCCCGCTGCAGCACCAATGCGGCGACGCCGACCACCAGCAGCAGGGCGGCCGCCAGTACGCCGGCCTGTGGCCATACCGCCACCGACAGCCCCACTGACAACGGTGGACCGACGATGAAGGTCACCTCATCGAACACGGTCTCCAGCGAATACGCGGTCTGCAGCTGCGGGCGACCGCGATGGATCGCAGTCCAGCGTGCGCGCACCATTGCGGACACGCTGGGCATGCACCCAGCCAGCATGGCGGCGACGAAAAGCGCCCAGTCTGGCGCAGCCAGCAGCGTGCACGCGAGCAGCAGCAACAACCCTGCCGCACTGGCCGCAGTAGCCCATGGCAGCACCCTGCCCTGCCCGCGCCGGTCGACCCAGCGCGATACCTGCGGTGACAGCAGCGCATAGGTCAGCACGAAGGTGGCAGACACCGCACCGGCCAAGGCATAGCTGCCGCGCAGCTGCGACAGCAGGGTGATGATGCCGATGCCGGTCATCGGCAGCGGCAGGCGGGCCAGCAGGCCGGCCAAGGCAAGGCGGGCGGTGCCGGGGGCGGCGAACAGGTCGCGGTAGGGGGTGGCCATCGGGATCTCCAGGGCAGCGGCTTGCCTGGCGCTCCCGGCGCCACGACAATACATACAGAGCGTATGAATAAGAGCCTACATTCATACGCGACGTATGTAAATAATCATGCACTGCGTATGTAAGGAGTTCCGGATGGTCCGTCGCACCCGCGCCGAGATGGAAGAAACCCGTGCCAGCCTGCTGGCCACCGCCCGCCGCGTGTTCAGCGAGCATGGCTATGCCGCCACCTCGATGGATGACCTGACCGCCCAGGCCGGCCTGACGCGGGGTGCGCTCTACCACCACTTCGGCGACAAGAAGGGACTGCTGGCCGCAGTGGTCGCCCAGCTCGATGCCGAGACCGACCTGCGCCTGCAGGCGATCAGCGATGGCGCGGATGATGCCTGGGACGGTTTCGTGCAGCGCTGCCGTGCCTATCTGGAGATGGCGCTGGAGCCGGAGATCCAGCGCATCGTGCTGCGTGACGCGCGCGCGGTGCTGGGTGGCGCCTCACCGGAATCGCAGCGCCACTGCGTGCACTCGATGCAGCGCCTGATCGAACAGTTGATCGCGCAGGGCGTAGCGATGCCGGTGGATGCGCAGGCGCTGGCATCGCTGATCTACGGCAGCCTGGCCGAGGCCGCGTTCTGGATCGCCGAGGGCGAGGATGGCGACACGCGCCTGCGGCAAGCGACGGTGGCGCTGGAGATGCTGTTGCGTGGGTTGAAGTCGGCCGGGTGAGGCCCATCCACGCATGGCGTGGATATACTGCCGCATCCGCTCTGGTAGAGGCCAACCTTGGTTGGCCCTTCTGCGGCACCGCGCGCAACGCGTGTGCCAACCAAAACCATGGCATCAGTAGATCCACGCCATGCGTGGATGAAGCTTTATCGCGCAGCGCGTGCCAACCAAGGTTGGCACCTACCGGGGAACGGTGGGCCACTCGCGCAGGGCTTCCACTGGCACGCCCATGCGCGCACAGGCGCGGCTGGCGAGGCCATCGGGCAGCGCACGGCGGAACAGCGGCGCCATGCCCTGCATCAGCTTCGCTGAAGCGGCCGCCTGCGCACGCTGGCGGCCGCTGCGTTCAAGCATGCCTTCGGCCCAGTCCGGCAGCAGTGCCGCACCGGCGCCAAGGAACACCTCGCGCGACAGCCCCGGCACCGGTACCGGCAGGCGCACGCCGGACAACACCTCCAGCACTTCACGCGAGCGCTCGTCCACACGCAGCTCCGGTTGCCGCGCGCAGAAGTACGCTGCCACCTCGGCTTCACTGCGCGGCACATCCACCGCACCCAGTGCTTCGGCCACGCGGCGGTACTCGTCGTAGTAGCGGTCGGCGATGTGCGCCGGCACCTCGCGCCCGTAGCGACGAAAGCCCTGCAGGAAACCAAACGCCTCAGTCACGTGCACCCATGTCAGCAGTTGTGGATCGTCCGCCGCGTAGGGCTCGCCCTGCGCGGTCTGGCCGCGGATCTGTGCATGGATGCGGCGCACCTTGGCCACCAGCGCCTCTACCTCCCCGCTGGGTGCATAGCTGGTACCGGCGACAAACGCGGTGGTGCGACGCAGGCGACCCACCAGGTCCTGACGGAAATTGGAGTGGTCGTAGACCCCGGCCAGCGCGCGCGGATGCAGGGTCTGCAGCATCAGCGCACACAGGCCCCCGGCCAGCATCGAGGGGAACTCCGCGTGCAGGCGCCAGGTCACGCTGTCAGGTCCAAACCAGCCCGGGTCACCCAGCGGCTGGTCGTAATCGATGCCGCTCTGACCACGGGGGAAGGCCTCCAGTACCCAGCGCCGGATCGGCGCGGTGACGGGGCGGGAGAGTCGCTGCAGCAGAGCCGGCATCACAGGTCCAGGAAAAGCGAAAGGGTGGCCGCGAGTTGCGCGGTCGGCCCCGATTCTGGGCGATCACGACGCCGGCGGCGAGTCTTCGCACTCAGCCACGGTTTCATGTGCGGCCGCAGCACATTTCACCCTGCGACATCCTGTCGCAGGCTCCGGCCTCGATGCTGCGATGCAGCAACATTCACCGATTCAGAGAAGGCGCTTACGCGGCTTGGCATGGCGACCATTGCACGGCTCGCTGGAAGTGCTAGAACTGGACCCGCCACACCGTCCAATGCTGATCGACGCACGTTCCACAAGGAGCCAGCCATGATTGCTTTGTTCAAGGGTTTGGGAATTCTGCTTCGCGACAACGAGCTCTACAGCAGCCCGTTCGATAAACAGGTCGCGCATTGGCGCAATCTCAGCGAGCAGCAGATCCGCGATGAAGTAGCCGTGCTGGCGCAGGCCAAGTGCCAATGGCTGATCGCCTCGATCGTCGGCTGGCAGGCAGCCTCGCTGCTGATTCTTGGCCTGATCGCCAACTACCTGTGGCGTGACGACTTCCATATCACGTTCACCCGCGTGGTAGTCGTGTTCGGCTCGTGGGTCTCGATCCTGTTCGTGATCTGGTTCATGGCCAACATGTTCGATCAGCAGGCCGGTTTCGAGCGCTGGATGAAGGCGTTCAACAGTCGCGCACGCATCAGCTCCAAGGCCGACAGCGTCGAGCACGTGGCCGAGGCCCTGGAACTGGCCGAGCATTACCCGGAAGTGCTCGATTACAAGCAGGCGGTCACCGCCAAGCGCGAGCTGCGCCACGAGGACATCCGCATCATGACCGAGATCGGGCGCATGAAGCAGCACTCCGAACTGGTCGGCCGCCTCAACCACGTGGGCGAGAACGAGCACCACCACGACCTGACACTGCAGCCTGCCTACTGACCCTTCAGGGAAGCGGGGGGACCCACAATGCCACCGTGATCACTCACGGTGGCATTGTTCTTTCCGATCCTCGCTGACGCACTGGGCGAAGCCTTTCGGCAGGTCCCTGAACTCCTGGGTGGTGCCGACCGCCAACGCGAACGACCGTATCGGCGCTCTCGCACACGCGGCGTCAGGACGACAGGCCGGGTCCAGCAACAGGTAATGGCACTGACCGCTGCGGCTGGCCATGCACTCAAAACGCGCCACGCCGTCCACTACCGTGCGCTTGCTGTACAGCGTGTCCACGCCATTGGCAGTGGTGCGGGTAATCGCGGTTTCGGTGGACTTCTGGCAACCGGCAAGCGCCAGTGCAGCGAGGGCTGCAAGCAGGAAAAGACGCATGCAATGCTCCTGGTAGCGGAAAGGAGCGGTGCGGCTACATGCCGCGGAACAGGCTCATGAATGGTTGGCTGACCACCAGTGTTTCCGTCCGGCCCCGCAGCCGCAGCACACCGCGCCCGGTATCGTCGCGGCTGACCGCCGCCACCGCCTTCATGTTGACAATGGTGGAGCGGTGGATCTGGCGGAAGTGCTGCGGGTCGAGTACTTCCAGCAGTTCGCGCAATGGTGTGCGCAACAGGCTCTCGCCGGCAGAGGTGACCACGGTGGTGTACTTGTTGTCGGCACGGAAGTAGGCGACATCTTCCAGCATGATCAGCTGCGTCTCGCGGCCGTTGCTGGCGGTGATCCAGGCCAGCGGCGGGCGCTCGGCAGCACCCTGCGATGGCCCCAGCCGCTGCAGCAGGCGTTCAAGCACGGCGTCATCCTGGCGCGTCGATGGCAGCCGCGACAGGATGCGCTCACGCGTCGCCAGCAGGCGTTCGTCACTGACCGGCTTCAGAAGGTAATCCATCGCGCCCTGCTCGAACGCGTCGATGGCGTACTGGTCATAGGCGGTGACGAACACCACCTGGGTACGCGGGCTCAGCTCGGACAGCGAGCGCGCAACTTCGATGCCACTGATGCCGGGCATGCGGATGTCGAGGAACGCAATGTCCGGCTGCGTCTCGGCCAGCTGCTCCAGCGCACTGGCGCCGTCCTCGCACTCGGCCACCAGCTTCAGCTCCGGCCACAACCGGCGCAGCTGTTCCACCAGTGACTGCCGCAGCAGTTCCTCGTCTTCGGCAATGAGGGCTTCAAGCGGCATGGCTGCGCTCCTTGTGTGTCTGCGGCAAGGTCATGGTCGCGGCCACACCGCTGGGGAAGTTGGCAACGATCGCCACGCCGGCCTGCTCGCCACAGGTCAGGCGCAGGCGTTCGCGCAGGTTCTTCAGGCCGATGCCGGTGCCGCTGGTGCCTTGGCCGAAGCCGAGCCCGTCGTCGGCGACGGTCACGGTCACATGGTCATCAAACCCACGCGCCAGGATCCAGATCGTGCCACCGCCGGGCTTGGGTTCCAGGCCGTGCTTGATCGCGTTCTCCACCAACGTCTGCAGTGCCATCGCCGGCAGGTGCACGCCATGCAGCTCATTCGGTACCTGCACTTCCACCGCCAACCGTGCGCCCATGCGGATACGCAGGATCTCCAGGTAGGCGCGCGTGCGTTCCAGCTCCACGCCCAGCGTCGACACCGACTCGTCCACCTGCGGCAACGAGCTGCGCAGGTACTGGATCAGGTGGCCCAGCATCTGCTCGGCACGTGCCGGGTCGGTGCGGGTCAGCACCTGCGCGTTGGCCAGCGTGTTGTACAGGAAGTGCGGCTCCACCTGCGCATGCAGCAGGTTCAAGCGCGCGACCGACAGTTCCTTTTCCACCTGGGTCTGTTCGGCGGCGGCCTGCTCATCGCGGCGCTGGTCGGCCACGCGGCGGCTGATCGCGCGGGTGACCGCTTCGGCGTTCTCGAAGTTGCTGCCCTCATCCAGCGCCAGCAGATCGGCCCACCAGCCAGCATCCGGTTCGAACAGCAGAGTGACGGTACTGGTGCCCTGCCCCGGCGTGACCGTCGCCAGCACGCTGTTGCGCTTGATCGCCAACCGCGCCGGCAGGTTCCAGCGCGACGGCTGGCGGCCATTCCAGAGGTCGACCCGGCGCACGTAGGCGCGCACCTGCAGGCTGCCGGCCGAGCTTTCCACATCTTCCACGCGCGGAAGTTCGGCAATTGCCGCTTCCACCACGGCATAGGCCTGGCCGGCATCCATCGGCAGTTCCACCTGGCGGCGCTGGCGCCCGGACAACGTGGTCGAATCCAATCGGCCGGCCACCAGCCACACCCGGCGCACATGGGTGATCGCGCTGCCCAGCGCGGAGATCATCAGGAACATCGCCAGCAGGCCGAACACCCAGCCCGGGCCATCGTTCATGCCGCTGAAGATGCCGCTCCAGACCATGCCGGCGACAACCAGCGCGGCGGCCCAGGCCAGCAGGTGGCGGATCAGGAGAGAGAGGCTGGCGAACACGGCGGCGCCTTGGAGGAAGGGGGTGAGCCGAGCATAGAGCGGCCCGCCGGGCAAACAAGCGGGCTGCGACGAAGGCCGGAAAAGCGGGGATGGAAAGCCATCTGGTAGTGCCGGCCGCTGGCCGGCTCCCCACTATCTCCGCATGCATCACAGGGATGCCGGCCAGCGGCCGGCACTACCCGGGAGGCGCCGGGCGAACCCGGCGCATGCCCTTACTTGCGCTGGTCGGCGCTGGCATCGCGCACGGCGCGGAACGATTCGTCCTTGCTCCAGTTCGGCCAGCTGCGCGTGTTGGCCAGCTGGTTGCCGAGCGTGTACAGCACTTCCAGGTCGCGGGCGGCACCGGCGAACACCCAGTCCGGCTGCCATTCGTCGCCCTGCTGGTGGTAGCGCTTGGCGGTGTAGTCCTCGGAGGCCTTCTTGCCTGCGGCCACCCCACCGTCCACCCAGTCCTGGCCGGCCGACCACGACAGCGCCGGCACGCCACGCTTGGCGAACGGGAAGTGATCGGAGCGGAAGAACAGGCCGGCTTCCGGCTTCGGGTCCGGGGTGTAGCGGATATCCCAGCCCTTGGCCACGTCCTTCAGCTGGTCCAGCAGCTCGAAACGCGCGGCACCGTAGATGCCGAAGTCCCGTGACGGCCCGAACGGCGCCATGCCGTCCATGTTGATCACCGCCACGGTCTTCTCCAGCGGATACAGCGGATGGGTGGCGTAGTACTCCGAACCCAGCAGGCCCTTTTCCTCGGCGGTGACCGCCAGGAACAGCACTGACCTCTCCGGACGCTTGGCCTTGGCGAAGCCACGGGCCAGTTCGATCAGCGAGGCGGTGCCACTGGCGTTGTCCAGTGCGCCATTGAAGATGCGGTCGCCACGTGCGTCGGGCTCGCCCACGCCGATGTGGTCCCAATGCGCGCTGTAGACGATGGTCTCGTCCGGGTGGCGGCTGCCTTCCAGGCGCGCGGCCACGTTGTGCGAGGTGATCACTTCGGTCTTCACCGCGTACTTCGCGTCCAAGCTGGCGCCGGTCAGCGGCACCGGGGTGAAGTCGCGCTGCTGCGCCTTCTTCTTCAGCGCCTCGAAATCCTGCCCGGCCGAGCGGAACAGCTCAACGGCCAGGTCGCGCTGGATCCAGCCTTCCAGCAGCGGGTGGCTGTCGGCCGGGTTGTCGCGCACCACATCGAACATGGTGTTGGTGTTGGAGCCGGCCACGGTCGCCCAGCCATACGACGCCGGTGCGGTCTCGTGCACGATCAGCACGCCCAGCGCGCCCTGGCGGGCGCCTTCTTCGTACTTGTAGGTCCAACGGCCGTAGTAGGTCATGCCCTTGCCGTCGAAGTCACCCTGGCCGGTCTCGAAGTCCGGGTCGTTGATCAGCACGACGGCGATCTTGCCCTTCAGGTCCACGCCCTTGAAGTCGTCCCAGTTGCGCTCCGGGGCCTTCACGCCGTAGCCGAGGAACACCAGCGGGGCCTTGCTGATGTCGACGTTGCTGGCCCCGTTCATGGCGGCGCGCACGGCAATCTGCTTGCCCTGTTCCAGCGGCAGGGTCTTGCCGCCCTGGTGCAATGCCAACTGCGGCGCGCCGACGATGTCCCCCTTGCGCAGCGGCACGGCCTGGGTCCACAGGCGCTTGCCGTCCTTGAGGTCACCGCCCGGCTGCAGGCCGGCGTCGGCGAACTGCTTGCTGAGGAAGGCGATGGTCTTTTCTTCGCCGGCGGTGGCCGGGGAGCGGCCTTCGTAGGCGTCGGAGGCCAGTTCCTTGACGTCGGCGGAGATCCGCGCGCCATCGAATTTCGGGGTCGCCGCCATCAGTGCGCTCGACACCGACAGAGCCAGCACGCCCAGTACTACTCGTTTCATTGCTCTCTCCAGCAGGAAATCCTTCTGGAGTGTAATGGGATTCGGCAGGGCTGCGCCCTGCACCTGCCGATGCCAGGGCAACAGCAACAGCAGAAGCAGGCATTCGGTGGGATGGCGGGGTGGGTCCGGTTGCGGGGGACGCCGCAAACCCGTCCTTGGGGGCTTGGCCGCGGCATCCATGCCGCGGACACCCCCGCAATCGGACCCATCCCGCCTTCGACAGCTTCCCGCTGCTGTTGGTGGGTGTCGACCTTGGTCGACACGGACTGAAACAAGAAGGGGTCAGATCCCTTTCCCGGCGGGAAAGGGATCTGACCCCATCGGTGTGTTGCTTGAGCCTGTTACCAGTTCGGGTCTTCGGCCGGCGTGGCAGCGGGCTTGGGCTTCGGCTTGGCGGCCGGGCGTGCGGCAGCTGCGGGAGCGGCCGAGGCAGTCGCACCTGCGGCGGCGGCGGCCGGCTTGCTGCCCAGCTTCTGGCGCAGTTCGATCTGGCCCGGACGGAAACCGCCGCGCATCGCGTCGACGCCGTCTTCGATGGTGCCGTACGAGGTCTGTGCAGCGACGCGGTCGATGCGGATGGTGCAGCACGGGTGTTCGCTGCGGCCCAGCGAGCGGCCGGTCTGCGGGTCCTTCAGTTCTTCGCCCAGGCGCACGGCCTGCCAGCGCTGGCCGGCCTGCACGGTGTCACCGCCCTGGCTCAGCACCACCTGGTCACCGTCCACCGAGACCACCGACACCGGAAACAGCGTGGTGACGATGCTGGTGCCGATCTGGCCCGACAGCGATTCCATCATCGCCGCGGCCATGTTGCGGCCGTTGACCACGCGCGGCAGGGTGCTGGGGCCGGTCGAGGCCAGCTGGTGGTCGAAGCTGTCGGACATCACCACCTGGCCGGTGGTGGCGTTGATCAGGCGCAGGGTGATGCGGCCGCCACCGGAGTACGAGGTCACCTGGCGGTCGGACATGCGCAGGTTGCGCACGCTGCGCGGGTACTCGAAGCGTTCGATGGTCGGTATCAGGATCAGATCGGTCGCCAGCTGCTGGCCCACGCGCGCGGTGTCCTGCAGGCGCACGTTGCCGCTGTTGATGTGGTCGATCTCGGCCTGCAGTTCGTCGCCGAACTCGCGGTCCAGCACGATGAAGCGCTGGGTCTGGGTCAGCGTGTCGGACAGGCGCGCACGGATCGCGTCGGCCACTTCATCGGCATCCACGCGGCCATCGCCTACGGCGTAGCTGCCGGCCTTGGTGCGCGGCAGTGCAACCACGATCTTCGGCTTGCCCTGTTCGTCCGGTGCGCGGTACTGGGCGATCTGTGCACGCACGCGCACCTTCCAGTAGCTGCGCATGCTGCGGTGGGTCACGTCGGAATCGAACGAGCTTGCACCACGCTTGGCATCGACGCTGACCTTCTCGTCGTAGCTTTCCCTGACGCTGGCCGAGGCCGAACCGCTCTTGGCCGAGGCTTCGCCGGACGCAGTGGCCGACGCCGAGCCCTTGAAGCTCCAGCCTTCATCGCTGGCGCGCACGCGGGCGATGGTTTCCTCGTCCAGCTGCCGCACTTCATCCTGCGACAGGATTTCATAGCCCAGCACCGCGCCCTGCGAGCCGGCGATCATCTGCTGGGTGAACGCGTCGGCGCGGATATCGCCGACGTGTTCGCCATCCACATCCACATGCAGGCCTGCGCGCAGGCCCTGCATCTGGCTGGCCACGCGTACGCCGTTGACCTGCGCCACGGCCGACTGCAGCGCCGCCAGCACCGCCAGTTCCGGGGTGCTGCCGATGCCGTCGGCTTCGCGCGCGACCTGGGTGGTGCCGCCGAAATCCGGCGTGCCACGCAGGGGCGCTGCTTCCACTGGCGCATTGCTGGCCAGTGCACTGGTTGCCTTGTCCTTGGCGGGCGCGGCGGCCGGGGTGTCCTGCTTGCCGCAGGCTGCAAGCAGCGCGGCGGCCAGGCCCAGGCCGATCAAACGGGTTGTCATACGCATGGAGATTCGCCTCGGATCAGATCGAGTCGAGCATCGAGTCGGCGTTGGACGGCACCTTCACCTTGCTCTTCCTGGCGAAGGTCACGGCCGACTTGGTCGAACCGTACAAGCCCTGGATGAAGCCCGGCGATTCCTTGGCCACCCATGCGCCCGCTGCCAGCTTGCGGCCAACGGTGGCCAGCTGGGTCGCGCCCAGGTTCTTCATGCCGGCGGTGAAGCTGCTGGCTTCGCCGCCCAGCTTCTGTGCTTCGGCTGCCGACGCCAGCAGCGAGACCAGGCCTTCGGCGTAGTGCTGCTTGGATTCAGCGTTCAGTTCCGGCTGAGCGGCCTGGCGCTCGTTGATCGCGGCCTGCGCAGCTTCGCTGACCGACACCGACTTCTTCATCGCATCGACGCTGACCGAACCCGACGACAGCGCCTGGCGCTCGGCTTCCAGCAGCTGCACCTGCTCGGCCAGGCCGAAGGCGCGGGCGAACGAAGTCTGGGCCTGCAGCGAGTGCGACTGCGAGCTGACGAAACGACGCACCAGCGCTTCCTGCGCGGCTTCGTCCGGAGCGGCGGCGTTGGAGGCGCTGCTGCTGGAGGTGCCGGTGGCGGCACCGGCCAGGTCCTTCAGCTTGCCCAGGCCCGCGTGGGCCGGCATCGACAGGGTGGCGGCAGCGATGGCCACGACAAGAGCGGTATTGCGGATCATATGAGTGTCCTTTGGGAGAGACGGCCGCGAAGCGGCACGTGGGAATCGGTAACCCCAGCGCGATGCCGAGCGAGCTCGGCACCCACCGGGTGGCGTATCAGCGGACTGCCTTGACGTTCAGTTCGTTGATCATCTGCTGGGCGGCCTTCTCGGCAGCCAGCTGCAGGGCATTGGTACGGGCCACGGTTTCATTCGGGCCGGTGCCGGAGAACTGCACCGGGCCCACCGACGACACGGTGCGCGGGAAACGACCGGTCACGTCCAGCACCTTGCCGGTGACCGTGACGAACACGCGGGTGTTGCCGCTGGCCGGATCGCGGTCGCGCATGCCGACGTCGAGGGTACCGACTGCGATGTAGGGGATGTTGGCCGCTCGGATGCCGTTGGCGGTATCGCGCAGGGTGGCGGCAGACAGGTCGTTGCCGGTGCTGAAGTCCTTGCGGATGCGCTCGATGCTCAGCAGGCCGCGCGATTCGCCTTCCACGTACTCGGCTTCAACCACTTCGTAGCCGGCGGCGCTGAAGGCACCGGTCATCGCGGTGTTCACTTCAGCGGCGTTGGCCACCTTCCAGCTGATGTTGTCGCTGCGCTGGGTGGTGCTGCCACCGCTGGTGACCGACACCGAACCGTTCTGGTTGATGCTGCCGTTGGTGCTGACCGAGTTGCCACGGAAGCTGTCGCCTTCACGGGTGTTCTCGCTGTAGCTGCTGCTGGCGTCGACGCGACGGTATTCCTTGTCCTGGAACGACTGCACGGTGTCCTGCGAGCGTGCCATGAACAGGAAGGTCAGCAGCGAACGCTGCGCGGCGGTGGCACCGGCCACGGCCGAACCTGCGTCCAGCTTGGTCTGCAGCAGCGTGGTGTTGATCTCGGCGCGGACAGTGACGGTGTAGGTCTTGGCCTTCTTGTCTTCGGTGTCCGATAGCGGTACGGCACTGAGCACATAACGGTCGATCTCGCCGATGAACTCGGCGCGGCGGGCTTCGAACAGGCGCAGCTTGGCCGCACCGGTTTCAGCGATGTACGCCTCCAGTGCATTGACCTTGGCCTTGTTCAGGGCCTGGGCACGGGTGTCGGCGCTCAGGCGCAGACCGTAGCTGGCCGAACCGGTACCGCGCGAACTCGCGGTCTGCGCGGCGACCGGGGAGGCCACCACCAGCGCGATGAGGATGAGCAGGATGGTACGCATCAACGACATGACTTGATCAACTCCTGGAGGGCTTGGGTCTGCTGCTGCAACGGGCGGCCGCCCGGCTTCTGTTCGTCCAGCCAAGCGCGCGAATCGGCACGCTTGGCGGCGGCGCCGGCGAAGGCATCGAAGCCGGCCAGCAGGGTTTCGTAGCTGGCCGACCACTGGTCGACCTGCCACTGCGTGACCGGCACCACCTTGGTGGCGCCCTTGCGCAGCGGCTGTTCGAAATAGACCTTGCCGGAGAAGGGCTCGGTCACCTTGGCGGTGAAGAATGCGCCGAACAGCATCGTCTTCATCGCCGGGGTTTCATTGATGACGCCGTTCTTCAGCGCATCGACCTGCACAGTGATGACGTAGTCCGGCTCGGGAATCTTCAGCTGGTAGACCTTGCCGTCGGCAAAGCGGGCGGCCATCGCACCACCGATCGCCTGACCCGAGGCCGGCGGCAGCAGGCCGACGCCGGTATTGGACGACAGCGTCTTGGACAGTTCATGGGCCAGCGTGGCGCGCAGCGGGGTTTCCCACTTGGGGTCAGGCAGCTTGGCACGGACCGCGTCGGACAGGGTTACGCCACCGACCTGCAGGCGACGCACGGCGGCATCGGGCAGCTTGGCCTGGGCGAGACTGGCGGCCAGCACCTGCGACAGGCTGGTATCGGCGCTGCCGTACAGCAGATCGGCGACGATCGCGTCGATATCGTCGTTGTCCGGCCGGTAATCCTGCACGTCGATGCGCTGCAGGGTCAGCGGATAGGACGCGATCACCTGACGCTCGCGGAAATCGAAGAACAGTGCCTGCAGGGCCACTTCCACCAGCACTTTGTACTGGTTGCCGATCGGCTCGACCGAGACCAGTTCGCGGTCCAGTGCGGCGGCCAGCACAGTCGCGCTGGTGGTGCCGTCGAGCATCGCCACCGGCTGGTCGATCAGCTCCAGGTTCGCCGGCGGCCGGCGCTTGAGCGCCTGCGCCAGGGTCTGGTTCAGCGGG
Source organism: Stenotrophomonas sp. YJH_SMC_12-1 (assembly GCF_059370935.1). Classification (NCBI taxonomy): domain Bacteria; kingdom Pseudomonadati; phylum Pseudomonadota; class Gammaproteobacteria; order Lysobacterales; family Lysobacteraceae; genus Stenotrophomonas; species Stenotrophomonas sp. YJH_SMC_12-1. The sequence continues at coordinate 116,271 of NZ_JCAFUD010000003.1, read as the reverse complement.
ATCAGGCCGCGCTTTTCCAGCACGGCATGCGCATGCGGCGTGGTCGCCTGCACGGCAGCGGCATCCGCGGTATAGGCAAAACCGGCCCAGTAGGCCTGCTGCGATTTGTCAGCCGCCTGCGCGGCCATCGGCCACACGGCCAGGCACAGGGCACAGGCAAGCAGGCGCGCAAAAGCGCGCGATGCGCTCTTCGTCCTTGAATACATCCAACCGCTCCTCGGTCAATACGCACGGAATGCGGACGCTGATGCGTCCGCTGGGCGCGAAACATAGCCGCTCAGGCGCCTGCCGACAAGTGCTGCGTTCGTCGCAGTCACTCCTGGGGCGGCAGTCCGGCCCGTTGGCGCAGCAGGCCCCGCTCCGCCTGGTTCTGGCTGAGTCTGGCGGCTTCGGCAAAAGCGTCACGTGCGTCGAGGTCGCGCCCCAGCGCCTGTAGTATCTCCGCGCGCACCACCTGCAGGGGCGCGTACTCGCGTAGTCGCGCATCCACCAGCAACGGCTGCAGCTGCGCCCACGCAGCGAACGCGCCCTCGCTGCGCAGCACCGCCACGACCCGATTCAAAGCGACAACCGGCGAAGGCATCACCTGCAGCAACTGGGTATAGAGCGAAGCGATACGTGGCCAGTCGGTGGCTTCAGCCCGACGCGCAGCCACATGGCAGGCGGCGATGCGCGCCTGCAGCACATAGGGATCATCAGCACCACCGGCGGCCAGCGCGCGGGCCAGCACCTGCTGCCCGCGTTCGATCTGCAGCCAGTCCCAGCGCGCGCGGTTCTGCTGGTCCAGCAGCACCGGCGCGCCCTGCGCGTCGGTCCGTGCCGCAGCACGCGATGCCTGCAGTTCCATCAGTGCCAGCAGGCCCAGCACCGGCGGCACCGGCAGCCGGTGCGCCAGGATGCGTGCGAGCCGCAGTGCTTCCTCGCACAGCGCCGGACGCATCCAGTCATCGCCGGCGCTGGCCGCGTAACCTTCATTGAAGACCAGGTAGATCGCCTCCAGCACCGAAGCCAGCCGCTCGGGCATCGCGTCCGCGCGCGGCACCTCATAGGGCACCTGCTTCTGCGCCAAGGTGCGCTTGGCGCGCACGATGCGCTGGGCGATGGTCGGCTCGGGCTGCAGGAACGCACGTGCGATCTCGACGGTGGTCAGGCCACCGAGCAGGCGCAGGGTCAGTGCCACCCGCGCATCGGCCGGCAGCACCGGATGGCAGGCCACGAACATCAACCGCAGCAGATCGTCACCCAGGTCATCCTCCAGCGCCTGGCTGTCATCCGGTGCCGGCAGCGCCGCTGGGTGCAGTTCCTCGCCCCACTGCGCATGCTGCTGCGCCACCCGCTGGTGTTGGCGCAGCACATCGATGGCACGGTTGCGCGCAGTGGTCATCAGCCAGGCTCCGGGGTTGTCCGGGATGCCCTGTTCCGGCCAGCGCTCCAGCGCGGCCAGCCAGGTGTCCTGGGCCAGCTCCTCGGCACGGCCGACATCGCCCCCGAGCAGCCGCGCCAGGCGCGCGATCAACACCGGCGACTCCATCCGCCAGAGGGTTTCCAGACGCTGCGTCAGTGCGGGATCGGGCATGCGCCGATCACAGCACGCAGGCCCGGCCCGCACAAGCGCCACAGCTCACGCTTCAACAATCGGCTTGAAGCCACCCCAGAACATGCGCCTGGTATCGAACGGCATGTCCTTCGGGCCCAGCGACGCCAGCCGCGGGTCGGCCATTACCCTGGCGTTGATGCGGTCGCGCGCCGCGCGCGAACGGAACACCACGAAGGCGACGATCACCGTTTCGCCGGGCTTTGCCTTGACCGCACGCGGGAACGAGGTGCTCTTGCCCGGTTCCACATCGTCAGCCACGCATTCCATGTACTGCAGCGCGCCATGGTCCTTCCACACCGCACCGGCCTTGCGGGCAAGGCGGCGGTAGGCCGCCACCTTGTCCTGTGGGCACGGCAGCACGTAAGCATCCACGTAAGCCATGAGGGTTCTCCCTTGCGGCGGCCGTCAGCCCGGCTCGCCGTCCATGTGTGCGATTTCCCAGAGATGGCCATCCAGGTCCTGGAAGCCGCGCTGGTACATGAAGCCGTAGTCGCGCGCCGGCTGCGGTTCGCTGGCGCCTGCGGCCAGTGCCTTGTCCACCAACTCGTCAACTGCCTTGCGACTGGGGGCCGAGAGCGCATTGATCACTTCCGTGTGAGTGTGCGCATCGGCAATCGGCTTGTTGGTGAACTGCTGGAAAAAAGGTTGGGTCAGCAGCATCACGTAGATGCTCTCGCTGATGACCATGCCAGCCGCATCGTCATTGGTGTAGGTGGGATTGAAGCTGTAGCCCAACGCGGTGAAGAACGCCTTCGACTTTTCCAGGTCCTGCACAGGCAGGTTGACGAAGATCATCTGCGGTTGCGGTGCACTCATCGGTGAAGCTCCTTGTGGATGAAAGAAAGAGAGGAATCAGGGTTGCTTCATGCAGTTGACCATCCACGGTTTGCCGTAGCGGTCGATCAGCATGCCCCAGCGGTGCGCCCAGAACGTTTCGGCAATCGGCATCTGCACCTGGCCACCCTCGGCCAGTGCAGCGAACACGCGTTCGGCTTCTTCGATGCTGTCGACGTCGACATTGATGGTGGTCGAGCCACCCTCGCCACCGCCGGGACCGTCGGCCGCCATCACGATGGCGCTGCCGATTTCCAGCTGGCTGTGCGCGACGTGGTCCAGGGTTTCCGGCGGCATCTCGTTGCAGCCGGGCGACCCATCGGAGGGCGGCATGTCGCGGTACTTCATTTCCGAGGTGACCTGGCCACCCAGTGCCTTGGCGTAGAACGCCATCGCCTCATGGGCCTGGCCGCTGAAGCCGAGGAAGGGAATCAGTTTCATGGCAATACTCCGTTGTGCGGTTCAGGGCAGTAGTGCCGGGTCGTGCCCGGCAGGGAGATGAATCGGGTCAACCTTCCAGCTGTGCACGCAGACGCTGTTCCTGCTGCTGTAAGTCGGGGGTGAAGGCTTCACCGAAGTCTTCGGCGGAGATCAAGGGACGCAGTTCGAGCGTGCCGCCACTGCCGAACGGCGCACGGCTGGCCCACTCGACGGCCTCGTCCAGCGACCGCACCTCCCACAGCCAGAAGCCGGCGATCTGTTCGCTGGCAGGACCGAACGGACCGGCCTCGACCTTGGGTGCCCCGCCGCCGAAATGAATGCGACGGCCGCGCTGGGTGGCGTGCAGACCTTCACCGGCCAGCATGATGCCGGCGGCCACGAGTTGCTCGTTGAAGGCGCCCATTTCGGACAATTCCTGTTCACTGGGCATGCGGCCGGCTTCGGAGTCGGCGTTGGCCTTCACGATCACCATCACTTTCATTGCGGTCTCCCGTGGGGACGCGTGGCGCGTGCCCTTCATTGGGTACAACGAACCAGGGGGCTGGGAATCGACACGTCTGTTGGAAATTTTTTTCTTGCGCGGAAAGCGCGCCTTCGGCGGAGGTCGGCGAACGGCGGAGCCCCTCCGTGGTGGGGTTGGGTTGGTCGCTGAAAGCTCGGGTTCATGGGTTTGGCCGGGTGGGGAGGCAGGGCAGGGGACGCTGCAAGTACGTCCATGTAAGCTCGGTCGCCGCATCCATGCGGCTCACGCACCTGCCCTGCCTCCCCACCCGACCTTGGACAGTTTCCTGCCTCCGGCACGCACCACGGGAAGATCAAGAAAAAAGGCAAAAGCAAAAGCAAAAACAACGGCGATTGGCTGGCGGCCTCGGCTTTGCGAGCGAAGCGACCCGCTTTTGCTCTTGTTTGTGATTTTCCGTGGTGGATCAGCTGCAGAGATCTGTCCAAGGCCGGGTGGGTAGGCGGGGCGGGGGTGTCCGCGGCATGGATGCCGCGGCCAAGCCCCCATGGACGGGTTTACTGCGTCCCCCGACCCGCCTACCCACCCGGCCAACCGCCAGAAACCCAGCTTTCAGCGACCAACCCAACCCCACCACGGAGGGGCTCCGCCGTTCGCCGATCCCCGCCGAAGGCGCCGCCTCCCGCGCTGCAACATGCCCGTGCGCAAACCTGCGCGATCATGGACACTCCGCCCCCGCCAGGACCGTGCCATGCAGCAGTATCTTCTTCTGATCTACATCGAGCCTGCCCTGCTGCAGGCCCTGCCCATCGAAGAATTCAACGCGCTGATGCGCGACTGCCTGGCCCATGCCGACAAGCTGCAGGCCGAAGGCACGCTGCTGGCCGCGCAGAAGCTGCAGCCGGTCGACACCGCGCAGACCCTGCGCGTGCGTGATGGCCACAGCCGCGTACTGGATGGCCCCTTCGCCGAAACCCGCGAACTGCTGGCCGGCTTCAACCTGATCGTCGCCCGCGACCGCGACGAAGCCATGCGCATCGCCCGCGACTTCCCTTGGGCACGCTTCGGCAGCATCGAAGTGCGGCCGCTGGAAGACATGGACGCCGAGCGCGAACGCTGCGGCGCGCCGGCTGCGGCTGCGGCTACGGCAGCAGCCGTACCCTGATCTCGCGCGGGCCGATGCCTTCATTGCCGCTGTAGTCGCGCACGCTGGCGCGCACGATGTACTCGCCCGGCGGCAGCGCCGCCGGCTGCCAGCGCCCGGTTTCCATCAGGCCATCGCGCACGGTGTTGGTGGCCAGGTAGCGGAAGCGGGTCACCGCGCTGCCATGCACGGTGATGCCGCTGTCCGGTGCGTAGGCCACGCGCACCGCTTCCCGCTGCGGCGGCATGCGGTTGAACACGATGTTCCAGCGTGGCTGCTCGTAGCCCTGCAGCGGTTGGCCGCCCGCATCGAGAATCTGGTAACCCACCTGGTACATGCCCAGGCGCCGCCGCGGCAGGTTGTTGTCGACCTGGTCCCAGGCTTCGACCACGATCTGCACACCGCGTCCCTGGCGCGCCACCATCACCACGCCATCGCTGCCTGCGGCCATCGGCTGGTCGTTGTCGTCCAGCAACGCCACATCGGTGATGCGCGGTGCGAAGTGGTCGGCGTAGTTCTGGAAGCCCAGTGCCACGGCGTTGGTCTCGAAACCACCGGTGCCGACGGCCAGGTGCACATGCGCCTGGTTGTTGATGCTACCCAGGCGATCGCCGACGTGAATGCGCATGCCGCGCCGCACGCGCATCCGCTCCAGCTTGCCCTGCTCGTCATACAACGCCTGCCAGCGCGCATCGTAGGGCTCATCGCGCGGGGTGCGGCCGACCCGCATGTGGATGTACTTGAGGCGGTCCACCGCCAGGCCCTCGGCCTGCTCACCCAGGTTCCAGGCGGCCACCGGGCTGCTGATCTTGCCCTCGGCAATCGCCAGTACGGTCTGGCCCACATCACCGCGCACGTCGAAACCGCCATGCAGGTGGTGGCGGCTCTCGCCGGTGAAGTTGCCGCGCACCTCACCCAACGTACCGACCACTTCATGCCAGCCGTCCTGCGGTGCCAGCGGCCAGCGGCCGCCCGTCTCCGGCAACGCCGCATCGGCAGCCGGGCCGACCAGTGCCGGTGCCGGCAGTTCGCCCACCGGCAGCGGGCGCAGGCGATGCAGGCGGTAGCTGGCGGCGTCGGCCACCAGCACGCTGCCATCGGCATCCATCGCCAGCCCGCTTGGGCGGGCCAGGCGCGGCAGTCGGCCATTGCCGACCAGCGCGATCTGGTGGCCCTGCGGCGTCACCTGCACGATGCGGCCATCAAGATCGCCCACGTACAGCACGCCATCGTGGGTGGTGGCCAGCGACATCGGCCCATTGATCACGCCACCGGCGGCGACCACGGTGCTCACCGTGCCGTCGGCGCCTACGCGGCGCACCGCGTTGTTGAACAGGTCGGCCACCAGCAGCGCGCCCTGCGCGTCGAAGGCCAGCGCCACCGGCGTATCGAAGCGCGCAGCGGCGCCGGTGCCATCGGCCAGGCCCGGCCGATCGCCGCCGGCCAGGGTGCGCACGTTGCCATCGGTGCCGATCACCCGGATGCGGTCATTGAAGGTGTCGGCCACGTAGATCTGGCCCTGCGCATCCACTGCGATGCCCATCGGCGCATCGAAGCGCGCCTGCGCGGCAGGTCCATCAACGTGGCCCTGTTCACCACCGGCCAGCGTGGTCACCTGGCCGTCGGTGCCGATGCGGCGGATGGCATGGTTGCCGGTGTCGGCCACATACAGGTTGCCCTGCGCGTCGGCGGCAATGCCCGAAGGCGTGTTGAAACTGGCCTGCAGTGCCGGGCCATCAACGCGCCCCTCGCCCTGCCCGGCCACCGTTTCGACGCGGCCATCGGGCAGGCGGCGACGGATCCGGTTGTTATCACCGGCATCAGTGAAATAGACACTGCCATCGGCACTGCGCAGCAACGCATAGGGATCGGCGAAGCGTGCCTGCGCGGACGCGCCATCGCGGTCACCCGGGTGGCCATCGCCGGCCAGCGGTTCGATCTGCGCGGTCCACGCCAGCGGCGTTGGAACCGGACCCGCCGGTTCAGCCAGCGTATGCAGCGGTGTCTCCCACCAGGTTGCGGCCAATGCCACTACCGTCGCCAATGCTACGCCTGCCGCCATCCATTGCCACCGTGCCATCGTGCTGCGCTGCCTGCCTGCTGTCCGAAGAGGCACCGACAATAGTCGCTGAACGCACGATCCGCCATGGTCAATCGTGCGGTCAAACGCCAGAGTTCCATCCACCGCGCTTGTTCTCGCTGGCTGCAGCGGGTTCAATGCGGTTCCCACGGATGGAAATCCTCCATGCCCCGCATCCTCCCCGTCGCCGCCCTGCTGATTGCCGCATTGGCCAGCACATCCGCCACTGCTTCGATCACGGTGGTACCGCAGAAGCCGTCCGTCACCGCCGATGCGATGCACCAGGCCTATGCCACGCGATGGGATGAAGCCATCCAGCAGTCGCGCAGTGGCAACACGCTGGGCGCGCTGATCGCGATGGAACGGCTGATGGAAGATCCGATGCTGGATGACTTCGATGCCGAACACCGCGGCCGCGCCGCGCAGGTGGCCGGCTGGACCGCAATGGTGCAGAAGAAGCCGGACCAGGCGCGCCGCTACCTGCAGCGCGCACAGGAAGCACTGCCGGACGACGCGCAGATACTGCTGACCCTGGTCTCGGTGGAACTGTCCGAGAACCAACCGGCACCTGCCACGAAGCACCTGGTGCAGGCGCTGAAGCATGCCGACGCGCCGTTGCCGATGGACCACCACGCGATCAACTACCTGCAGTTCCGCCTGCGGGACCAGCCCCAGCAGCGCATGGAACTGCTGCAGGCGCTGTTCGACAACGGCTGGAAAAGCGGCGGCCTGGAACCCACCGGGCTGTGGCTGGCACTGGCCACGCTGCAGGCCGACAACGGCCGTGGCGACAGGATTCCCGCCACGCTGGCGCGCATCACCGGCCCCGCCGAGATCATCCGCCTGCGCAGTGACAAGCGGTTTGATCGCTATGTCGACCGCGCCGATGCCCGCTTCGATCCGGTGCAGGCTGCACAGAAACACCTCGACGAACTGCGGGTCTCCGGCCTGCTCGACCGGGCGCTGGACGCACGCATGGCCGAGTTCAGCAGTACGCTGCTGATGCTGGACCGCAACGAGGAAGTGCTGGCACTGACCGATGGCATGGCCGGTGCGGCGGCCGAAGGTGAGTCGCCCTCGGCGGCGGAAGCCGAATGGGTGGCATGGCTGCTCAACAGCCGGCTTACGGCGCTGCGCCGGTTGGGCCGTACCGACGATGCGCTGGCCACAGCCAGGCTGGCCGCACGCATCGGTGCGCTGGGCCCGGATGGTGCCGAGCACCAGTTCAACGTCGGCTTCGTGCTCAGTTCGCTGGGCCGCATGCAGGACGCTGCTGCCGCAGTGAATGACATGCCAGGCCTGGCCGGTTACGGCAAGGCGGCCCAGGCACTGCTGCAGTTCGCTGCCGCCCGCGAACGCGGCGATGCCCAGGCAGTGGAAGCCGCCCGCTCGGTGATCCTTGCCCAGCGCGACGACGCACGCCTGTTCCATCGCGAGATGCTGCTGGACGAAGGCAACCTGGACGGCGCAGCCGCAGTGCTGATCGAACAGCTGCGCTCCCCCACCGACCGTGGCGAGACGCTGGCCTCCCTGCAGGACATGCGCACCTACCCCTCGCTGCCCGGTGACGTGAAGATCGATGCGGCCTGGCGTGCGCTGAAGCAGCGCGCCGACGTGCAGGCCGAGGTGGCACGCGTCGGCCGCATTGAGCGCTACGACCTGGTCAGCGCTTCCACTTCGCGCTGAGCCGATTTTCTGTGGCGCTGAGCGTGGGCTCGGCACTACACCTTCCGCCTAGCGGGCTGGCACCTCGGTACGGATGCCCATCGCTTCGCGGTAGCGTGCGTACAGGGCCATCACCTTGTCCACATAGGCCAGGGTTTCGGCGTAGGGCGGCACGCCCTTGTAGCGGGTGACTGCACCGATGCCCGCGTTGTAGGCGGCCGCCGCCAACGGGCGATCGCCGTTGTAGCGGCGCAGCAGCGCGCGCATGTAGCGCGCGCCGCCCTCGATCGACTGCTGCGGCGAGAACGGATCGCGCACGCCATATTCCTGTGCGGTCTCCGGCATCAACTGCATCACGCCCTGTGCGCCCTTGGTCGAGACCGCCAGCGCATCGAAGTTGCTTTCGGCATGGGCAATCGCGCGCAGCCATGCGTCATCGACACCGGTGGCCTTGGCCGCGGCCTTGAACTGCTTGGCGTGCTGCGCCAACTGCGGCTTGCCGACCTTGCCCAGGCCTTCGTGGGCAGGTTCGCCCGGCGGCGTGGCCACTGTGAACTTCAGGAACACCCGCGAGCCGGGCAGGTTGCGGGTGGAGTAGACCAGCGCGCCATCCTGCTCGCGCTCGTACAGCACGCCGCTGAACACGCCCATGTTGCCCCACAGGTTCGGGGTCTGGATGGCGTTGTCGTCGATTTCCTTCGGGGTGCAGCGTGAACCGGGTTCCGGCGCGGTGGCCAGGCTGACGGTGTTGCCCTGCACGCAGCGGTAGACGGTGCGCGCGGCGGCCAGCCCGGGCCACAGGCTGGGCAGCAGCAACAGCGCAAGCAGGAGCGGGTGACGGGACATGGCGGCCGGATCATCCGGCCGCGCCCGCTAATGTTGGGTGAATGGGGGCCGGCAGGGCTGCGCCCTGCACCCGCGCGGGCACCGGCGCCGGCGGCGGTAGAGTCGACTGTCAGTCGACTATCGCGCGCAGCGCGGGGTTTTCCGGAAGCCCACGGGAGAGCAGTCGACTAACAGTCGACGCTTCCGACGTTCCCGATTTCGGCCTTGCCGCCCCCGCATCCCCGGTCATCTCGCGGTCCTCCGACGCACCCAATACCCCACGCCCAGCAGCACGAACCACACCGGGCTGGCGATCAACGCCTGGCGGGTGTCGGCCTGCAGGCTCAGCAGCACCAGCACGGCGGCGAAGAACACCAGGCAGGCCCAGCACATGGCAACACCGCCGGGCATCTTGAAGATCGAGGCAGCGTGGCGCTCCGGGTAGCGACGGCGATAGGCCATGTAGGCCACCAGAATCAGCGACCAGACGAAGATGAACAGCACCGTGGCCAGCGTCGTCACCAGGGTGAAGGCGGTCACCAGGTTCGGAATCAGGTAGATCAGCAGCGTGCCACCGAGCAGGCACAGGCACGAGAACAGCAGGCCGCGGGCGGGCACGGCAGCGCGTGACAACTTCGACAACCCGCGCGGGGCGTGGCCCTCTTCGGCCAGGCCGTACAGCATGCGGCTGGTGGAGAAGATGCCGCTGTTGGCCGAGGACGTGGCCGAGGTCAGCACCACGAAATTGATCAGGCTGGCGGCGGCAGGGATGCCGGCGAGCACGAACAGCTGCACGAACGGGCTCTTGTCCGGCACCACCTGGCGCCACGGGGTGACGGCCATGATCGCGATCAGCGCCAGCACGTAGAAGATGATGATGCGTACCGGGATCGAGTTGATCGCCTTGGGCAGGTTGCGCTCGGGGTCGGCGGTTTCGGCGGCGGTGGTGCCGACCAGCTCGATGCCGACAAAGGCGAACACCGCAATCTGGAAGCCGGCGAAGAAACCGACCAGGCCCATCGGGAACATGCCGCCGTCGTTCCACAGGTTCGACAGCGACGCGGTGTGGCCGCTGGGCGAGGTGAAGCCCCACGCCACCAGGCCGGCGCCGGTGATGATCAGCGCGCAGATCGCCACGATCTTGATCAGCGCGAACCAGAATTCCATTTCGCCGAACAGCTTCACCGTCACCAGGTTCAGCGACAGCAGCAGCATCACGCACGCCAGCGCCGGCTTCCAGGCGTCAAGCCCGGGGAACCAGAACTGCGCGTAGGCGGCAATGGCGATCACATCGGCAATGGCGGTGACGATCCAGCAGAACCAGTACGTCCATCCACAGAAGAAGCCGGCCCAGGGGCCGAGCAGATCGGTGGAGAAATCGATGAAGGATTTGTACTGCAGGTTGGACAGCAGCAGCTCGCCCATCGCGCGCATCACGAAGAACAGCATCGCGCCGATGATCAGGTAAACGAAGACGATGGACGGGCCGGCCAGGCTGATGGTCTTGCCTGAGCCCATGAACAGGCCGGTGCCGATGGCACCACCGATGGCGATCAGTTGCAGGTGGCGGTTGGACAGGCTGCGGCGCAGGTGCTCGGGGGGCGTTGCGGGCTCGGTCATGGGCGCGGGCAAAAGGGCGGGCGAAGCGTTCGACGGTAGTCCTCCACAGGCCGGAGCGCCAGCGCCGGATGGGCCAATCCCGTCAAACTTCGCCGCTTTCATCACAATGTGACCGAATACCGGATTCATCCCATTCCGCCCGGCCCGGCGCCATGCTCAGATAGCCGCACCTGCCCAAGGATCGGCCCGACCATGCGCCCTGCCCTGCCCGCCCCGCTGGAGCCCCGGCCATGAGCCGGCTGCGCGTGATCATCGGCGGCACCGCACTGGCGCTGCTGGCCGCAGCCGTGCCGATCGCGGTGATGGCCTATGCCACCTGGGACCGTGCGGTCAGTGTCGAGCAGCAGCGCCTGCGCGACATCGCCGGCCGCACCCTGCGCCGCGCCGACCAGTCCTACCTGGAAGCGCTGGCCGCGTTGAAGTCCGCCGAAGCCGGCGCCTACGATCCGTGCGGGCCGGACCACATCCGGCGCATGCAGACGCTGGTGATGACCTCGCCGTCGGTCGACCAGATGGGCTACTTCGAGGGTGGCAAGCTGCGCTGCACGTCGTGGGGCCCGTTCCTGTCCGACGTCAACCAGCCCAGGTCCGACCACGTCACCAGTGATGGCGCCGGCATCGCCGTGGATGTGCGCCCCGAGGCAAGCGGACGGCGCCAGGTCCTGTCGATCCTGTATGGCAACTACGACGTGCTGGTCGATCCGCGCCGCTTCGTCGATGTCATCGCCGACCCGAACGTGCGCCTTGCCCTGGCCAGCCCGGACGGCCGCCTCCTGGCCAGGCAGGACGGCATGGATCCGGCATTGCTGGAGACCCTGCTGCGCGCGCCCGGTGAGGGCCTGGACCACAACACCCTGTACGCCACCGCGCGCAACGAAGAGTGGCTGGCGATCGCAACCACGCCGCGTACCGCGCTTGCCGCGACCTTCCGCCAGCAGGCCTGGCTGTTCGTGCCGATCGGCGTTCTGCTGGCCGCCATCGGTGCCGGCCTGGTGATCTGGCTGTCGCGTCGCCGCCTGTCCCTGCGCGGCGAGCTGGCCACGGCGATCCGCCGCCGCGAGCTGTACCTGCACTATCAACCCATCATCGAACTGGATACCGGCATCTGCGTCGGCGCCGAGGCGCTGGTGCGCTGGCAGCGCCCGGATGGCACCCAGGTGCGGCCGGACCTGTTCATTCCGTTGGCCGAAGAGGCCGGCATGATCGCCGCAGTCACCGATCTGGTGATCGAGAACGTGGTGCGCGACATGCGCGAACTGCTGGTGGCCGACCGCAGCGCGCACATTGCGATCAACCTGGCCGCCGAAGACATCAGCAGCGGCCGTGCGCTGAAGATGATCTCCAAGCACATGGCCGGCAGCGGCATCCTGCCGCAGCAGATCTGGATGGAAGCCACCGAACGCGGTTTCCTCGATCTGGACCGCGCCCGCACGATGCTGGCACAGGCACGTCGGGCCGGGCACAGCGTGGCCATCGATGATTTCGGCGTCGGCTTCTCCAGCCTGCAGTACCTGGAGCAGCTGCCACTGGATGCGCTGAAGATCGACAAGTCGTTCATCGATGCGATCGGCACCGAGAGCGCGACCAGCCCGGTGACGCCGCACATCATCGACATGGCCAAGGAGCTGGGCCTGTGGGTGGTGGCCGAGGGCGTGGAGACCGAGGCACAGCTGGCGTACCTGCATACCCGGAAGGTCGAGTTCGCGCAGGGCTGGCTGTTCTCGCGGCCGCTGCCACGGGATGAGTTCGTGGCGTTCCACCACAAGCGGCAGCAGCGCTATGGCGCGGCGCGGGAGCACATGCAGAATCCGCGCAGCGTGCCGATCGAGCGTGAGGGAGTGGAGTAGGACGGCGAACGGCGGAGCCCCTCGTGGTGGGTCGCGTACTGCTATCCCAGGGCTGGCCGGGACGGTCGGGTTCGCGGGGGACGCCGTAAACCCGTCCATGGGGGCTTGGCCGCGGCATCCATGCCGCGGACACCCCCGCGAATCCGACCGCCCCGGCCTCTGACAGGTTCCTGCAGCGTCCCACCACGGAATCAACGGGAAAAGGCAAAAGCAAACGCGGGTCGCTGCGCTCGGTGGATCCACGCCATGCGTGGATGGCGGGGACCACGGTAGTGCCGGCCGCTGGCCGGCACCTCCGTAACGTTTGCTCTGGGCCTACGCCCAGGCCTTCGGCCGTGCCAGCAGCCACGCCACGCTCACCGCCAGCAGCAGCAACGGCAGCCATCCCAACGGGTTCGGGCCGCCCGCCTGCAGCAGCACACCCCCTGCAACGCCTCCGGCGGCGATGGCGAGGTTCCAGCCGGTCACCAGCATCGACTGCGCCAGATCCGCGGCGGCACCCGCACGCCGTGCCAATGCGGTCTGGAACAACGTAGGCACCGCACCGAAGGCCACGCCCCACAGGATCGTCGCCAGCAGCAGCGCGGTCGCGTCGCCCGGCCACAGCAGCAGCGCCAGCACCGGCACGATGAAGCCGATCACCGCCGCCCACACCAGCGTGCGCAGATGACGGTCCACGCCCCAGCCGGCAATGCCGATGCCGGCGATGGCGGCCAGGCCGAAGGCCAGCAGCAGGCGGTCCAGCCACGGGCCGGTACCGGCCTCCACCGCCAGCGGTTCGATGTAGGTGTAGAGCACGTTGTGCGCCAGCACGTACAGCACCATCACCAGCAGTGCACTGCGCACGCCCGGCATGCGCCACACCGTGCCCAGCGGTATGCGCCGGCCGGCACCGGCGGCGGGCAAGGCCGGCAGTGCCCAACGCGCATACGCCAGCAGCCCCACGCCCAGCACGCTCATCAGCGCGAATGCCCAACGCCAGCCGATCTGCTGGCCCAGCAACGTACCGGCCGGTACACCCAGTGACAGCGCCAACGGCGATCCGACCATCGCCACCGCGATTGCCCGGCCCTGCAACGACGGCACCACCATGCGCGCGGCGTAACCGGCCACCAGCGACCACAGCAGGCCACCACTCACGCCGGCCAGGAAACGCGCGGCCAGGATCAGCGGATAGCTGCTGCTCAGTGCGGTCAGCGTGTTGACCAGCACGAAGCCGGCAATCGCAGCGAGCAGCAAGGGGCGTCGCGGCAGGCGCTGGGTCAGTGCGGTCATCGGCAATGCGGCCATCACCGAGCCCAGTGCGTACACGCTGACCAGCTGGCCGACCGCCGCATCACTCACACCAAGGCTGTCGCCCATCGGCCGCAGGACACCGGCCGGCAGGGTCTCGGTCAGCAGAGTGATGAAGCCGCCACCGGCCAACGCCAGCAGGCCGGCCCATGGCAGGCGCGTGGCTTCGCCGGCGGGGCTGGCTGCATCGATGGCATGGCCGCTCATCGCACGGTCCCCACATCGGCATACACCGCATCGCGCAGTTGATCGACGAAGGCACCGTCCATGCCTTCGTACAGGGTGTTGGTCAGCGCCACCACGCTCAGCCCGCGCACAGGATCGACAAACCAGCTGTGCCCGTAGGCACCGCCCCAACGCCATGTACCTGCGTTCTGCGGCGTGCCGCTTGCGGCCGCATCGCGCAGCACCGCAAAGCCCAGGCCGAAGCCCCAGCCGGCCGGTTCCGGCGGCCCCTGCTCGCCGACCTGCGGGCTGGCCATCTCCGCTGCCAGTACGGGCGGCAGCAGGCCTGAACGCTGCACGTCACGCAAGGCTTCCAGCACCGCCATCACGTCATCGGCGGTACCGACCAGGCCGGCCCCGGCCGAGGGGAAACGGCTCGCATCGGTGGCGCGCGCGAGGCTGTATTCGATGCCGACCGTACCCTCGAACGGAGCGACCACCTCGCCTTCCTGCAGGCGATGCGGCTGCGGCGCGTCGCTTACATAGGGCGTGGCCAAGCGTGCCGCGGTGCGCGCAGCAAAGGCGGTGTCGCGCAGGCCCAGCGGTGCGGCCAGCAAGCGCTCGCACAGTGCCTGCAGCGTTTCACCCGTCGCTGCTTCGGCAACGGCACCGGCAACGTCCACGCCCAGCGAGTAGAGCCATTGGCTGCCCGGCGCGAACAGCAGTGGCGCCTGCGCGATGCGGCGCACATTGTCGGCCAGGGAGAGCGGGTTCGCGTCCAGGCCATCGCTGACCCCAGCGCGCGCATACGGGCCGTCGGCATCGGCTTCGAGGAAGCGATAGCCCAACCCGCTACTGTGGCTGAGCAGTTGGCGCAGGCTGATCGGCGGCGTGCTGCCATCGGCCAGTGCCGGGCGGAAGTCCGGCAGCCAGCGCTGCACCGGCATATCGAGGTCGAGCACGCCCTCTGCTACCAGGCGCAGGATCACCGTGGTCAGCAGCGGCTTGCTCACCGATGCCAGCCGGAACAACTGGTCGCGCTGCATCGGCGTTGCCGACTCGCGATCGGCCAGCCCGGTCGCGGTGGCGTGGCGCAGCACACCGTGCTCGCGCACCAGCACCACCGCACCGACCAGGCGCTGCGGGTGCACCTGCTGCAGCAGCCGCTGCACCGATGGCAGCGTCGGCGCGGGTTCAAGGGAAGGAGCGGCATTCATCGCGGGAATCCGTGGGGAGAGGCCCGCCACGTTAGGCAGCACGGCGCAGCGCAAAAAGCCGGTTGCCGCTCCGGGCATCATGGACCATGCAGTCCGCAATCGGCATGATGGCCGGAACTGCAAGGCCGCAACGGTCCCCACGCCACCCCGCACCACAGTGTTGCGATGGCGGAGCCGTCCACTACGGCCGCGCCGACCTACCCTGCCGCTTTCATCGCCCACACGCCCATGTCAGTCCTGGACAACCTCGCCAATCTGCAGACCTTCGTGCACGCGGCCGATACCCGCAGCTTCGTCGAGACCGGGCGCCTGCAGGGCATCTCGGCCTCGGCCGCTGGCAAATGCGTTGCCCGCCTGGAGCATGCGCTGGGCGTGCGCCTGTTCCACCGCAGCACGCGCAGCATCACCCTCACCGCCGAAGGCCAGCTGTTCCTGGCGCGTTGCCGGCGCATCCTCGACGAGCGCGATGCCGCACGCACCGAGCTGGCACAACCGCACGCCACGCCTCGCGGCACGCTGCGCATCGGCCTGCCGTTGGTGGGCGACCTGACCCTGCCGCTGATGGCCGAGTTCATGGCGGCCTATCCCGATATCCGCCTCGACCTCGATTTCAGCGATCGGCTGGTCGACGTCATCGAGGAAGGTTTCGATGCCGTACTGCGCGTCGGCGAGCCCAGCGACTCACGCATGAACGCACGACGCCTGGGTGTGTTTCCACGCCGCATCGTCGCCTCACCCGCCTACCTGCAGCGGCGCGGCACGCCGCGCACACCGGCCGATCTGATGCAGCACACGCTACTGCACTATCGCTTCCCCAGTACCGGCAAGCTGGAACTGTGGCCGATCCACTGGCCCGACCATGAAACACCGCAGGAGCTGCCGGTGCACATGGTGGCCAACACCATCGAAGCGCGGGTAGCGCTGGCACTGCGCGATATCGGCCTGGCGTTCGTGCCCGTGCACTCGGTGCGCGATGCACTGGCCGACGGCCGGCTGGTCACCGTTCTGGACGAGCATGTGCATTCCTGCGGCATCTTCCACCTGCTGTGGCCCTCCGGCCGCCACGTGCTTCCGAAGCTGCGGGTGTTCATCGACTTCGTCAGCGCGCGCCTGGAAACCGTGCCGTAGGAGATCGATCCACCCCATGCCCGGCCCACATTAGATCCACGCCATGCGTGGATGCCTTTGTAGAGTCGCGCCATCAAACCATTCAGCCAGCCCCGCTATACTGGCCGCTCATTCCTCCCAGAGGCTCGCGACCAATGCGCCATTGATGCCGCCGTCTTCCCACCAGACGGCCTGACTCTTCCCGCCCCTGCGCGCAGGGGAGAACCCGGCATCCATGGAGGTCGCATGACCCCGCATTCCCTCACGCTCGATCGCGTGTCGTATCGATTGGCCGACGGCCGCCCGCTGTTTTCCGATCTGGCGTTTTCCTTCGAACCGGTCGCCACCGGCCTGGTCGGTGCCAATGGCGCCGGCAAGAGCGTGCTCGCACGCCTGCTGGCCGGACGGTTGCTGCCCGACACTGGCCAGGTGCGCGGCAGTGGCCGCGTGTTCCTGTTGCCGACGCCCGGCTATCCGCCCGCCGGCACGGTCGGTGAACTGGCCGGCGTCGGCGCGGAACTGGCTGCACTGCAACGCATCGAAGCCGGCAGCGTGGACGAGGCCGACTTCGCCTGCGTCGGCGACCGCTGGGATCTGCGCGAACGTCTGCAGCAGCAATGGCGGGCGCTTCGGCTGCCCGACGATCTCGATCCCGCCCAGCCGGCCGCGCGCCTCAGTGGTGGCCAGGCCATGCAGGTGGCGCTGTCCGGTGCCTGGGCCAGCGGTGCCGACTGGCTGATCCTGGACGAACCCAGCAACCACCTCGACGCACGCCATCGCCAACAGTTGTATGAACAGTTGCAGCAGTGGCGCGGCGGCCTGCTGGCGATCAGCCATGATCGCGAACTGCTGGCGCACATGCAGCAGATCGTCGAGCTCGATGCGCGCGGGCTGCATCGCTATGGCGGACCGTGGCAGCACTACGCCGACGCGCGCGCCGCCGAACGTGAAGCCGCCGCCGCCCAGCTTGACCATGCACGTGCACAGCACCGGCAGCAGCAACGCAGCGCGCGCGAACAACACGAACGCCAGCAGCAGCGCCAGGCACGTGGCAACCGTGATGCGAAGCAGGCCAACCAGGCCCCGATCCTGCTCGGCCGGCAGAAGCAGCGCGCCGAGGCCAGCCACGGCCGCGCACAGCAGGTGCAGGCCGAGCGCCTGCAGGCCAGCGCAGAGCAGCTGCGCGCAGCGGCATCGGCGGTGAACGCGGCGCCGGAACTGGCACTGTTCGCCGGTGCGGGTGACCGTGGCAGCACGCGCCTGCTGCAGGCCGAGGCGCTGGTGCTGCCACATGGCTGCAGTGCACCGTTGCAGCTGGAGATCCGCCGCGGCCAGCGCATCGCCGTGGTCGGTGACAACGGCAGCGGCAAATCGACCCTGCTGCGTGTGCTGGCCGGCCAGCTGCCTGCACGCAGTGGCGCCGTGCAACGGCATGCGCCACTGGCCCTGCTCGACCAGCAGCTGCTGGGGCTGTCCGGCGAGCGCAGCATCCTCGACACCGTGCAGGCCGCCAACCCGGGCGCGGACCCAGGCGAGCTGCGCACGCGGCTGGCCCTGCTCGGGCTGGATGCACAGCGCATCCAGCGGGCAGCCCACAGCCTCAGCGATGGCGAACGCGTGAAAGGTGCGCTGGCCAGCGTGCTGTACGCCGATCCCGCGCCCCAGCTGTTGCTGTTGGACGAACCCGGCAATGCGCTGGATCTGAGCGCATTGCAGGCGTTGGAGGAACTGCTTGCGGCGTGGCCGGGCGCGCTGCTGATGGTCAGCCACGACCGGCACCTGCTGCAGGCATTGCGACCAAGCCACGTGCTGCAGGTGAGCACCGGGGGTTGGCAGTGGCGTGACGCCTTGTAGATCCACGCCCTGCGTGGATCGATGCGGGGCGGGCAGTGCCGGCCACTGGCCGGCACACCCCGAACCCTCAGCGCCCGCTCAGCGCTTCCACACCGGGAACGCCTGCGGCAACTGCTGCCACAGCAATGGCCCCGCACGCAGCTCCTGGTCGTCGAGCAGGCACGCATCCAGCTCCGCACGCACCGCGCGCTCATCCATGTGCACGCCAATCACCACCAGTTCCTGGCGACGGTCGCCCCACAAGGGATGCCACAGCCGTTGCATCGCCGCGTGCGCGGCCGAATCCGGGAATTCTTCCGGCCCCGGCAGCGGCGCGCTCCAGCAGTCGGCCTGCTGCCGCGCCCATCCCAAGTCGCTGTAAGGCAGCGGCGTGGGCGGCAACAACGGCGCGGTATCTTCCAGCCCGGCCCGCACGCGGTCACGTGCGGCGTACCAGAAGCCCGCCGCCTGCGTGCGCGTCGCAGCGCCCACGGTGTTCAGCTCACCCACCCAGTCCATGCGGTTGGCCAGCCAGAACCAGCCTTTGCTGCGGATCACGCCGGGCATGCCGGACTGCAGCGCGCGGGCGAAGCGCGCCGGGTGGAACGGACGTCGCGAGCGGTAGACGAAGCTGCCGATGCCGTACTCCTCGGTTTCCGGTGTGTGCTCGCCCCGCAGTTCCTTCACCCAGCCCGGCGCACGTTGCGCACGCTCCATGTCGAAGCGACCGGTATCCAGCAGCTCGGCCAGCGGCACATCGCCGAAGCTGGACAGCAGCAGCTTGGCGTCGCGGTTCAGCCCGCGCAGCACGGCCAGCGTGTCCTGCAGCACTTCGTCATCCACCTGGTCCACCTTGCTGACCACGATCACGTCGGCGAATTCGACCTGCTCGCACAGCAGGTCAACCACACCCCGGTCGTCATCCGGGCCGGCCTGCTGGCCGCGCTCGGCCAGGCGCAGGGTCGAACCGAAGTCGGCAAGGAACGCGCTGCCGTCGACCACCGTCACCATCGTGTCCAGCCGCGCGATGTCACTCAGGCTGAAGCCATGCTCGTCGCGCACCGCGAAGGTGGCCGCCACCGGCATCGGTTCACCGATGCCCGTCGATTCGATCAGCAGATAGTCATAGCGACCGGCATCGGCCAGACGCCGCACTTCCTGCAACAGGTCGTCGCGCAGCGTGCAGCAGATGCAGCCGTTGCTGAATTCCACCAGCGTTTCTTCGGTGCGGCGCAGCTCGGCGCCACCTTCGCGCACCAGCTGCGCATCGATGTTGACCTCGCTCATGTCATTGACGATGACCGCCACGCGCAGGCCCTCGCGGTTGCGCAGGATCTGGTTGAGCAGGGTGGTCTTGCCGGCCCCCAGGAAGCCGGACAGCACGGTGACCGGAAGGCGACGGTCGGCGCGGGAAACAGTGTTCATGTCGGAGCGGGTTGGCTGCGGAACGAAAATGTTACCTTATAACAATTGTTGCGCAAGGAACCTCCCCCGATGAAGTCGCCTTCTGCCGCCCTGCTTGATGCCGGCGCGGTCGCCCTGTCCAGCCTGTGCCTGCTGCACTGCTTGGCGCTGCCCCTGCTGGCCGCCGCGCTCCCCCTGTTCGGCACCTGGGCCGAAGCGGAATGGGTGCACCTGCTGTTCGTGGCCATCGCCCTGCCGCTGACCGGCTACGCGCTGTGGCGGGCCGAGCGCCGTCACCCGCTGCCCGTGCTGGCCTGGGCCGCCGCCGGCGGCGGGCTCGGCCTGCTGCTGGCCGGCGCGCTGGCCTTGCCCTCACATGACTGGGAAACGCCGATGACCGTCACCGGCAGCCTGCTGCTGGCCGCCACGCATATCTGGAACGCGCGGCACCGGCACGGGTAGTGCCGGCCGCTGGCCGGCAACTGCGTGAGCTTCGGACGCCATCTGTAGTTGCCGGCCAGCGGGCGGCACTACCCCTGCTATTTGCCGTAGCGGCGCAACAGCTCCACCAGCACCTCGGCCTCGGCCGCCCGCTGCTGCGGATCATCGGCACCCACCACGTGTTCCTGCAGGTGCTCGTGCAGCAGCTCCATCAGCAGGCTGTGGGCGGCACCGCGCACTGCGGCGACCTGCACCAGCACGTCCGCGCAGTCACCCGCTTCCCCCTCGGGCTTGTCCAGCGCCTGCTCCAACGCCGCCACCTGACCCGCGATACGGCGCACCCGGGTCAGCAGCTGCTTTCGATTCTTGTGTACATGGGCCATGACCGGATCATATACCCTATAGGGGTATCCACTCCACCCCCCTTGGTTCCCCCATGCACCTGGACGCCCTCGCCGCCGCCCGCCGCCACGAACACCGCTTCGACGACGGCAACCCGCTGGCCGAACGCAATACCCGCCGCGCCCTGTGGCTCACCGTCGGCATGATGCTGGTGGAGATCGTCGGCGGCTGGTGGTTCAACTCCATGGCCGTGCTCGCCGACGGCTGGCACATGAGTTCGCACGCGCTGGCGCTGGGCCTCTCGGTATTCGCCTACCGCTGCGCGCGCCGCTACGCGCACGATCCGCGCTTCGCCTTCGGCACCTGGAAGATCGAGATCCTGGCCGGCTATACGAGCGCCATCGCCCTGCTCGGCGTCGCCGCGCTGATGGCCGTGCAGTCACTGGAGCGGCTGTGGGTGCCGGCGCCGATTCACTACAACGAAGCCATCGCCATCGCTGCGGTGGGCCTGGGCGTGAACCTGCTCTGCGCATGGTGGCTGCACGACAGCCCGGGCCACGCGCATCACCACCACGGGCATGGCCATGGCCACGGGCATGACCACGAACACCACGATCACGACCATGCGCACGGTCACGACCTCAACCTGCGCTCTGCCTACGTGCACGTGCTGGCCGACGCCGCCACCTCGGTGCTGGCCATCGTCGCCCTGCTCGGCGGCAAGCTGCTGGGCCTGACCTGGCTGGACCCGGTGATGGGCCTGGTCGGCGCCGTACTGGTCACGGTGTGGGCGATCGGCCTGCTGCGCGACAGCGGCCGCATCCTGCTCGACGCGCAGATGGACGCGCCGGTGGTGGCCGAAGTACGCGAGGTGATCGAACAGGGCCCGTGGCCGGCACGCCTGGCCGACCTGCACGTCTGGCAGGTCGGTCGCGGCAAGTACGCGGTCAGCGCCAGCGTGGTCACCAGCGACGCAGGTCTGGATGCCGATACCGTGCGCAAGGCGCTGGCGATCCATGAAGAGCTGGTGCATGTCACCGTGGAAATCCACCGCAGCACCTGACCCGCATCCGGTAGTGCCGGCCGCTGGCCGGCAACCTCATGGGCTCCGGAAACAATCCAGCGGTGCCGGCCAGCGGCCGGCACTACCGCTAGAGATTCAACATCATCCGCAGCAGGTACATCAGCAGCGGCAGCGCACTCAGCACCGCACCACCGATGCCGATCCACGGCCAGCGCTCGCCGCGCACGCGCGAGGCCACCGCCAGGCCGCCGCCCACCAGTGCCGCACCCAGCACGCCCACGCCCAGCCCGGCGGCCATGCCATTGCCACCTGCGGCCACCGCCGCCTGCGCAGCCAACGTGCCCGCGCCCCAACCCACAGCGATCCCCAGCCAAGTGGCCACGCCGCACCACGGTGCCTTGCCCTGCGCCATCCGAAAACCCCTGTGTCCTTGCCGAATTTCTGTACGGGCCGTGCCCGTGTGCTGCCTACACTAGCCGCACCTGCCCCGTCGGGACATCCCATGCGCACGCTCCGCCTGCTGCTGCCCGGTGCCCTCCTCCTGCTCACCGCCTGCGGTGGTGACGCCGGGCTTCCTTTCAGCGCCGACCCGTTGCAGGGCTGCTTCGCCACCGGCGCGCGCAAACCGGCCGATTTCCGCATCGACAAGGAAGGCGGCCAATACTTCGTCTCCTTCAGCCGCGGCGACCAGTGGCAGCGCGAGCCGAATGCCCTGCACAAGGCCACCCGCAGCGAGATCAGCCGCTACTTCCGCGATGACGCCGAGCAGATCGACAGCGCGTTGATCCGCATGGCCGGTGGCTTCGGCATCTTCCACTTCAACAAGGGCGCGACGTTGAAGGGCAAGGCCAGTGATAGTGACTACATGGCGCTGATGCTGATCGGGGCTGGGCCGGTGTATGCGGTGAAGTGCCATTAGCGACAGGAAAGACTGAGAATTATTTGAAATCTGAAGAATTGCCTGGTGTGCCCCAAAATTCTATGGAGCAAGTAATGAAGATGGAGCCTCACCCAATTCTGAGAGGCTCAAATGAAAATGCAGGTAGCTATTCTCATGCTCATCGTCTCTACATCTGTGCAGGCAGGAGGCGGAACTCCAGCTGATGGACAAACCGCTGACGAAGCGAAGACCCCATCAAGAATCGTCCGCACCGCAGAATGGCCCGACTTCATGGGAGGAGCGGTAATTGTAGAGCAGTCCCTCATCCGCAACTCGAAGGGGCAATATGTATATCGCTACGACGATCAATCGGCAGCTACGAAACAATATCACGAGGCATCCTGCGCGGATATCGGGATGAATCCGGCCAAGGGTGAGTCAATCACAGTGGGTCCAGGAAGCGCCGCGTGGCATTGCTCAAGCATCGAGTCGAACAGTGTTATCGACTAAAAGAGTACTGACTATGTAATCGCCTATGCGCCAAATGGACAGGTATCCGCCGGCCAGAACTTCGTTTCCTACGGAACCGTAAGATTCAACAGTTCAGTCAGCGGAAACATCCAAGGTAGTGCGCAAATCGACAACGGAAGGTGCCAGACCTTGTATAGCGAGTATTACCCACCCAACACTGTGGGAAGTCACACTGCCAGAATACTCTGCTTCGCTCATGCGCCACAGACGATGAATACGTTGATGGAAGGATGCGTGCCGCGGGCCTGCGCAAGCGATCGTGGCTCCATCAGAGCCTACTGAGGTCAAAACCCTTTGACGTGGCAGTGAGGGTGATGAAGCCGCCCTCACTGCTCAGGCTCATGATCCTATCCTGATGATCGCCTCTACTATTCAATTCCTTGCTCTCTTATCGGTATCCTGCCTTCCGGGCCAACTGAGCGCGGACTACAGCCTGTCAGGGACGCCTATTGTCATCCGCAACACATCGGCCCCTGACAGCTCTGGAAACATGACGTGCATCCAACAACTTCTTATCAGGAATGAAGAAGGGGTACTGACCTATCACTACGCCCTTCAACCCTCAGCGGCACGAGACCTCCATGAAGAACTCTGCGCTGCCATGGGCATGACGCCTTCATTGGGGACAGCATTGCTACCAACGCCCTCATCCGGTTGGGCCTGCACTACCGAACTCCATGATGGTGGCCAACGCCCTGCGGTACCATGCCCTCCCCCGAACCGCCCCGGTACCCGCCGTGTCCCATTACACCGGCCCCCTGCTGACCCGCGACAGCGCCGACAGCCTGCGCCGTGCCCATGACAAGGGCGCTGCCGACTGGCAGGGCTCGCTCGACCTCGGCCGCAGCGAGGGCAGCGTGGCGCTGGATGCCGACGGCTTCCACTTCCGTGGCCAGCCCTACCCGTGGCCGGGCAAGCTGAAGGACCGCACGCTGTACTACTGGGACGGCGAGGACTTCGCACCGATTTCGCGCTACAGCGGTTCGCTGATCAAGCTGGTGCCGACCGAATGGGGCGCACCGACCTTCGAGATCGACGGCATCAAGATGCTGCCGACCTCCAAGCTGTCACCGTTCGAGGACGCGCGCCGCAAGGTCGAGCTGGTCGCCCCGGCCGGCAAGGTCATCCTCGATACCTGCGGTGGCCTGGGCTACTTCGCCGCCTGCGCGCTGGAGGCCGGCGTCGGCCAGATCCGCTCGTTCGAGAAGAACGCCGACGTGATGTGGCTGCGCACGCTCAACCCGTGGTCGCCGGACCCGGAATCGGCTGCGGCCGGTGGCCGCCTGCAGTTCAGCCACGGCGATGTCTCGCAGCAGATCGAACAGGTGGCCAGCAGCAGCGTCGACGCGATCCTGCACGACCCGCCGCGCTTCGGCATCGCCGGCGAACTGTACTCGCAGGTGTTCTACGACCACCTCGCCCGCGTCATCCGAAAGGGCGGGCGCCTGTTTCACTACACCGGCGCGCCGAACAAGCTGACCAGCGGCCGCGACGTGCCACGTGAAGTGGCCAAACGTCTGGAAAAGGCCGGCTTCAAGGCCGAGCTGGCGCTTGACGGTGTGCTGGCCGTCAAGCGCTGAGCCTCACTCCGAATCCACCTTGGCCAGCTTCATCACCCACGCCGGCACCTCGGGTTCACCGGCGTAGAACTCCTTCGGTTTCTTCTCCGCCATCGCCCAGCGGTGCAACCAGCTCGGGCCGTAACGGCCACTGTAGCCTTCGGCACCACGTGCATAGGCCGGGTCACGCATCGCTTCATCCAGTGAGATGAAGCGATAGCCGCGGCGCTTCGTCGCCGCCACCAGTTCGGCAAACGTGGCTGCATTGAGTTCGTTGGCGTGCATCAGCCAGACCTGTGGCAGCGCGTAGCCCAGCAGCGCCTGCGACTGCTTCGCGTAGTAGTCCAGCTTGTTCAGCATGTACGGCACATAGCCCTTGCGCAGCTGCGCCAGCGTCGCCTCGCGCGCCTGGGAATCCGGCTGCTCGTTCATTACGTTGGCATAGGCGAACGCCCACACCCACTCGCCGTTGTCGACCGTCACCGGTGCCACGCGGTAGCCATGCTGCTTGAAGAACACGTCCATCTGCGCGCGTTCTTCCGGCGTGCGCCCGGCGCGCAGATAGGGGTGACGCATCCACTGCGGCTTCAGCCCGCGCTCGGCCAGCAACGGCCGCAGCACCGTCTCGCCACGCAGGAAATCCTGCTGGAACGCAGGCACGCCCTTGGCATTCAGGTCCATGTGCGAGTAGGTGTGGTTGCCCAGCACATAACCGGCGTCCAGCCAGTCGCGCAGCATCTGCGCCCGCGCCGGCTGCACCTGCCCGTCGATCTCAAGCTTGTTCCCGTTGACGAAGCCGACCACCGGCACGTCTGCCTGATGCAGCTGCGCCATCAGCGCTTCATGCCGCGACTGCAGGTCCGGCGGAACGATCTGGTCCACCCGCGCCCAGGGCAGGTCGTCGATGGTCACCGCGATCCGGCGATCCACTTCAGCGGCGTGTACCGCCAACGAACACAGCAGCAACGGCACAGCACGCAGCAACCAACGCATCAGCACATCCTTGCAGGAGCGAAGCGCAGACTGTAGCGCGATTGCGGGCGCGTGGTTGGTCACACATCCGTTATGCGCTGTGCGACTGCACCTGACGTTCGCGCACGATTGCCCGCCACAGCATGAATCCTGCAGCCATTGCCACCAGCATCAACGCGACCAGCACCAGGGCAAGGTCATCGGGATTGCGCAGCAGCGGCGCATGCTCATGGGTGAGGATCTCGAACACCACCTGCTGCGCCTGTGCCAGCGGCAGCCGGCCCTGCTCGCCCAGTTCAATCAGGCAGGCCGCCGGGGACAGCTTGGCTACGCTGGTCCACGCCATGTCGTACAGGTGCAATGCCCTGAGGGCCAGCGCCAGGATCGCGGCGTGCAGGGCCATCACCCCCCAGTTGGCGCGTCGCAGGCGTTCGGACAGACGCCCCAGGCGGTAGACGCTGATCGACATCGCGCCCAGCAGCGCCAGTGCCACGCCTGCCATCGGAATCCACTGCAACGGTTGCCATGGTGCAAGCGCAGTGGACCGCGCCAGCAGCTGTTCGGCCACCTGCATGCGCGCGACAGGGTCAGTCCCACCGCATGCGTCATCCACCGGCTCCAGCAGCAGTCCCACGCGGTAGTGGAAGAAGCCGGCTGCAAGGGCTACCGCCAGCAGCGCCACCACCTGCAGTGCCAGCAGGATCGGGCCAGGACCACAGATACGACAGAAGCGGGTAGCGGTAGAGACCATCGGTTCATCCGTGACAACAAAGGACCATCCTAACCAAGCGCCCTGTGCTTGTCGGCTGGCGGATACGACAACCGCAGCGTGGTCCCGGTAGGATGTGGATGAGCATGGATGGTCGCATGTAGAGGTGTTGTGGATGGTCACGCTGTATCTGTGGGTGCGAATGCTGCTTCCGCTGCTGGCGTTCGTGATCGCGTGGATGCTGCTGTCGCGCCTGAACAAGGTCCGCGTGGCGCGCCTTCCACGGGTGCCCTTGAACCTGCCCGAGCACAGCAGCAGCCCGCGCAGGAAGGACCGGCGCATCCATGCGCGCAAGCTGCGGCGCAGACCGGGCCTGCGCACCGCAACGCGCCCGGCCACCGCGCCGCGCAGCTGGAACCTCGCGGCGGTGTTCGTCTCGTTCTCCGCATTGATCGCCACCGTGCTGGTCATGCCGGATGGCGCGCGCTTCCAGGTGATGGTCGAGAGCCTCACTGGCTACCCGGCCACGATTGCAGAAGTACATGTTCCCGCTGCCGGGCAGCCTCTCGTGCTGCAGGCGTGGCAGCCCGCACTGGCGCAGCTGTCACGGCCGGTAACAATGCGCTACCCGATCGGGCGCACCGGCGGCCAGCATGACGCGCGCGCCACGCTACCGGTACAAGTGAGGCATCAGAGTGATCGGCTGCAGGTGGCTACGGCCGCGCCGGTGGATTCCGAGCTGCTGCGTGCAGAGCTTGCGCGCTTGGCGGGGCTGCCGACGGAGGCAATCACCGTCCGCCAGAGCGAGATCTCACCATGGCTGGAACCCGGCTGGACGCCGCTGGACGGCATGTAGATGCCGGGCCAGGCCAGGCCGCTGTTGCAGTAGATCCACGCCATGCGTGGATGGGCACCGTGCGGGGTCGAGCACGGCTCGACTCTACAGATCAGGACCCGCGCGGCAGCTTCGCGGCCCACATGTTGTCCACCAGATTCGGATAACGCCGGCCATTCTCTTCCGCCCGCTGCCGCGCCGCCTCTTTCTGTGCAGGCGACAGCGGCTGCGAGGTCTGGCCCTTGGGATTGGGCTTCTTCCACGGGGGTGTCTTGGTCTGGCGCATGGCCGCAGCTTACCGCTTCAGGAAGTTCAGCAGCGCCAGATTGAAGCGGTCCGCATGGCTGGTATTGCACCCATGTGGTGCGCCTTCCAGGATCACCACTTCGCTGCCCGGAATGGCCCGGTGCGTGCGCTGGCCCGAGCCTTCAAACGGCACGATGGCATCGCTGTCACCGTGCAGGATCAAGGTTGGCACCGTGATCTTCTTCAGGTCTTCGCGGAAGTCGGTGTTGGCGAACGCCTTCATGCAACCCAGCGCCGCCGTCTGGTCGGATTGATGGCAAAGCGCGATTGCGGCCTGGCGCTCATCCTCGGTCACCATCAGCTTGCCATTGGCACTGAAGAAATCGCGGGTGAAGCCATCGAAGAACGCCTCGCGATCCTTCTCCAGGCCGCTACGCATTTCGTCGGCCTTGTCCTGCGTGAGCGGACCTTCCGGATTGTCCTCACCGCGCAGCAGATACGGCGGCACCGCTGCTGCAAACACCACGCTGTGCAGGCGCTCCTGCCCGTGATTGGCCACATACCGCGCCACCTCACCGCCGCCCATCGAGAAGCCGACCAGGGTGACGTCGCGCAGGTCACGTTCCTCGATCACCCCGGCCAGATCCGCCGCCAGCGTGTCGTAGTCGTAGCCTTCTGCCGGCTTGTCAGAACGGCCGAAGCCACGCCGGTCGTAGCTGATCACCCGGTGCTGCGCGTCGCGCAGGATCGACACCTGCGTCTTCCATGCGTCGGCGGACAGCGGCCAACCGTGAATCAGAATGACCGGGCGGCCGTCGCCACCGGTGTCTTCAACGTGCAGGCGGACGCGGGAAGCAGGCATGGAACCTCCTGTGGAAGGGGAGGATTTCAGCCTATGGGCCGGCCCCTATCGCGGCCGTGATGGAATCGCCGGTCGCCATGACATCCCCTGCACAGACCACGGCCCCGACGCTGGAGCCGAGCCGCCAATGCGGGCATTCACTCCATGGAACGGCCGTTTCGTCGGACGCCGGCTGCAGCGCCCCGAACGCCATGCGAGCCTGCGTGAACCCTCCTTGGAGCTTCGCCATGCTGCTGCTCACCCTGCCCCTGCTGGCCGCCGGCCTCGCCGCCGCACCCGCGCCCTCCGATGACCTGCGCGAGCAGATCCGCCAGGCCGACACCCAGCTGTTCGCCGCCGCCTTCGAGGCCTGCGATGCTGACAAGGCCGCCGCGATGACCACCCAGGACATGGAGTTCTTCCATGACAAGGATGGCAAGTCGGCCAGCAATCGCGAGGACTTCCGTCGCAGCGTGGCCAACATGTGCAGCAATGGGCGCAAGGGCGGCTGGAGCCTGCGCCGCGAGCGGGTGGAGCCTTCGTTGCAGGTGTTCCCGCTACACGACGAGCGGGCGCTGGAAATCGGCGACCACCGTTTCCATGAACGCGGCAAGGACGGCGTGGAGCGCTGGGTGGGCCAGGCCCGCTTCATCCAGGTCTGGCGCCGCGTGGACGGGCGCTGGTTGGCCGAGCGGGTGATCAGCTACGACCATCGGCCGGCAGACTGACCCCTCGGGCGCACTTCACGGGTCGGATCTATACTTGGTGGGTCACCCCCGACCCACCGCTACCGTTCGATCGCCATGGCAGAGATCACCCCTAACCACCCTGACTACGGCCTCAACCAGCAGATCCGCCAGGGCGTGGCCGCACTGGATGCCCAGCACGGCCGTGCGTTCGACCAGACCAGCGAACGCCTGACCGCCAGCCTGACCGTGCTGGCCCGCGAGCAGGGCCTGCAGCAGGTCGACCACGTGCTGGTCAGCAACGCCACGGCCCAGCACCCTGCCGGGCACAACGTCTTCGTCGTGCAGGGCGACCCGGCCAATCCGGCGCACCTGCGCGCGATGATGCCGACGGCTGTGGCGGCACAGACGCCGGTGGAGCAATCGATGCAGAAGCTGGGGCTGGGTGTGCAGCAGCAGGTCGAAACCCAAGCGCAGGAAATGCAGAATCCCGCGCCGCGGCTGGGGTAAACGCTGCGACATGAAAAAGGGGCAGCGCGTTGCGCCCTGCCCCTGCGTTTACAGCCTGTGCACCGCTGTTACAGCTGAATCCGCGCCACACTCTCGTCAGCGCCCTTGTCGTCCTTCTCGCCGTTCTTGATGCTGACGAACAACACGTTGTTCTTAGCATCCAGCGCCAGGCTGTTCGGGTGGGTCGGCACCGTGTAGGTGGCCACCTTCTGGTAGCTGTCACTGTTGTAGGCGGTCACCGTACCGGCTTCGCGGTTGGTCACGTACAGGCGCTTGCGCGGTGCGTCCAGCAGGATGCCCAGCGGGCCGGCGTCGGTCGGGATGCTGGCCAGTTCCTTGCCGGTGCTGCGGTCGAGCACCAGCACGCGCTGGCCCGGATGCTTGCTGACCAGGCCGCTGCTCTTGGCCTGGTAGCCACGCAGGAATTCCGAGCCCTGGTCGGTCACGAACAGGCGCTTGCCGGCCGGGTCCAGCGCGATGTTCATCGGCTGCTCGGCGGCGATCTTGTGCTGCGCCACCACCTTGTTCGAATCGGTGCCCACCACCACCAGATCGGCCAGCAGGTTGCTGGTGTAGACGCGCTTGTTGGCCGCATCCAGTGCGAGGCCCGGTGCCTTCGCATTGCCCAGGCCGTCGATGGTGTTGATCACCTTCAGCGTGGTGGTATCGATCACGAACAGCACGCTGCTCACGTCCGGCTGGCTGCTGTGGCCGGTCACGTACAGGCGGTTGGCGGCACTGTCGACCACCAGCTCGCGCAGGTCGTGGGTGTAGGCGGCCTTGCCGTCCTTGCCGGTCTTCTTTTCCATCAGCTGGATGGTGCCGACCGCCTTGTTCTGCGCGGTGTCGACCACGGTCACCGACAGGTCCACGGTGTTGCCCACGTACAGGCGGTTGTGGGCGTCATCGAGGACCACACCGAAGGCTTTGCGCTCCAGCGGAATGCGGGTTTCCACGGCCAGCGTGGCCGGGTTCAAACGCAGCACCTGGGCCGGGCCGGCGTCATCGCCGAAGCCACCGGACGAGGCCACGAACACGGCGTTCTGCTTCGGGCTGTAGGCCAGCTCGTACAGGCCCTTGGCCACGGCCTGGCGCTGTACGGCGGCGGTGACACTGGCGGCGGGTGCGTTGTCGGCAAACGCGGAGGGCGCGCCGAGGCTGAGCGAAACGGCAACGGCCAGCGCGGCCGAGCGGAAGAGAGGATTACGGAACATGCGAGCGTCCTTGAATGGGCACGGGAAGGTGTCCTGGCTCGCTGGGCCGTACTGCGACGGCCCGCCCCGCATCTGTCTGCGCGGGGTGGGCTGGCTGGGGTTGCGGGGGAATGGTAGCAGGTGGGGGGCGTGGCGTGCGCCGGCGCGCGTATGGCAGACGCGCGGGTTACTGCTCCTTCAACCGCAGCGAATCGGCCACATCGGTCTTGGCCGCCACTTCAGTGGCGATGCTGGCGCGGCGGTGCCCCGGGTCGTTGCGGTCGCCCTGCACGATGAAGATGCTCTCCGCCGCATGGCTGCTCTTGGTCGGCTGGCTGAGCAGCACGTGGTCCACGCGCGAGAGATTGTTCTGCTTGGCCAGCACCAGCAGGCTGGCGCTGATGCGCTGGCTGGCGGCATCGAAGGGGCGCCCGTGCGCGGCATCCAGTTCGGCCACTTTCTGGATCAGCTGCGAGAACAGGCGATGGTCCGGATGCGAAGGGTCCAGCAGCGTGCCGGCCACTTCGATCGGCGTCGGTGGCGGTTCATCGATCGCGCGGTCGCCCTGGCGATGATGTTCGGCCTCGCGCTCGGGCATCGCGTGGTGGGTTTCGGCATTCAGATCGCTGCCCGGGAACGGCGCGGCAATGCACTGGATTTCCGGCAGGTTGAACAGCACCGCGAACTCGCCCAGGTTGCTGCCGCCATCCAGCGTCGCCGGCAGTGGATGCAGGCCAGCGTAGTGCAGCGCCGCCCAGACGAAATCGCTGCAGCGGTTGATGGTGGCCGGGCGGTCCACATCGAATTCGAACTCGGCCGGTTCCTCGGCGAAATCACGCAGGCAGCCGTAGTGCTCCTCGGTGATTTCCAGGGTGCGGCTGTAGTAAGGGTCCAGATGCTCGTCAGCATCGTCGTGGCGCACCTGTGCGTACTGCACGCCGGTGCGGGTTTCACCCGGCGCGTGGCGCGGTGGCGCGAAGCCGTAGCTGTGGGCCTCGTCGCCCGCAGCGACCTGCAGGTACATGTGGCCGCGCGGCGAGATGCCCCCACTTTTCAGCGGGGTGCCGGGCGCGGCCAGATAAAGGGTTGCGGTGTAGCGTGTTGCCTGCTCCATGCCTGTTCAGCCTTGATGGGTACTGCGGTCCTGGGCGGATGATGGCATAGGTGGGATGGGGGGCAGGTGCAAGAAGAGAGGACGCCGATCGCGACTTGCTGAATATGTGAGCCAGCGTGCAGTACTGGACCCGGGCGTGAGCAAGGTCCCGGCAACGACTGGAGCTTGCCATTCCACCGTTCTATAGTCGTTCCGGTCATGCAAGGGAATCGCCCATGAGCAGAGCGCCGGCTTGCCGGCTTGCCTCCTTCGCCCTGGTGGCGGTGCTGAGCACCACCGCCTGCGCGAAAGCCCCATCTACGGAAACGGGCCCGAACGACCCCCCCATGTCCGAAGCCGCAACCAGCCCCCGTACGGTGGGTGGACATACCTATACAACGGAGCCCGTAGAGGCACGAGTGGGCCCGCGCCGCTTCATGTTCCCGGCCAACCTCTACTACAACCAGACGGGCCCCCTGGCCGATGGGGGCGTCATGCTCACGGTGTTCTGGCCGGATTTCGATGCAGCGCCTCCCGGTGATCGCCCGGTTCGCAGCTCGCAGGACAGCCGGCGGCAGGTGCTGGTCGAGCTTAGGTACATCGATCGCGTTCCCATCCAGAACTATCTGGCACGTCGGTCCAGCAGTGAAGCCAGCAGCGCGCCGGGATCACTGGAGCGAAGGGACCCGGTAGAGAACCTCGCGCTGCGCGTTGCACAACCCGAACGCTGGGGTCTGACGCCGTATGCGATCGACCCATCGTTGATGGCAGCCTATGCAAAGGACTCGGAGGCTGCTCTGGGCAGGCCTTACGTGCACAACCCAGGAATGGAACCAGACTGGTATGTGGCCCGCTCGGCGGAGGGCCAACTGACAACGTTCATCAGCTGCGACCCGGCAGACCGCATTCCTGACGGACTTGTAGTTCAGGGAAAGACACTTGAACGCGCTGGCGAAGGCCAGATCGCAATGTGCCGCCATTCCATCGTGGACGTGGGCGACAGCATCGCCATCGAGATGAACTATGCACGCGTCATGCTGAGCGACTGGCAGCGCCTGGAAACCAGCGTTCATGATCTTCTGGAACGATATCGCGTTCAGCCGTAAACCGCATCTCAAGGATGAATCATGAGCGGACTTACCGATAAGGACATTCGTGTCCTGTCCTCCTACGCGAAGGAGGGAAATCGCGAGCTGTACTGGAACTATCTCGCGCAGCTTCCCGACAATGATGGCTACGGCCTGCTTGCGTTGGGTGTTGTGCGCAACGACAGCCTCCCCGGCCGGGTGGCCAACAGCTTTGCAAGCGCCGTTGCCGAGCAACAGGCCACACTGTTCGGCAACGAGAAGAACGTAGCGTTCACCGAACGCAGGCAAGAAACCTTCGGCCAGGATCTGATCAGGAACGACCTGGCGGAGCGCAAAAGTTGGATGGAGGCCGGCAGGCCTGATCTGGCACTCAACCTGCCCTATACGAGCACGCTCAAATCCCACGATGTTTCGTTCGAAAAGAACGACCTCAATGTGAACTGCTGGACGCCGCGCTTGCTGCTGGTGTCCACGGAGCACAAACGCGGTGAGCAGGCAGCCGAAAAGGTCTGGCAGAACATGCTGGACAACAGCGCTGCCGGCGCATTCCGTGCCGGCAAGACGGCCGTCAGCGTGCACCTGGATATGCCGCAGCCCGCTGGGCATTTCTACTTCGTTGAGCTGAGCAAGTTCGAGGGCGCAGCACTCCTGCAGCGCGACGCCGTAGATCCGAACGTGATTGGCACCAAGTTCGACTATCACAGCTACGACCCCAAAGACGGCAGCTGGAACCGCACAGTGGGCGTTCCCCCACTCGATAGAACAACCAAAGAGACCGATCCCGCCGAGATTTCCGCGTTGAATGAGACCCGCGAGGTTCGCTTGGAACGCGAGGCCAAGGCGAAGCAGTTTCATCCTGAAGATCCCTACAGAGAGATCGCCAAGAGCCCGCGCGTGGTGTCGACGCAGGAGCCCGAGCCTCTCTTTACGGAAGGACGCCGCGTCGCGGCGATGGAACCAGGCAGCCCGGACCACGCGCTTCACCAGCAGATTCGCCAGGGCGTCGCTGCACTGGACGAGATGCACGGCCGCCCCTTCGACGCGACCAGTGAGAACCTCGCCGCCAGCCTGACAGTGAAGGCACGCGAGCAGGGTCTGGAACAGGTGGACCATGTGGTGCTGAGCAACGCCACGGCCAATCAGCCGGCGGGTCACACCATCTTTGTTGTACAAGGCGACCTATCCGACCCTGCCCACCTGCGTGCAGGCATGCCCACTGCCGTGGCGGCACAAACGCCGGTGTCTGAGTCGCTGCAGCAACTGGCCGTGGTGGGCGATCAGCGCGAGCTCGCCCGCCAGAATGCGCAGCAGGCGCTGGATGCACGTACGCAGGAACAGCAGAGCCACGCCATGCGCATGGGCTGATCGCCCGGAGGGAGGCGGCCTCCTCCCTCCGGGCCAGAGATTGCAGTCCCTGAGACCTTCCCAGGCCAGGGGTGCGTGTGAGCTTCGTGCCCACGACTGAAGTATCCTGGTTTGGGAGCTCCTCACATGTTCGCCGCACGAATCTGTATCTCGTGCTGCACCCGCTGGTCTTCCAGCTGCTGGTCCATCTGATTGGCAAGCGCACGCTGATGCGCTTCGCGGCTGACGGAGTCGAACTGCTGCAGTGATTCCTCCACCGATGTCTGCGCCGCCAGCTCGGTCGGCATCGCAGCGCGCTGATGGGCCGGATTGCTGGGCTCACCCTGCACCACGAACAGCGTGTGCCCGGCCGGGTGTTCGCGCGTAGCGTTGCTCACCAGCACATGGTCCACCCGTTCCAGGTCGTTGTCCTTGGCCAGTACCAGAAGGCTGGCCGTCATCCGCTCGCTGACTTCATCGAAGCTGCGACCGTGCTTGGCGTCCAGCGCTTCCACACCCTCGCGGATCTGCTGATACAGCGCGTGATCGGGGTGGCCGGGCTGCGTGGGGTCCTGCAGCGCCCGGTGCGGGCCCGATGGCTCATCCGGTGCGGGCGCGGCCGGTTCAGGGCCTGGCGCTGTCGTGGGCTCGGTAGGAACAGTGAAAGCCGCAGTGACGGGCTGGAGGTCATCCAACGGAGCCGGTTTGGGCTCTGGCACGTGATGTGCCGCTTCCTGCTCCAAAGGCCATGGATCGCGCGCAGGCTCAGCAGGCAGCGGCTCCTTGAAGGGCACCGGTTCCACCTCCTGAACTGCCATGTCCTGCTTTGGAGTGGGAGCAACCGCAGGCACCGGGGCCATCTTCTCCGGCTCCGATGCCTGCTCTGTGCGCTGCGTGGGCATGGTCTGCGTTGCCGCTGCCAGAGGCGTGTCAGCGTGTGGCGTCGCGCGCTCAGGTGCGGCCGGGTGCGCCTGCATCGGCCCAGCGGGCTCCGGCGTCTGTGAGGCGGTACGGTTTTCGGTAGGCGCCTCGTTGTTTGGATGGGGCTGAGGTTGAGGCTCCGCCTCGCGTCCCGGCGGATCGCGCTGCTCGGCGTGTCGCTGAGGCGCGGGCTTGTCCTGGGGGGCGGGCGTAGGCGGTGGCGTGACCGCTACCGCGGGCGGCGCTGCCGCAACCGTTACAGGCGCGACGGGCTGCGCAGTCGCCGGCTCTTCAGCCCGCGCTTCCACGTTTCCATCCTGCTCAGATGGCTTGTCGCCATGTGCCACCTGCGCGGCTGCTCGTGCAGCCTGTCCTGCATCTACCTGCGCAGCACCCAGCCGATTGGCTTCCTGCAGTGCCTGCCGGTACGCCTCCTGCTCACCCGCCGACAGTGCAGCAATGCGCAGCTCGGGCGAGTCCGGCAACGGCGCCTGCTCATTGGCACGCGCGCGCACCTCATTCCATGCGGCCTGCAACTCCTGCGTGCTGGTGGTCGCGACGGCACGCGCCACGCCATCCTGACCCACTTGGTAATGGGTGATGGGCCGGGACGCGCCCGCGTTGCCCTCGGCTACAGGCCCCAGTTCCTGCAGCGTGGGACCCGTAATGCCGTGCTGCTCGCGCGTGCGCGCCGTGGCCAAGGCAATGGCCTGCTCCCACGCCGGGGTCAGCGCAACACCCGCAGCGTAGTAGCTGTGGCGCAGCTCGTTCTGGTTCACTTCCGCCGCCGACGGCAGCGGCCGCGATTCCAATGCGGCAATGGTCTGGTTGAACTGATCGAGCGACGGCTGCTGGATGGTGCGGGTCAGCTCCAGCTCCAGCGCCATGTTCCCCTGTGCGTTCTGGCCAGCATGGCTCCATTGTCCTGCTTCATCGCGCTGATAAAGATGGCTGTCGGAGCCCTGGATGGCGTCGGGCTTGGCACGGGCCTGCTCTACCGCTTCCGGCACCAGCGGCACGAAGTCACTTGCCCGTGTAGCAGCTCGGGTCTCCAGATAGCTGGCGGCAATGGCGGCCTTGCCGTTGGCGATGTTGTTCTCGATGCGTTGCACCGCCTCGCGATTCAACTCGTTGGCGCGCTCAGGGCTGGCGGTCTGCGTCTCATACACACCCCGGTCGTTGGCACCGGACACGCCAATCTTGACCTGCCGCGTCCACTGTTCAGTCTGTGCATCGCGGTACCAGTTGGGATTGTCCAGACGGCCCTCGCCGTCCTTCGCCGGGATGCTGAAAGGATCCTGCGGCGGCATTGCCTTGCCCAGCGCCAGCTCTACCGCCTTTACGTGGGCGTATGCGCCCAGCTCGCGGGCCTTCTCGTAACTGGCGCCCACACTGCGCTCAGCCGGATTGCCCAGGCCGTCGCCCGCGCTGTCCATGACCGCTTGGCGCTGCCAGTTGCGGCCATCGAACTGCCATGTGACATCGGCCTTGTCGGTCTGCCGGTAGACGGCGCGGTTGTCGAGCAGATCGGCGCCCTTGTCGAATGCCTTGCTCATCAGCAGCGCATCGCCCGCGACGATAGCCGCAGGGACGAAGCTGGACGTGCCGATCACCGACGCGGTAGCCATACCACCGACCCAGCCACCGCCGTTGCGCGCCAGAGCGTGGGTGAGCTCGGACTGGGCGGCGGTGCCGTTGCCTTCTTCCAGCAGCTGTGAGGTGCGGCGGGCGGTGATGACGGCATCGGCGCCGGAGGCAAGCAGGCCACCGGAGCGGATCAGTTGGCTGGTGGAGGCTTCGCCGAGGAGGAGGTCCAATGTCGCACCGCCTTGCTGCGAGCGCGGGCTGCGAATGCGATGCCCGGCCTCCTCGCCGAGCACGCGCTCGACCGTCTGGATACCCGGCTCTGTCAGAACAACTCGGCCACCGTGGTGGGCATTGGAAATGGCAAGCGACAGGCCGCTTCGCTGCAACTCAATGTTTCCACCGCGAGTCAGTGGCTTGGCGTCATACTCGATTCTATTGAGCGTAGTCACAATACCACTTTCGGAATGAGTGACAGCCACCCAGCCAAGGTCGACCCCGGTGAAACCTTTCAAGGCTTGGATCTGAGCGATATGCCTTTGGTGGTACTCAGGAACTCCGTCAAAAAAATCCCGGATTCGTTTGTTCGTGATCGCAGGCGTGCTTCCCAGCGGAGTATTCGTGTTGAGATCGCCGTTGATCAACCCGACCTTGACGGTGTCTCGCAATGCTTCTACACGTGCCATGACTCTATCGAGGGCGTCAGAGTCATTCAGCAGCGCGGCCTTACCGTCTCGCGTTCTCTGAATCTCGTTCAAGCGCCGAATCATTCCGTTCTGGTATTCACCCAACGGTCCGCCACTGTGAGGCGTAATGCCCATCGCATCTGCATAGGCAGGGTTTGCGGGGAGGAATAGCCGGTTCTCTTGGGCGTGAATATTGAATCGCCCGGCCTCCTGCAGCTTTGCGAGCAATGGGCTGTGCCTCAGCGTCTGCTGCTCAATCGCGTGATGGTCCTGCAAATGAGTGGAATGTCCAGCCACAAATCCTCCTTGACTCAAGCATCGCCTGGTCTCAGCAGTTCACCGCGTCATAGAACCACAGACCGTTGGACGTACCGCTGGCGATCAGTCCCGCGGCTTCGACCGCCTCCTTGAAAGTGCGGTCGCAGAAGACACCTTCGTAGTAAGGGAGCCGGAATACGTGAGCATCGCCGATGACCTCCCGCTTGAACGCCAAGCGGACGTCGCCAGTCAGATCGTAGTATTTCCCCTCTTCATAGTCGTCACTCACGATGATCTTCAGCTGGGATGCTGCCTCATCCAAGGCATCAATGGTTCTGATGACATCGCAAAGGAAATAAGGGCCACCCATTGCTCCATCAGCGAGTCGATAGTCAGTCTCCCTGAACGCAAAAGCTCCTGGGTCCACGGCCGCCATCACCTCCCGGAGACGCCCGGAAACGAGCCAATAGCCGCTCATCCCAGCTTCAAGATCCTCCGGTGGCCACCCTTCGCTTGGGTAATACACCAGGCGCGGGGTCTCGCGCAGAGGCGGGAAGCCCCCCTGATCGGGACGCAAGAGGAAATTTGGAGGGGTCTTCAAGGAAGACTCGTTCTCAAAAACGACGCCATGCCCTTTGCCGCGCCGTCGGGCATCTGGGCGCAACTCGAAGAACTCGCCCTTCTTTGGGAGATTCGAAGTCATTGCTTGTCTCACCTCAGAATCAATCTAAATAAGCGTGCCAAGAGCTTATCAGAGGGCGCCAACCTTCCATGCCCTCTTCGAGTCATGCCCGCGCGCTCACAGCCCGAAGCCCCCTCCGGAAAGCCAACCGCGCACTGGGCCGGCATAGCGCACTGCTGCTTTTCTCCGACGCGTGGTATCAGGCACCAGGAGGAAGTACTCGCCAGGAACAGCATGGGGTGGCTTCGACGGTTCCATGCTTTTTCCTATCTTCCAGATGTTTGCACTCCAACGTAGAGACATAGCCGGGTTTCGGGAAGGCATCGACTGTCAGTTATGTGAAGGCCAGCCACTCATGAATTCTCTGCCGGCATGGGCTACACCCTATATATCCGCGGCATCCGTCAACCACACGCCGTCGGCATCGCTGTCAGTCTCTATACCGGCTGCAGCCACTGCGTCCCTAAACACGCGGTCACAGAACACAGAGCCGGAGAATGGAGTCCTGAAGACGTGAGCCTGCCCCAGCCTCTCCCGGTCGAACGTCACACTCGCACCGCCGCCCAAGTCGTAGAACTTCCCGTTGATGAATTCCTCGGTGGTGTCGATGAAGAGCTTGGACGCACCTTCGTCCAACGCGTCAACGACCTGAACCACGGTGCACAGGAAGTGGCGATCACCCCGGCTACCGTCTTCCAGGCGATAGTCGGCTTCCGCAAAGGTGAAGGCGTGAGGATCCACGGAGATCATCACGTCATGCAGCCGCTCAGAGACCAGCCAGTAGCCGCTGAACCCCGACTCCAGACCCCGAGGCGGCGGTCCTTCGCTCAGTTTAAGTACCAGGCGCGGCGCCTCGCGAAGCGAGGGGACGCCGCCATCCTCCGGCAGCAAGATCATGCGAGGGAGAGACAGCAGGCGATCCAGATTCTCGAAGACGACCCCGCAGGCAGGGCCGCTTATCGCCCCTGGCTCAAGGAGAAAGAACTCCCCTTTTCGAGGATGGCGGGTTGAAACCGAATCCATGCGTTGCCTCCATGTCATTGTCGCTCCGACGGCGGAGCGAAGGTCTCCATCCATTCCCGATCATGTGAAGGCGATCGGTGAATGTTCACCCGAACAAGCCGCAGCCCATTTCTACCCTGACTTGCACGGGCCGGCAATCGGACCAGAACGAAATCAAATGATTGCCGAGCTCCTCTCCCATCCTGTGAGATCTACCGCGGCCAAACTCAGCTCCCCCTCTGGAGGACGACTGTGACCAGGATCGAACCTACATGGCTGGAAACCTTCGACAAGGAGCTCCTACACCTGTTCGCCATCGACCATAGCGATGCCGGCATGGATGAGTACCTGCTGGGCTGCTACGCAGACCTGCCGCCACGCGAGGCGGCGCTGGCGTTCGGAAGCGACTACGACCTGGAGCGCGACGATGCGCTGTGGCCTCGGTCGGGCTTAGGGGTGCAAAGTTAAGCTGTGTCGCAATCGGCACGCCGCGCGTGTCAGCTCGGCGGGCTAGGTGTCGCTTTTGGGATCCTACACGGCTGCAAACCGTACTTTTTGAAGCGCATTCGGGCGGTAGCTTAACAACGGCCGAAACCACTGCACCGCAAGGGTTATGTCGCGCGTGCGCCATGCAACAATGCCGTAAGCGTCAGCATTTGCGGCCTCTGCGGCCTACGGTTTCTTGGCATCTCGCAGCCATGCGAGTACACCTTGGCATGCCACCTCACACAGGGTGGCACGGGCGTCGAAAACCCGGTCAACAACCATGTGTTTGCGCTTGTCAGCCGGCGTCACGTTCGTGTGACGCCGGCTGGCAATCCGTTCGCGGTCCATGGCGGGCGGTGCGTGGGGGTCTTCGGACCCGCCGGATTGGTTGTTGACCGGTTTTCGAGCCTCGCATCGTCCGCCACTTTTATCGGTGGCGCTGCTGTCTGTCCTGTACGGAGCATTGCCATGAACACATCGGACTTCCGTTCCCTGCACGCGCAGTACGATCCGGACAACGCCGAACCCGACCGCGAACGGTCCATCGATCCCAACGCCTTCGTCGCCACGTTGCATCGCATCGGCACTGGTGCGGCTGCGGACGGCCAGCCTTGGCCGGAGCGGCATCAACTGCCTGGGCGTTGCCTTCAACTGGCGGATGCGGATTGCGCGTTGGCCGGCTTGCGCGTGGTGGCGGAGTTGATGCTCGCTGCTGAGCGGACTCGGCAGAACGGCGCGCCCGAGGAGTACCTGGGGGATCGGGTGATGGAAGGGTTGAAGATGGCGTGTGTGGCGTTGACTGCGCAGGTGGCTGAGCGGTTGCACGTGCGGGAATAGCCCAGTTGGATCTGGCCGTGTGTCACGTAGCTGCTGGTCGTCCACGTGCTATCGGCTGACGTCGGTTGGAAGCGCCCTTGCGGATTCCACAAGGCATCCCCGATTCGGAGATGCCTACCTCCGGTGATTATTTCCTACTTACGCAGCAGTACGGCCCGATGGTAATTCAGGTACGAGACCTGCGCCGCCGAGAACGGAACGCTCGGAATCTTCTGCACCACATCCCACCTCAAGCGCACTGCCTCCGGCAACTGCTTGCTCAGAATTAGCCGGCCGTCATCTTCAAAAGAGATGTATCCACGGTCGAATAGCCGATCGATATGGGGCGCCAACATCAGCCCATTGCTTCCATCAAGGCGCTCAGAGTTGGTGCTCTTCGCCCAGGGCTTAATGTGGCTAGCGACGAGAAACTTGGGCTCACTCGTGCCGGTAACGCGGCAGACCTTTTCGATGTCGCTCACGTTCTTACGGTAGATTCCCTGTCCCACTCTGGCATTGATCAGCTGGGCCTTCACTGTCTCGCCAATATTTTTGTCTTCCTTGATCTCCTTGACTCGCACCTCGTCTTGCCAAGCGCTCAGGTCATCAACGTCAACGTTGAGCAGCGACAAAAGCTCAGTAGCCATTTCCGGCGGCACTGGGAACAGGTAGGCCTGGTTAGCCTTGCCATCCGGCTTCAGCGGCGAGTACTTCATCGGAAGACGCGGCCGAATCTTCGCCATATGCTCGCTCACCTTTAGCGGCGATTCCACCAGGTGATAGTCAACCGGAACGGCCCAGCCGTCCCTGCGCCACTCGTTGTCCGTCTTCTTGAAGTCATCAGGGCGATCTTTCGCATAGTGCGCGCCATTGACGATTGCGACAGCCTTGATTCGAGTGTTGGCAAATGCAAAGACCACATCACCCGGACGCACCTGAGTCATGTGCTCATAGAAGGGATTCGTCTTCCCTTCTACATTGGTCTTCGGCGACCACAAGTAGCCTGCCTTAACAGCCCGATCAAACGTCTGCTTCTGGTTCACCCACCAGTACGCCATCCTCGCTTCCCCTGTCTCATCTAATTGATGCGGCCTATTGGCCTCCGAGACGGGATAGTACCTTTCGATGTCGTAATCAGCACACTCTCAAGGCAGCCCAGCATATGCACGTGTCGACCCGTATGCTCGCTAGCCGAGCACCGGCTGATCTGACAGTGGCGCAGGAGTTCCGAGCACTGGCGAGTCACTCTCATATACTTGCTGGCGAGGTACCAGCGCGATTCTCATCGACTGCGCATCGGCGATCTCGTTGCGCGCTCGCTTAGTGTCACTTTGGGGGGGGGCGGAGCTCTGCTGTTCCGCTATTACTATCTACATATTATCGATCCCCGGGCTTTTCAGGGCCTGCGGCGAAGATTTAATCACCCAGGTGGACCACTAAGCTCGATCTAACGCAGCTATTACAGAGCAAGGTCGCTCGTTCGCCGTCCTTACCTATATAAGTCTCAAGATGGTCGGGTAGCAATCCAAGGGGCCACCAGCCTGGCGTACGCTTCATTGCTACTTGCGTACGCCCATAGCCAGGGAAAAAACCAACTATACAGTGATCGGCAGGAGCATCCATGCCAAAGCAAGAAGAGCTCCTGTTAGGAAATAGAGCTCTCCTGGGGTAAATATTTAGACTAAAGCCTCTTATAGTGATTCCAAAATGCTTCCGACAGCATTTTATCGTCCGTCTGAATTCTTATAATAGACTCAGTTTGAGACTCTACGAGCTGGAGATATCCCTTACGGGACTCGTGCTGGCGCAGCTCGTATTTCATCTCATTCTCGAATATTCTATCCAAAAGCAAAGCAACGTCAGTAACTGATGTAGTAACGATCGCACCAACTGCAACACCGGTTGAGAAATTTATTAGCCTTGAAAGAGGATGAACCTCCTTGTAAAAGTTATTCCTCGTCTCGTTATCACAGAGAAAGATAACATTCTTTCCAAGACTAAGGGCCATTGCAGCCTCAGCATCCTTACCGTAACTTTCCTTTTCACCCGCACAGTATATTAACACCTTAGAACATCTAACCATAAGACATTCAATCAAGCCCTTGTCTTGATGGCCCTCAGCCGCACTCATGGTGGGATCGAAATATCGAAGATGCAGATCCGCGACTGCTTGATCACCGAATATCGATTCACACTTTTCCGCCATCTGCCTAAAGTCCTGCCTAGTCCGCATACTCGTGGCAACATAGACATCCAGATCATTAACAAGCGAAAGATAGTGCTTTGTATTCTGAAGAGCCGCCTCTCTAGCTTTCTTGAATTTCGCGGCAACTTTATTATAGTTCTCAACAAGCTCGTCTTCCGAGCTGACGTCATGACTTAATATATCGTCAGCCGAAAAAATAAACATCTGCTGCCTTGGCTCCTTCTCGTCACCAAGAAGTTGGGTGATGGAAATCGAACCACCGCTCCGTTTCGCATGGGCTCCCCACGCCTCACGCATGTAATTCAGAAGCTCCCCATTCTCCGGCATGTCACCATATGATTTACATGCCATCTCCGATATCAAGTATCTATCGTCCTTGGAGATTCCGCGCATTTCGAGCGCGGGCCCGCGCGCTTTAATGGCATTCGTATCGAAGAACAAAGGCTTCAATCTCGCCTCAATCGCCTCCAATCCAAGTGAACAGCTGCTTCGAAAGTACGCCCGCACGTTACCGCAAAGAAGCAGGCCATCCATGAATATTCTATATAGCCCATGAAAAAGCTGCTCCACGCTCCTAATATCATCATGAGCGGCATACGACTCGCTATAATTGGGAACGTTAGATACTACGTATGGAGAACGCCCCCCATTGCACCAGTAGAACTTGAAGAACTCATCTGAGACCGCCATCTCTCGTTTGTATCCAAGCAACTGGTTCAGCTGCACCTTGGATAGCGGATCACTCGGAATATTAAGCACTCTCTCACAAACGAATTCGTGCTCATTCCCCCACAGCAAAGATTCAATACCATCCCCACTAGCATTAAAAACCGCGTAGGTTTCTTGCAACTCCGTCTTATCCACACATCACCTCATGTCCCTCTGGATGATTGGAAGGTCAGAATAGTAGTATAGGCACAGCCCATACTCAGAAACACCGCTCGTACATCGGGGCAAAGCGGGAGTCGGCGTATACTCACACGCGCTTATCGAATTCAGGTGCGGCGAGACTTTCGACAGCTCCTTCTCTTTCGAAGTTCCACCGTGCAAGACCGCAACCAGAGCAGCGGCCAGACCGAGAATAGCGGCTGCATAGAATACAATTCTGAAGCTCTGACTATACGAAATCCCACCCTTCTCGGAACTTTGAAATGCATGATCTTTCGTGAATATTGCACATGCCGAGCCCCCACCATTACCTT
This sequence comes from Stenotrophomonas sp. YJH_SMC_12-1, assembly GCF_059370935.1. Lineage (NCBI taxonomy): Bacteria > Pseudomonadati > Pseudomonadota > Gammaproteobacteria > Lysobacterales > Lysobacteraceae > Stenotrophomonas > Stenotrophomonas sp. YJH_SMC_12-1. The sequence goes on along the minus strand of NZ_JCAFUD010000003.1, from coordinate 72,602 downwards.
CCAGCTCCATCAGCGCGGCCTCGGCCTTCTTAATCATCTGGGAAGTCCGCCTGTCCAGCCGTTCAAATACAAAAGAGAGTAACGGGACTAGAATAAATAGAAATACAGACCACTTTCTATTTTCAGCACTCCCGGCAATAAGAACCCCCCCGCCAAAAATGGCGGTAACGAGTGTGATATAGAACTGAAAAACCGCCATTCGCTGTGCTGCATGTATTGAGAAATAATTCCACGCATATGTTCGATCATCCATGCAGCAACCTCAGGCAGTCCGGCGTATAGAAAAAGGGCGACCATCTCTGGTCGCCCTTTTATATTTCATCTAATTAAAAAATCAAACCCCAACAGGATTAGCCTTCTCCGGGTCAATCTTGTACTGCTTGATCGCCCGGGCCACATCCTTCGCGGTCATCTTCCCTTCCTTTGCCAGCGCCGCAATCGCGGCATGCGCGATGTAGTAGCGATCCACCTCAAAGAACCGACGCAGGTTCGCACGCGTATCCGAACGGCCGAAACCATCGGTACCCAGCACCGTATAAGACATCGGCACGAATGCGCGGATCTGATCCGCATACGCACGCACGTAGTCGGTGGCGGCAATCGCCGGGCCCTGGCGGCCTTCCAGCAGCTCGGTCACGTAGGCCTTGCGCTGCTCACCTTCCGGATGCAGGCGGTTGGCACGTTCCACGTCGAAACCATCGCGACGCAGTTCGTTGAAGCTCGGGCAGCTCCAGATGTCGGCGGTCACGCCGAAGTCCTTGTCCAGCAGCTCGGCCGCGGCAATGGCTTCGCGCAGGATGGTGCCCGAACCCAGCAGCTGCACGCGCAGCTCGCCCTTCTTCGGCTTGCCGGCATCGGTCAGCAGGTACATGCCCTTGACGATGCCTTCGGCCGCGCCTTCCGGCATTTCCGGGTGGGTGTAGTTCTCGTTCATCAGGGTGACGTAGTAGTACTCGTCCACCTGGTCTTCCATCATGCGCTTGGTGCCGTGCTGCAGCACCACGGTCACTTCGAAGCCGAAGGTCGGGTCGTAGCTGCGCACGTTCGGGATGCCACCGGCCACCAGATGGCTGAAGCCATCTTCATGCTGCAGGCCTTCACCGTTCAGCGTGGTGCGGCCGGCGGTGCCACCCAGCAGGAAGCCGCGGGTACGCATGTCGGCGGCCTGCCAGGCGATGTCGCCCACGCGCTGGAAGCCGAACATCGAGTAGTAGATGTAGAACGGCAGCATCGGCACGTTGCTGACCGAGTAGCTGGTACCAGCGGCCATCCACGAGCTGATCGCACCCGGCTCGCTGATGCCCTGCTGCAGCACCTGGCCGCTCTGGTCTTCGCGGTAGAACATCAGCTGGTCGGCATCGACCGGCTTGTACTTCTGGCCGAACGGCGCGTAGATGCCGATCTGGCGGAACAGGCCTTCCATACCGAAGGTACGGGCTTCGTCGGCCACGATCGGCACGATGTGCGGGCCCAGTTCCTTGTCACGCAGGGTGATGTTCAGGCTCTGCACGAAGGCCATGGTGGTGGAGTAGCTGCGCTCGCCGCTGCTCTTCAGCAGGCGCTCGTAGGCCTCCAGCTTCGGCGCCACGAAGGTCTTGTCGGCCTTGCGGCGGCGCTGCGGCAGGTAACCGCCCAGCGCGGCACGGCGTTCCTGCAGGTACTGCACTTCCGGCGAATCCGGGCCCGGGTGGTAGAACGGCACCTGGCCGTCGGCCAGCTGCGCGTCGGTCACCGGAATGTTGAAGCGGTCGCGGAAGTGGCGCACCGCTTCGTCGTCCAGCTTCTTGGTCTGGTGGGTCGGGTTCAGTGCCTCACCGGCGCTGCCCATGCCGTAACCCTTCACGGTCTTGGCCAGGATGACGGTCGGCATGCCCTTGGTGTTCACGGCCTGGTGGTAGGCGGCGTACACCTTGTGCGGGTCGTGGCCACCACGGTTCAGGCGCCAGATGTCGTCGTCGCTCAGGCCGGCGACCATCGCAGCGGTTTCCGGGTACTTGCCGAAGAAATGCTCGCGGGTATACGCGCCGCCGAAGGCCTTGCAGTTCTGGTATTCGCCGTCGACGGTTTCCATCATCAGCTTCTTCAGGACGCCATTGGTGTCCTTGGCCAGCAGGGCATCCCAGTAACCGCCCCACAGCAGCTTGATCACGTTCCAGCCGCCGCCACGGAACACGCCTTCCAGTTCCTGGATGATCTTGCCGTTGCCGCGCACCGGGCCATCCAGGCGCTGCAGGTTGCAGTTCACCACGAAGATCAGGTTGTCCAGGCCTTCACGGCCGGCCAGGGCGATGGCACCCAGGGTTTCCGGCTCGTCGCTCTCGCCGTCGCCGATGAAGCACCACACCTTGCGGTCGGACTTCTCGATCAGGCCACGGTTTTCCAGGTAGCGCATGAACTGCGCCTGGTAGATGGCGGCCAGCGGGCCCAGGCCCATCGACACGGTCGGGGTCTGCCAGTAGTCCGGCATCAGCCACGGGTGCGGGTACGAGGACAGGCCACCGCCGTCCACTTCCATGCGGAACTTGTCCAGCTGCTCTTCGCTGATGCGGCCTTCCAGGAAGGAACGCGCGTAGATGCCCGGGGCGCTGTGGCCCTGGATGAACAGCAGGTCGCCCGGGTGGTTTTCGCTCGGGGCGCGCCAGAAGTGGTTGAAGCCCACGTCGTACAGGGTGGCGCCGGAGGCGAACGAGGCGATGTGGCCGCCCAGGTCACCCGGCTTGCGGTTTGCGCGCACCACGGTGGCCATCGCGTTCCAGCGGATGATCGAACGGATGCGCCATTCCAGCTCGGCGTTGCCCGGGCTCTTGGCCTCGAACTGCGGTTCGATGGTATTGACGTATTCGGTGGTGGGAGAGAACGGCAGGTAGGCGCCCGAACGACGGGTCAGTTCCACCATGCCTTCCAGCAGCTGATGCGCGCGCTCGGAGCCCTCGACATCAATAACGGCCTTCAACGACTCGATCCACTCCTGGGTTTCCACAGGATTCGGGTCGTTGTTCAGCACCTCGTTCAACCAGTTCATTAGCGCTCCCATAACCGCACGCACGCGCGCGACTGTTGTATAGATTTCTAGACCGCAAAGTGTAGCGCACCAAGGGCTTTCGTCACTTGGCTACGCAGGCGTATGGATGCAACCGGCCAGTGTCCGCAAGGGGCTTGCCGGGCCCGCTGAAGGCCCTGCGGCGGGCCTTGGTGGCTGCGCGGGCTGTCGCTTGCGGGCCGCTGCGCCCATGTGCAGGACGCAGTGTTACCGCTGCCGATGACGGTTGTAGGGCAGCGCCATGCCCACCTGTATCGGCTGCGCGTGCTGGCGCTGAACCGGCGACAACGTGTCGCACCTGCCTCTGGATTGGCCCCCACCCTGCCCTCAGGGTAGGCCTCGAGTGTTGGCCTCGCCCGCTTCGGTCCGCCGTCTGGCCCTGCCTCGCTCCCTTCCACAGTGTTGCCCGGGGCGCCTCGCAAGGGGCGCCCCTTTTGCCGTGCGCGGGGCTGGCCGTGGCCCAAAACTGATCCGCTTGTGGCCGGATCGGTGATTGTCGTCTTCGATATATCGATATATCGTTTGCACACTCGTTTACCGATATATCGAAATGAGCCGCACCGCTTCTCCCAGAGCCCGTTCCACCAATCCGGAAGTGCCGCGCCGCAACGGCCAGCCGCGGGTGCTCAGCCGCGGCGACCTGCGCCTGCTGGTGCTGGCCCTGATCGGCGAGCAGCCGCGCCATGGTTACGAGCTGATGCAGCTGATCAGCAACCAGTTCATGCAGGCCTACACGCCCAGCGCCGGCACCATGTACCCGCTGCTGGCCAGCTTCGAGCAGGCCGGCTGGATCGAGGCCGAGGAAGTGGATGGCAAGCGGATCTTCCGCATCACCGCCGCCGGCGAGTTCGAGCTGAAGGTGCAGCGCACCCAGGTACGCCTGGCGCAGCGGCGTGCCTTCGACCGTGCCCGCGAGATCACCAAGGCCTCGCTGCCGCCGCCGCTGGCCACTGCCCTGCGCGAGTTCAAGCGGGCGCTGGTGCATCACCACGGCCGCTGGGCCGAGGGCGAGGCGGACGAAGTGGCGGCGCTGCTGACGCGGGCCTCGGCCCTGCTCAACGGTACGGTCGGTAGCGAGCAACCACCGATTTCAACGACCCAGCCAGACTGACGCCAGCCAGGTCTCCCCTACGCCGCGCGCCCCGCGCGACACCTTTACAGGTAACCCCCATGACCGAACACAACAACACGCGCCTGCGCCTGGATGTGCGCTTCCGTGAACTGACCGTGCTGCGCACTGAAGAGGTCACCCCGCACATGCGCCGCATCGTGCTGGGTGGCGAGGACCTGGCCGGCTTCGATTCGCCCGGCGCCGACGACCACATCAAGCTGTTCTTCCCCAACGCTGCGGGCGAGATGGTGCTGCCGGTGCTGACCGCCGAAGGCCGCAGCTACCCGGATGGCAAGGAGCCCTCGCCCGCCCGCGACTACACCCCGCGCTGGTGGGACCACGAAACCGGCGAGCTGGCCATCGACTTCGTGCTGCACGACCAGGGTATTGCCGGGCCGTGGGCCGAGCGCGCGCAGCCGGGCGACGTGCTGGTAATCGGTGGCCCGCGCGGTTCGTTCGTGGTGGCCGACAGCTTTGATGCCTATGTGCTGATTGGCGATGAAACCGCGCTGCCGGCCATCGCCCGCTGGCTGGACGTGCTGCCGGACGCTGCCGAGGTGCAGGCCTTCATTGAAGTGAGCGATGAGGCCGAACGCCAGGACCTGCCGCAGTACGAGAACGTGCGCATCCACTGGCTGGAGCGCAATGGCTTCCCGGCGGCCAGCAGCACGCTGCTGGAAGACATGCTGACCGACTTCGAGGCCCCGGACGGCGATGTCTTCTACTGGATCGCCACCGAATCGCGCCGCGCACGGATGATGCGCAAATTCATCGAAGGCCACCTGGGCGTACCGCGCGACTGGATCCGCTCGACCGGCTACTGGAAGGCGCACCCGGACGAAACCGACGGCGGTTGATCCAAAGACGGTGGGTGCGGCCCCTGCCTGGTAGGTGCGGCCCGTTGGTCCGCACGCCCTGCAACAGGTAGTGCCGGCCGCTGGCCGGCAACCTCATGAACCTTCGGCAGGAACCCGCAATTGCCGGCCAGCGGCCGGCACTACCACGCGGGGTACCGCCTGCCGCATCCACCCAAACAGCTGCGCGGCCTAGATCTCCAGCGCCAGCATCCGCACGCCCTCCGACAGGTAGTGCCGGCCGCTGGCCGGCAACCTCATGAACCCCCGGCAGGAACCTGCAACTGCCGGCCAGCGGCCGGCACTACCACGCGGGGCACCACCTGCTGCGCCCACCCGAACCGCTGCGCGGCCCAGATCTCCAGCGCCACCAGCAGCGCGATGATCAACAACGGCAACAGCAGCCCGAAGTACACGCCGGGCATCATGCCGTTGATCTGCGCCTTCACCAGCCGCAGCACACCACGGGTGTGCAGCAGCTCATCGACGTGCATGGTCAGCGCTTCACGCACCACCTTGGGTTCCAGGCCGAGGGTACCGGCCCTGTCCACCAGCGTGTCTTCCACCATGCTGCGCAGCAGGCCCTCGCGCACCCTGCCGATCACCCAGCCGGTACCACGTGCCAACGGGCCGTTGCCAAGACGGTCCAGGCCGGGCAGCGGATGCTCGCTGAGGTAGGCCGAGGCGATGGTGTCGGCGACGTCGCCCACCGTGCCCTGGCTGCGCAGTGCCTCGCGCATGCGCGGGTCGTCCAGCGAATCGGTAAAACCTTCGCTCCAGCCTTCCACCAGGGTCTGCAGGTGCGGCTGGAAATGATCGAGCTGCTTGAACAGCGCGCGGTGCGCACCGGCAGTGAAACCCAGCTGCAGGCCGAAGAAGGCAGTGGCCAGCGGCAGCAGCACCACGTAGCTGGCCAGCAGCCAGTGATGCCAGCGCTTGCGCCGCTGCAACCAACCACGGTGATGCAGCCAGCGCCAGCCGGCGATGCCCAGCACCAGGCCGAGCAGCGTACCGAGCACGCTGCCGCCCACCAGATCGAGCACGCTCAGGCCCGACCAGAATTCGTTCAACCAGTACTGCGCGTCCTGCATGGGTCTTCCTTCCGTGGGTGATACCGCAGCCATTGTAGAACCGAGCCCACGCTCGGCTGCGCCGCCGTCGGTGGGTGCGGACCGCCATCGACTGGTGGGTGCGGACCGTTGGTCCGCACACTCCCATGCAATTGCCGGCCAGCGGCCGGCACTACCGAGCTGGCAATGCGACAATCGCGCTCCTTTCCTGCAGCAACGAGGCCCACATGGCCAAACCGACCCTGGCCAGCGTGGATGCGCTGCGTACCCGCTTTGCCGATGACGCCGCCTGCGATGCGGCACTGGCCGCCTTCGCCGACACCGCCGCACTGCGCACGCCGCTGCGTGAGCTGGTGGAGGCACAGCACCGCTACCTGCAGGCCGAATTCGAAGTGGCGCAGGTGGCCGATGTACTGCGCCGCGACCAGAAGTACGCGCCGGTGGGCCGGCCGTCGGTGCACATCGTGCAGCTGCGCAAGCAGCAGGCCGCGACCAAGCAGGCGGCGCTGATCGCACGCCAGGTGGTGGCGCAGGCCGCACAGACCTTCGTGCGCGTGAGCGGGCTGGCAGTGAAGGCCAAGCAGAGCCCGAGCGAAGCGTGCGTGGCATGGTTGGGCGCATTGCGCTGAGGGATCGTGCGGACCAACGGTCCGCACCCACCAGATGCAGGTTGGCGTCTACCGGGTAGTGCCGGCCGCTGGCCGGCAACCCCATCAGCATCGGGCACCCCGCATGCAGCCGGCCAGCGGCCGGCTCTACCGGCACCCAGAAAGAAGGCCCGCTTTTCAGCGGGCCTTCTGCCTTCTCACGACGAGTGAGCGGGGTGCATCAAGCCGCCGGCTTTTCGCCGGTGGCTTCGGTGGTGATGCGGATCTTCACTTCATCGCTGACGTTCGGGGCATACGCGCCGACGCCGAAATCGCTGCGCTTCAGGGTGGTGGTGGCATCGAAGCCGGCGGCCGGAACCTTGGCCATCGGGTGCTCGCCGCCGCCGTTGACGGTGACGTCCAGGGTGACCGGCTTGGTGATGCCCTTGATGGTCAGGTCACCGGTGACGGTCAGCTTGTTGGTGCCAGCGGCTTCCACCTTGGTGCTCTTGAAGGTGGCATCGGCGAACTTGGCGGCGTCGAAGAAGTCGGCGCTCTTCAGGTGCTCGTCGAACTTGGCGGTGAAGCTGTTCAGGCCGCTCAGCGGCAGCTTCACTTCCACGGTGGACTTGGTCACGTCTTCGGCGTTGTACACCAGGGTGCCTTCGACGTTGCCGAAGTGCGCGCTCGGGTTGGAGAAGCCGAAGTGGCTCCACTGGGCCAGCACGTCGGTGTGGGTCGGGTCCAGCTTGTAGGTGCCCGAGGCGATCTTGATCGCTTCGGCGGCCGGCGCTGCAGCGGCGGCATCGGCGGCCGGGGTGGCGGCCTGCTCGGTGGTGGCCGGGGCGGCGGCATCGGCGGCCGGGGCAGCGGTGTCGGCCGGCTTGGAGCAGGCGGCGATGGCCAGGGTCAGGGCCAGCGGCAGCAGCAGTTTACGGGTGGCGCTCATCTGAGGAACTCTCCGGATCGTAGGGTGGGTACACGGTGCAGCAAGAGCCTGCCACGGGACAGCAGGCCCGAAACCGATACAACGACTTACGCGATGCGCGCCGCTTCGTCGAACGACAGGCGCGGCAGACGCGGGAACAGGCCCGCCGGGTCACCGTAACCCAGGTTGACCAGGAAATTCGACTTGATCGAAGTGCCGGCGAAGAAGGCTTCGTCGACCTTGGCCGGGTCGAAGCCGGACATCGGGCCGGCATCCAGGCCCAGCGCGCGCGCGGCCAGGATCAGGTAGGCGCCCTGCAGGCTGCCGTTGCGGAGGGCGGCTTCGTGGCGGCCTTCCTGCGGGCCGTCGAACCAGGCCTTGGCATCGGTGTGCGGGAACAGGTACGGCAGCTTCTCGTGGAAGTCCAGGTCGAAGCCGATGATGGCGGTGACCGGAGCGGCCATGGTCTTGTCGTGGTTGCCTTCGGACAGGGCCGGGGCCAGCTTGGCCTTGGCTTCCTTCGAGGTGACGAAGACGAAGCGGGCCGGCGTGGTGTTGGCGGCGGTCGGGCCCCACTTCACCAGGTCGTACAGTTCCTGCAGCAGGCTGGCCGGGACCGGCTTGTCGAGGAAGGCGTTCTGGGTGCGGGCAGTACGGAACAGCTGGTCGAGGGCAGCAGCGTCGAGCGCGTGGGACATCGGTGGATCTCCAGGGCGGCTAAGGGAAGTCAGTGCCCGCGGGCGGCGCGGGGCGAAACGACGAGCCGCAGTGTAGAGTGTCGCGACTGTTGCAACACCCAGCAGGGCTGAAACGAATTAATGCCAATGGTGAAACGATCGAGCGCGCCATGGACGGTCACTGACGGCCGTGCGGGCAATGTCCGCCAGGCGGTCGCGCTGGCCTCGGCGCTGCGCCAGGGCACCCACCGACCGCTGGTCCTGCAGCCCCGCGCACCCTGGCGCTGGCTGTCGCCGCGGCGGCTGCCGGGTGATGTGAATGGCTACGGCGAGGCCTTCGCGACACTGGCCGCCGAGGCCCCGGCGCTGGCGATCGGCTGTGGCCGCCAGGCCGCCGGCGCACTGCGCGTGCTGCGCGCACGTGGCAGCCAGGTGGTGCAGATCCTCGACCCGCGCATCGGCGCACGCCACTGGGATGTGGTGGTGGTGCCCGAACACGATGCCCTGCGTGGCAGCAACGTGCTGACCCTGCTCGGCAGCCTCAACCCGGTGGACGACGACTGGCTGGCCTGGGGCCGCGCCGCGTTCGCCGGCTTCAGTACCTTGCCCGGCCCGCGCACCGCGTTGCTTGTCGGTGGACCGACGCCGCTGGCGCCGTGGGATGAAACGGCGATGGTGGGCGTGTTCCAGGCGCTGGCCAGGCAGATCCGCAGCGAAGGCGGCAGCCTGCTGGCGACCACCTCGCGACGCACTCCGCCCGCCCTGGCCGAGATCCTGCGCGCGACGTTCGCCGACCTGCCGCATGTGATCTGGGGCGACGGCGGCGATGGTACGAATCCTTATGGCGGCCTGCTCGGCTGGGCCAACCGCGTGGTGGTCTCGCCCGATTCGGTGAACCTGCTGTCTGAAGCCTGCGCCACGCGCATGCCGGTGATGGTGGCGCTGGCCGAGACCGCGCAGGGCCGGCTGGCACGCTTCCAGCAGCAGCTGCGCGAGCGCGGGCGGCTGCAGGCGCATTGGCTGGACTGGCACTACGACCGCATCGAACCACTGCGCGAGACCGCGCGGGTGGCGGCGGAAGTGAAACAGCGTTTGGCATTGGGGTAGTGCCGGCCGCTGGCCGGCAATGCTCTACGCGCTACCGAAGATCCTGACGTTGCCGGCCAGCGGCCGGCACTACCGGGTGCGCAGCGTTTTCTGAACATTTCGATCCGACTGTGCGGTTAGAGTCCAGCGTCCCCCATCACGCTGAACGTCTTCATGCGCACCCTGCTCCTGCTGCCCCTGACCCTGCTCGCTGCCTGCTCCACCGCGCCCACCGAACTGGACCCGATTTCCTACCAGTGCCAGCAGCAGCTGGACGCGTATCGCGAACAACCGGCCTTGCGCGATCCGAAGACTGGCGAGCGCCCGCCGCTGCCGATCGCGCCGATCAGCGATGCCTGCGACAGGGAACTCAAGCGCAAGGGCGTGGACCGCCCGCTGCGCTGAGCGGCGTATGATCGGCGCGCGGGCCTGCCCGCCGTTGAAGGTATCGACATGGATCGTTTCTCCCGCCTGCCCCGCGCCGCGCTGCTGATCGCCAGCCTGTTGGCGACTGCACCGGCCTGGGCCAACAGCACCGAGTGCCGCGAGCGCTACCCGAGCGTGGCGTCGCAGGCGGCGATGCTGGACGTGGCCTGGACCACCGCCGAGCGCCTGGATGCGCTGCCCGATGTGGACGTGGTGGTCGCCGCACGCGGTGGCCAGGATCTGAGCCGCTATGGCCTGCGACACAGCCACCTGGCCTTCCTGCTGCGCGAGGACGATGGCCGCTGGCGCGCGATGCACCTGCTCAACCGCTGCAAGACCGACAGCTCGCAGCTGTACCACGAGGGCCTGGGCAACTTCGTCGGCGAGAGCGGAGGCCATACCGACCTGCGCATCGGCGTGCCGTCGGCGCCGCTGCGTGCTGCATTGAAGGCGATGCTGGTGTCGCCGTCGATCCAGCCCAAGGCGCTGCACGAGACCAGGTACAACGTGGTCGCCTACCCGTTCGCCACCGACTACCAGAACTCCAACCAGTGGGTACTGGAGGTGCTGGCGGCAGCGATGGCACAGGCCGACGGTGCACCGGCCATCGTCAAGCGCGAACAGGCACAGCAGTGGCTGCGCCAGCAGAAGTACCAGCCCAGCGTGCTGCATATCGGCCTGGGCAAGCGCGTGGGTGCACGCCTGTTCATTGCAAACGCCACCACCACCGACCACCCCGCCGGCGAACGCATTTCCGGCAACTATTCGGTGGTGACAGTGGAATCGGTATTCGACTTCCTGCACCAGCGCAGCCAGCTGCAGCAGGAACTGGTGATCCCCCATGTGCCGGTGGCCGGTGCTGCTGCCGCCACGCCCTGAATCCCGCGAGGAGAACGACATGCGTCCGCTGCCTGTTTCCCTGATGTCGATGGTGATCATTGCCGGCCTGCTCGGCGCGAACACCGCCCATGCCGAACGCCGCATCATCATCCTGCAGGACCCGGGCCCGCAGGGGCCGAGCCTGGAAATGTCCGCGCCCCTGGTGGCTTCCGCGCGCGCCGCCGCTGCCAAGGAAGCCCGGGATGCCGGGCTGCCGCCCGGCCACGGCGCATCGGTGAAGCTGCCGCAGATGCAGGTGAGCGCCATCGCCACCACCGTCGACGGCCGCCGCGAAGTGCTGCTGCGCGATGCCAACAACCCGCAGAACACCGCGTCGATGCAGTGGCCGAAGCGCCCCGGCGATCCCGCCGTGCAGTTCACCGTGGGGCAGACCGTGAACTTCGAGCCGACCGGCACCGACCAGGGCTGGCAGGTGAAGGACAACCAGGGCCGCCCGCTGGAATACCTGCCCGAGGCCACCGGCCCGCGCGACATTTTCGATACCCGGCGCTGAGCCGCCGCCCCCACGTTGACCAGGAGGTCTCCATGTTCCGTTGCCTGCGCATTCCCGCGTCCGCCCTGCTGCTCTCGGCGCTGCTGGCGCCCACTGTCCATGCTGGCGCCGCGCCGCAGTTGAACAGCAGCGAGGCCAGCGTGATCGTGATGTCGTTCGTGGTGCTGTCGTTGCCACTGGCGGCCTCGATGGGCTTGTCAGAACTGTCCAAGGCGCCGTTCAAGGCCAGCGAACGCAACGGCCGGGCCACGCGCACCAAGGCAGTGCCGCTGCCACCGATGGAGGTGAAGAAGGTGGAGACCACGCCGGAGGGCGAGCGCCAGGTACAGCTGCAGGTGCCGGACAAGGCCGACCAGACCGCCACCCTGCGCTGGCCGGCGCACGTGCACGAAGACCAGGCGGCAGGCTTCGTGGTCGGCCAGCAGGTGCACTTCGACCCCACCGAAGCCGGTGCCGGCTGGACCGTGAAAAGCGCGCAGGGCCAGGCACTGGCTTACGTGCCCACCGCCTACGCCGCTGGCGACGTGATGAGCGAAGCGCTGTAAAGCTGAACGACCGGTTTTGGCTTTGCCGCGGGCCGGGCGGATAATGGGCGATCCCCTTTGTCCCCCTGGCTCGCCATGTCCGTGCGTCCTGCCCCTGTGTTTGCCCCGCTGACCGCCCGCGCCCTGGTGCTGGCGGTACTGGCGATGGGCGCAGTGGTGCTGCTGTCCAACGTACTGGTGCAGTACCCGATCAACGATTGGCTGACCTGGGGTGCCTTCAGCTATCCGGTCGCGTTCCTGGTCAGCAACCTGATCAACCGCCGCTTCGGCCCGGGCCCGGCGCGCCGCGTGGCATGGATCGGCTTCCTGGTGGCGGTGGTGTTGTCGGTGTGGGTGGCCACGCCGCGCATCGCCATTGCCTCGTGCTCGGCCTTCATCGTGGCGCAGCTGCTGGACATCACCGTGTTCGACCGCCTGCGTCGTGGCAGCTGGTGGCGCGCACCGATGGTGGCCACCACCTGCAGCGCGACGGTGGATACCACCATTTTCTGGTCGATCGCGTTTGCCGGTTCCGCCCTGCCGTGGGTGAGCTGGGCAGCGGGCGACCTGGCGGTGAAGCTGGCGATCGGCGTCTGCCTGCTGGCCCCGTTCCGCGCGTTGTTGTGGAAGATGGCGCCGCTGCGGGCCACCAGCTGACCGCACATGCTCTGGTAGTTGCCGACCTTGGTTGGCACGCTGTTGCCGGGGGGGCATGAACGCTGACGGGTTGTGCCAACCAAGGTTGGCACCCACCAACAGCAGGTCATAGCCAGGCCATAGCTCTGGTAGGTGCCAACCTTGGTTGGCACGCTGTTGCCGGGGTCATGAACGCTGATGGGTTGTGCCAACCAAGGTTGGCACCCACCAACAGCAGGTCATCGCTAGGCCATAGCTCTGGTAGGCGCCAACCTTGGTTGGCACGCTGTTGCCGGGGTCATGAACGCTGATGGGTTGTGCCAACCAAGGTTGGCACCCACCAGAAGCAGGCCATTGCCCAACCATCGCTGCCGCTCAGGCGAACGGCAACTCCGCGGCTCTGCACGCTGCCGTAATCGCGGCACACGCCTCTTCAATCGCAGGCGTGGTCGGCGCCAACCGCGGGCGCCGATCCAGCGTGCAGGCCAGGCCCACGTCCAGCAGCGTGGCATGTGCCCCGTGCAGTGCCTGCGCGGTGGCATCCGGCAGGAAACCGACAACCGCCAGCGCATCGATCAACGACGGCGTATCGCGAGGCTGCAGCAGCGCCGCATGCTGCGCACTGCGTGCCAGCACGCCGGTCTGCAGCAGGAACTCCAGGTCCACCACGCCGCCAGCACCCTGCTTCAGGTCCAGCCGTGCGGCATCGCTGCGGTCCAGCTCGGTGCGCATGCGGCCGCGCATCTTCAGCACGTCGGCATACAGCACACCCATGTCGCGCTCACGCCCAAGCGTCTGTGCACGCACCTGCTCAAAGTCGGCCAGCAGGCTGGCATCGCCGGCCACGCCGCGTGCGCGCACCAGCGCCTGGTGTTCCCAAGTCCATGCGCGTTCGCGCTGGTATTCGGTGTAACTGGCCAGCGAAGACACCAGCGAACCCTTGCCACCATCCGGGCGCAGGCGCACGTCGATGTCGTACAGGCGCCCGGCAGCCGTGACTGCGCCAAGCAACGCCATCACCTTCTGCGCCAGGCGTGCATACCAGCGGCCCGGCTCCAGCGGGCGGGCGCCATCACTGGCATCCACGCCGGCCGGGTTGTCATGCAGGAATACCAGGTCCAGATCGGAACCGAAGCCCAGTTCAAGCCCACCCAGGCTGCCGTAGCCGATGATCGCGAAACGTCCGCCGGGAATTCCGCCGTGTGCGGCGTGCATGTCCGCTTCGGCCATCGCCAGCACGGTGACCACCACCGCCTGCGCCAGTTCAGCCAGTTGCCGGGTGCTGTCCACCGCGCCCTGGCGGCCATCCAGCGTGGCCATCGCCATGCGGAAGCTGAGCGCCAGCCGCGTCTCGTTGAGCCAGCGCAGCGCGGATTCGGGATCCTCCACCGCCAGCACCTGCTGGCACTCGGCCAGCATGCCGGCGGCATCCGGCATCGGACCGGACACGCGTACGTCCAGCAGTTCGTCCAACAGCAGCGGATACGCCGCCAGGCGCTCGGCCAGCAGCGCGCTGCGCGCCAGCACATCCACCAGCCGCGCCAGCGCACTGGGCTGCTCGTCCAGCAGCGCGAGATAGCTGGTCCGGCGCAGCACCGCCTGCAGCAGGCCAAGCACACGCTTGAGCGCGGCGTCGGGTTGTGGCGAGCGCGTGGCCGCATGCAGCAGTGCCGGCAGCACGCGATCCAGCCGCGCACGCGCCGCATCGGACAAGGACTTCACGCCGGTGCCCTGGGCGAAATCGCGCAGCGACTGGTCGGCGCCGTTGGCATCGAGGAAACCGGCTTCGGCCAGCAGTGGTGCGTTGCTGCCTTCGGGCAGGCTGCGCCAGTAGTTGGCCAGCGCGTCGGGCGCGGCCTGGCCCTTGCGCGGCGCCAGCAGCGCGGCGAATTCAGTACTGACCCGCTGCTGCTGTTCGGCCAACGCCGCGCGCAGCACGTTCCAGTCCGCATAGCCGAGGCCGACGGCGATGCGTTCGCGGTCCAGCGCGTCGCTGGGCAGTACGTGGGTCTGCGCGTCGCGCAGCATCTGCAGTCGGTTCTCCAGCCGGCGCAGGAACAGGTAAGCCTCGCGCAGCGCGGCGCCATCCTCGGCCGCGATCTGTCCGGCGGCGACCAGTGCATCCAGCGCCACCAGCAGGCGGCGCTCGCGCAGTGCCGGTTCACGGCCACCGCGGATCAGCTGCAACGCCTGGCACAGGAATTCGATTTCGCGGATGCCGCCGGCGCCACGCTTGATGTCCTCGTGCAACTCGCGGCGCGCGACCTCGGCGGTGATCGCCGCCTTCATTTCGCGCAGGCCATCGAGCGCGGTGAAATCGAGGTAGCGGCGGTACACGAACGGGCGCAGGGTCTGCAGCCACGCTTCACCGGCGGCGATGTCGCCGGCCACCGCGCGCGCCTTCAGCCACGCGTAGCGTTCCCAGTCGCGGCCTTCGCGCTGGAAATACTGGTCCATCGCTGCGAACGACAGCGCGACGCGGCCGGCGCTGCCGAACGGGCGCAGGCGCAGGTCGACGCGGTGGCTGAAGCCATCGACCGTGGTTTCGTCCAGCAGCTTGGCCAGGCGCTGGCCGAGGCGGGCGAAATACTCTTCGGCGGCCAGCGCGCGCGGGCCATCGGATTCGCCGCCGTGCGGATAGGCGTAGACCAGATCGATATCGGAACTGAAGTTGAGCTCGCCGCCGCCCAGCTTGCCGAGGCCGAACACGACCAGCTGCTGCGGCGTGCCTTGGTCATCGGCGATGACGCCATGGCGCTGGGCGAATTCCTGCTGCAGGGCCTCCAGTGCCAGCCTCAGGCAGTCTTCGGCCAGGGTGGTGGCACCGGCCAGGGTCTGCGCCACGTCGTCCAGCCCGGCAAGGTCGCGCCAGATCAGCCGTGTGGACATCGCCGCACGCCAGCGCCGGATCTGCGCCGGCCAGTCGCTGGGCTGCAGCGGATCGAGCACCGGGGCCGGGATCGGCGGGCAGCCGGGCGCGGCCAGCTGCGCCAGCAGCGCCGGTTGCCGCACCAGGGTGTCCAGCGCGAAGTCGCTGGCCACCGCCAGCCGGGTCAGCAGCGGCAGCAGCTCGGCAGGCACGGGCTCGGGCAGGACCTGGGCCAGGCGCGCCAGGGCGCGGTCGACAAGAGGCTGCAGGGAGACGGGCAGATCAGCGGGGGCGAGGGTCATGGGCTGATTGTATCGACCCGGTCGGGGCGCAACGGACCCGGTAGTGCCGGCCGCTGGCCGGCAACCCCGGTAACCTTCGGCAGCATCATCGGATCTGCCGGCCAGCGGCCGGCACTACCAAGTCAACGGATCTGCCGGCCAGCGGCCGGCATTACCAACAATGCAGGCCGCGTATTCATACTGGGCGACAGGCAATAAAAAAGCCCGCTTGCAGCGAACTGCCAGCGGGCTCTGCTCCCTCCCCCACGTCGGGATGCAGGGCCATCGTGCGGGCTGCGAAAGCACTTTGCACGCTGCACTGCAAAACAAAACCGACGGGTTTGGGTGAGCCCCCGGGGAAAAGCCATTCCACGAAGGTAGAACCCCCCGTACGGATGAGGATGGCCGATAATCGGAATTCCCCCCAGCAACACGTGTCGTCATGTCTGTTGATCGCATCGCCAACGCGCGTCTCCGTGACCGCGTGGTCTCCGCAGAGGCCGCAGCCGCGCTGATCCAGCCCGGTGAAACCGTGGCCATGAGCGGCTTTACCGGCTCCGGGTATCCCAAGGCCGTTCCCGTCGAACTGGCCCGCCGCATCGAAGCGGTGCATGCCCAGGGCAACCCTTTCCAGATCAAGCTGATGACCGGCGCCTCCACCGCGCCGGAACTCGATGGCGCGCTGGCCAAGGCCGATGGCATCGCCATGCGCATGCCGTTCCAGAGCGACCCGGATGCGCGCAACCGCATCAACGAGGGCAAGCTGGACTACATCGACATCCACCTCAGCCACGTTGCCCAGCACGTGTGGTTCGGCTTCTACGGCGAGATCGATACCGCCGTGATCGAAGTCTCGGCCATCCGCGAAGACGGCTCGCTGGTGCCCTCCACCTCGGTCGGCAACAACAAGACCTGGCTGGACCTGGCGAAGAAGGTGATCGTCGAGGTCAACGAATGGCAGCCGGCCGGCGTCGACGGCATGCATGACATCTACTACGGCACCGCGCTGCCGCCGCACCGCAAGCCGATTCCGCTGGTGAAAGCCAACGACCGCATCGGCGACACCGCGCTGCGCTGCGACCCGGACAAGATCGTGGCCGTGGTACGCACCAACGGCCCGGACCGCAACAGCCCGTTCAGCCCGATCGATGCGACCAGCGAGCAGATCGCTTCGCACCTGATCGAGTTCCTCAAGCACGAAGTGAAGAAGGGCCGCCTGCCGCCGAACCTGTTGCCGCTGCAGTCGGGCGTGGGCAACATTCCCAACGCGGTGCTGGCCGGCTTGGCCAAGAGCGGTTTCCGCGACCTGGCCGCGTTCACCGAAGTGATCCAGGACGGCATGCTCGACCTGCTGCGCGACGGCGTGCTGAGCTATGCCTCGTGCACGGGTTTCGCGCTGAGCCCGCAGGCCAACGAGACGTTCAAGGAGAACATCGATTTCTACCGCGAGCGCATCATCATGCGCACGCAGGAGATCTCCAACCATCCGGAACTGGTGCGCCGCCTGGGCTGCATCGGCATGAACGGCATGATCGAGGTGGACATCTACGGCAACGTCAATTCGACGCACGTGATGGGCACGCGGATCATGAACGGCATCGGCGGTTCCGGCGACTTCGCCCGCAACGGTTTCCTGTCGGCGTTCCTGAGCCCGTCCACCGCGAAGAACGGCACCATTTCGGCGATCGTGCCGATGGCCAGCCATGTCGACCACACCGAGCACGACGTGTCGGTGATCGTCACCGAACAGGGCCTGGCCGACCTGCGTGGCCTGACCCCGCGCAAGCGCGCGCAGGTGCTGATCGACAACTGCGCGCATCCGGATTTCCGTCCGCAGCTGCAGGATTACTTCGACCGTGCCAGCCGCGAAAGCTACGGCAAGCACACCCCGCACCTGCTGCCGGAAGCGCTGTCGTGGCACCAGCGTTGGCTGGATACCGGAACGATGAAGGGCTGATTGCGTTGGGGGTCAGAGCCCTTTTCTGCCAGAAAGGGATCTGACCCCAGCTACGGAATCGGGTAGAGCCGGCCGCTGGCCGGCTTCCCCAACAGCCGGCCAGCGCCCGGCTCTACCTTCACGCGATGCGCAGGCTCGCCAGCGATTCGGCCTGCAGCCGCTCGTAGATCTCGAACTCGTCATGCACCGCCACGCCCAGCGCCTGCTCGAAGGCCTCGCGGTTGGCATGTGCGGCATAGGCGCGCTGTTCTTCACCACCCAGGTTCGACTGGAAGATGCCCGCGGCACTGACCGGCAGGAAATCCTCATAGACGATCGGGTCGGCCGTGGCCAGGCCGGCGGCCACCAGCACTTCAGCCGGCAGATCCGCCACGCGCTCGGGCGCGGCACGGCCGGCGTCGGTCAGCTGGTAGCGGTAATAGCCCAGTCCTTCCTGGCGCAGCGTGTCATGGTCATCCGGGAAGCTGGCGAACACCGCCTGCAGGCGTTGGCCGTAGTCGCCACCGGTGCTGCCTTCGCCACCGGCATCGCGGGCCTGGGACAACAGCTGGTCGTACAGCGCGCGGCCCTTCGGGGTGAGCGCAAGGCCGCGTTGTTCGATCTCGCCGAAGCGCGCGGTATGGGTGCCGGCATCGCCGCCTTCGCCGCCCGGGAAATGCACGGCCTCTTCCAATGCCTTGAAGCTGGTCTGGCGCAGCAGGATCGGGCAGGCGCGGCGCGGCGGGCCTTCGATCACCGCCTTGGCGGCCATGCCGTGTTCGATCATCGCCGCCTGCGCAGCGTCGATGTCCAGCGTGCGCGGGGTCAGGTGATTGATGTGCGGGCCACGGAAACTGACCACGTCGGCCACCAGGCGGTGCGCGTTGTGCAGCGCGTGGTAGGTCGGCAGGTCGACGGTGGCATCGCCGTGCCAGCGGAAGGTTTCCAGCGCTTCGTCGACGAAGCGTTCGGCATCGGCCTGCGACAGGCCGCCGTCACGCTCGGCCTGGTCGATCAGTGCCAGCGCGCCGTCGGTGAAGATGCGGCGGCGCGCAAGGATCTTCGCCGATTCGGCACGCAGCGCTTCGTCTTCGATCAGCTCCAGGCGCAGCAGCGAGGTGAACACGCGGAACGGATTCTGCGCCAGCGCCGCGCCGGTGAGCGGGCGGAACGCGGTGGAATGCACCGGCACGCCCGCGACCGACAGGTCGTAGTAGCCGACCGGGTACATGCCCATCACGGCGAACAGGCGGCGCAGCGTGGCCAGTTCCTGCACGGTGCCCACGCGGATCGCGCCGTGGCGCTCTTCATCCAGGCGTGCGCGCTCGTCGTTGCGCTGCAGCTGCGCGGCCAGCGCCGGGTCCTGCTCCAGCACCTGCGCGTTGATCCGCTCCACCAGTTCCACCAGCGTGCCGTACAGCGGCACTTCGGTGCGGTACATGCGGGACATGGCCTGTGCGAACAGGCGGCGGATCACATCAGGCGAAACCAAAGAGGCGCTCATCAGTCACTCGATTACGGGAACGGGGGAACAGCTCGGACCCGTATTGTCGCCGGAGCGCGCGGTGGCGGCGATATGCAGAGCAACATGAAACAAACCGGTAGTGCCGGCCGCTGGCCGGCAATCTCCGGATGCCTGGAAGGGTGCGATTGCCGGCCAGCGGCCGGCACTACCGCTTGAGCTGGCGCTTCAGGGTGGCATCCAGGGTGATCGGACGGTCCCAGTGCTGGTAACTGGCCACGATGGCGTGGCGCACGGCACGGTAATGCAGGTTGTCCGGCCTGGTGGGCATCCGCTTTACCACCACTTCCCAGCCGCCGTCCGGGTCCTGGCTGAAGGCGCGCACGCTGTCGCGGCAGGTCTGGCCACTGGCCTTGGCCCAGAAGCAGGCGAAATAGATGTCCCCGGCCTGCCAGCCATGAGTGGTGAACAGCGCGCTGATGTAGCCACGGGGCACGTCGGCATAGCGCGATACCTCATCGAGAAAGGCATCCGGGTAGCGTTCGGCGTAATGGTTGATGTCCTGCAGCTGGGCATCAACCCAGCTGTCGCCGGTTGCCACCTCATACACAGCCGAACGCTCGGCGGTCTGCTGGGCCAGCACGGTGGCCGGCGCCAGCAGCAGGGACAACAGCAACACGCGCAGTCGGTAATTCATGCCCCGATTCTGCCGCAGCCGCCGGGCCCTGTCAGGCCGCCGCAGCGGCCTTGGCTTCGATCGCCGCCAGTGCGGCCGGCCAGTCGTGGGCGGTATCGGCGGTGACCATGCGAGGTTCATCGTCGGCCACGCCGTGCTGGGTCTCGTGGGCCCAGGTCACCGCGTACGGGGTATGCACGCCCCAGCCACCCAGGGTAACCACCGGCTCGATGTCCGAACGCAGCGAGTTGCCGACCATCACGAAGCGCTGCATCGGCAGGTCGAATTCGGCCAGCACGCGGGCGTAGGTTTGCGGGTCCTTCTCCGAGACGATCTCGATGCGCGGGAACAGCTCGCCCAGGTTGGCGACCTTGATCTTCGCTTCCTGGTGGAACAGGTCGCCCTTGGTGATCAGCACCACCGGGTAGTGCTCGGCGATGGCCGCCACCGCTTCGCGCACACCGTCGATCAGCTCGACCGGGTGGCGCAGGGTGTCGTGGCCGATATCGAGGATGCGCTGGATGTCCTTCGCTTCGATGCGCTGGCCGGTGATGTCGATGGCCGCTTCGATCATCGACAGGGTCATGCTCTTCACGCCGTAGCCGAAGGTGCCCAGGTGGCGCTGCTGCACTTCCAGCAGGTGGCGCGCGGTCTGGGTGTCATGCACGTCGACGTAGCGCGACAGCAGGTCAAGGTAATCCTGCTCGGCCTTGCGGTAGTAGTCCTCGCTCTTCCACAGCGTATCGTCACCGTCAAAACCGACCAGGCCGATGGCGCGCGACGGCGCAGGCGTGGAGGTGTTCATCGGCCAAGGATACAGGGGTGGCGATGACGAAAAAAACCCGGGCGGCCGAAACCGCCCGGGTTCCCATACGCCCCGATGCAGGTCTTACCTGCCCTGCGCACCCTGCGCTGCGCCGCCGGCGCCGGCCTGCTGGGCGGCCACATAGGCCTTGTACTCATCGGCGCTCAGCTCGCCGTCCTTGTTGGTGTCAGCCTGGTCGAACACCTGGGCCAGGCCCGCGTTCACCTGCGCCTCGGTCTTGCTGATGGTGCCGTTGCCATCGGTATCGATGCTGGCCCAGGTCTGGCCACCGCCGTTGGCCTGCGCCGATGCGGCTGCGGCAGCGTTGGTCGCCTGGTCGGCGGCCTGGCCGGCCTGTGCAGCCGCCTGCTGGGCCTGTGCGGCCTCGTTCTGCGCATGCGCCGCCTGCTGCTTGGCCGACTGGGCCATCGCCGGAATGGCCAGCACGCTGCCAGCGGCGACGATCAGGGCGATCAGGGGCTTGCGGTTGCGAATAGTCATCAGGGGTGTCTCCTGCCAATTGGGTGGTGTTGCGCGGCGTGTTGTCTCCGCACGGCACCTACCCTGCCACCCCGTTTCTGAATCGATTTTGCCCCGCGACCCGCGTCAACACGCACCATTAACCACTCGCCCCCGCGCATGCATTAGCACGGTGGTTAGCAGCAAGTGAGCAGCTCATAAGATGCGCATTCAGCGCTGCCGGATTTAACCGGCAACCAACGAAAAACCTGCGTCAGTCGACGGTTTTTTCCGATGACCGCGAACTGAACAACACCCAGCCGAGCGCAACACCGGCGAGCGCACCGGCGATTTCCAGCACCACGCGGCTGCCGAGTTCGTTCGGATCGTGGATGGTTGCCAGGAACAGGCGCGCGTACAGCGGCGACTCCAGCCGCACGATGCCCATGTAGAACAGCTTCCATGCATCGATGCCGGCGGAGATGATCACGGCGATGACACAGGACCACCCGATCGCGTGACCCGCTGTCCAGTGCAGGAGCCGGCACAGCCGCGACCACAGGGAGTACACCAGCAGCCCGACCAGCAGGGCGATGGCGCCGGCTTCCAGGGTACCGAGCAGGCCGAAGTGCAGAGGAAGGTTCATCGGGTGGGCAGGGATGAAGAGGCGGCCAGTGTAAGGGATCTGCCCCGGACCCAATCCGGTAGCCACAGTAGATCCACGCCATGCGTGGATGAATCTTCATCGAGATCGAATATCGCGACGATTGAACAAGAAGCAGCCGACGAACAAAGAGCAGCCGAGCATGGGCTCGGCTACAACGGACCGCGCGGGAAACTGTCGAAGGCGGGGTGGGTCCGGTTGCGGGGGCGTGAGCCGCATGGGCCCGAGGCATGCCTCGGGCGGGTTGGGCAGGACGCCCAACCCGGGTCTTGCCGTGTGCGCAGGACAGCGCACACGAGCAAGCGGCGACCGAGCTTACATGGGTGAGGGCGCCTTTGCTTGCGAAGCACTGCTTCGCAAGCGCCCCAACGCACAGCCGCCAGCGGCTGGGCCGGGCCCCGGAGGGGGACTTGCAGCGTCCCCCGAAACCGGACCCACCCCGCCATCCCACGGAACGCACGCTGTTGCTGTTGCGTCTGATGTTGCCGGCCAGCGGCCGGCACTACCGCGGGTGCAGGGCGCAGCCCTGCCGATACCACCTAAAGCACTGGCACGTCGTACGCGGTGCCGGGATCCGGTTCGGGCTGCAGAGTGTAATGCCACCACTCCTGCGGATAGTTGACGAAGCCACGGCGCCCCATCGCCTGCACCAGCTGCTGGCGGTTCGCCTGCTGCACAGTGCTCAACCCGCTCGTCCGGGTATGCGCGCGCGGGCCGAAGAAATCGAAGTCGGTGCCCATGTCCAGCGGCGTGCAGGCGCCAGTGCGGCAATCCAGCAGGCCAAGATCAACCGTGGCGCCACGACTATGGCCAGAGCGCTCGGCGATGTAGCCGTCGGCCAGCAGCCGTGGCTTGTCCAGGTCCGGGTACTGCTGTGCCTTGCGCGAGAGTTCGCGCGGATCGTTCACCCAGGCCATGAAGGCCTGCACCGAGCGCACCGGCCGGTAGCAGTCGTAGAGGCGCAGGCCAAAGCCCTGCGCGCGCAGATTCTGTTCTACCTGCGCCAGCGCTTTCGCCACGGGCGCCAGCAGGTAGCAGGACGGCGCCTCATAACCGGGCACGCGCGCGCCGGTGAAGTTGTTGGCATTGGCGTATCGGATGTCCATGTCGATGCCTGGCGACAACGTGCGGATCTCCACCAATCCGGCGCTGGCCGCATCAGTGGCCGGCGAAACGCGCGGTGGCTCAGCGGCGTTGGCGGTCGCCGCCAGGGCAGTCGCCAGTACGAGTGAAATGCAGGTCCTGGAAGTCATAGCTGAAGTCGATGTCAGGATCGATGGCGCGCAGGTCCAGTGTCGGTGCCGGGCCCTCGCCCGGCTGCAGCCACGCCTGCGCCTCGTCACCCAGCGTATCCCAGCGCAGAAGCCAGCGCCCCTGCAGTTGCAGCACGGCCGCTTGCAGCCTGGGCGACTTGTCCACGCTGAAGCGCAGGCCATCCTTGCCCGGGCACAGCGAAGCCGGGCCCAGCCAGGGGTCGGAGTAGCGGCCCTGCCAATGCGGCAGGTCATTGCCGCGTGCCGGCTGTGCGGCGGTGGTCGCTGGCCGTTGATGGCCAGATGCTGACTGCGCTGCCCGGTCAGCCTTCAGTTCGGCCAGGTACTCCATCGCAGGGCGCGCATCGTCTGGTGCGGTGAAGCGCTTCAGTGTGGCCTGCAACAGCGCCGTGCGTGCATCCTCGCCTTCGCCGTTGATCAGCATCACCACGCCGACCCTGCGGTCAGGAAGCAATGCCAGCGACGAGTACATGCCCGACAACGTGCCGGTATGCGCCACCTTCCACTGCCCGTCCATGTCCGACACCCGCCAGCCATATCCATAGCCGTAGAAATGCGCGTTGTCCCAGCGCCGCTGGCGTTCACCCAACGGCATCGGCATGTGCAGGGTCCACAGCGTGCGCCGCTGCTCGCTGCCCAGCCAGTCCGGCACCAGCGCGGGATCGAGCAGCACCTGCATCCAGCGTGTCATGTCGCCCAGCGAACAACGGATGCCTCCCGCCGCCATCGAGGGCAGGTCCGGGCTGATCGCAGCATCGGCGTTCACCACCTCGTTGCGTTCACCACGCCAGGCATGCGGCTGTGCCACGTTGCCCACGCGTTTCACCGACCACGCACCCACCTGGCAGCGCGTCATGCCCAGTGGTTCGAACACCTGCTCGCGCATCAGCTGGTCATACGGCTTGCCACCCGCTGCCGCCGCCACTTCGCCGGCCACCACATACATCAGGTTGTCGTAGGCGTAGTGACTGCGGAAGCTGCTGACCGGCTTGAGATGCGCCAAGCCGGCGATGATGTCGGCGCGGGTGAACGCGTTCGGCTCCGGCCACAGCATCAGGTCCCCGGCGCCCAGGCTAAGGCCACTGTTGTGGATCAGCAGGTCGCGCACCTGCATCTGCTCGCCCACCCACGCATCATGCATGCGGAAACCCGGCAGGTGTCGCTGCACTGGATCATCCCAGTGCAGCTTGCCCTGCTGCACCAGTCGCGCCAGAAGCGCTGCGGTCATCGCCTTGCTGTTGGAGGCGATCTTGAACAGCGTGTCCTCGTCGATGCGGCCGCCGTCACCGCGCGCGCCGGCCGCGTGGCGATAGACAACCTGCCCATTCTCGACCACCGCCAGCGCCAGCCCGGGCAGATGCTCGGCCCGGACCACGGTGGCGATGTCGGCCTCGATGGCTGCACTGTCGACCGACGAAGCGGACGCTGCGGCCAGTGCCGCCGCGAGGATCAGCAGGTGGTGCATGCGGGCAGCCCCTCCATTGCCCGCGCCGTCACGGTGGACGGCGCGGATCGTGGCCTCAGAAGTTCCAGGTCACCACCAGCTGGGTGTAGCGCGGTGCCTGCCAGCGCGTACCGGTAGCGAACGTCGCCTCGCGATACTGGCCGGGCTGCGCCTCGTAGCGCTGGTGCACGTTGATGGTCTTCTGGTTGTTGAACAGGTTGTACACCGACAACCGGGCGCTGAGGTCGATGCCCTCCACCGGCAGGCGCCAGGTCACGTTGGCGCCCATGGTCCAGGTCCACGGCAGGCGACCAAACGCGCCGCGCGGGCTGTACTCGAACTGGCGCTGGTTGTACGGGCCCGAACAGTTGGCCACGCACAGCCAACCGGTGCCACCACCACTGCCTTCACTGGACGTGCTGCCACCGGCGATGGAGTCGTTCGGCCACATCACGCCGTAGGCGGTGATCGGGCCACCGGACTGCACCTGCAGCGTGGTGCCGAACGACCACTGCTTGTTCAGCGCATACGCGGCACGCAGCTTGAACTGATGGCGGAAATCGTTGAACAGAACACCATAGCGTTCATTGGTGGCCGGGTGGTCCCAGAACTGCACCATGCCGGTGTCGCCGTAGTTGGTATCGGAGTTTACCGGGCCTTCGAAGTTGCCCTCGCTCTTCGACCACAGGTAGGACGCGTTGAACATCCACTTCTCGTCCCAGGCGCGGTCGATCTGGAACTCCAGCGCCTTGTAGGTGCGCTTGGGCTTGGAGTAACCGATCACCTCGCCACTGCCGCCCTTTCGATAACCGCTGTTGGCAGTGTCGATGGTGATCCAGCCTTCGTTGGCGCAACCGATGCTCTTGTCGCCCCAGATCGTCAGATTCTCGCCCGGGTTGGCGATCGGCCACAGCGTGCTGGGGGTCGGGCCGCACGGGGTGTAGTTGATGCGGATGTCATCCAGCGCGCGGGTCATGCGCCGGTAGGTGGCATTGACGCCCCACGACCAGGCCTGGTTGATCATGTTCTGGAAGCCCAGGATGTATTCGTCCTGGTAGACCGCCTTCAGGTCGCGGTCCACGCTCTGGCGCAGGTCGGCACCGCCGGTGTTCATGCGGGTGTCGGTCGGCCCGATCTGCTGGCCGACGATCGGTGCCATGTACGGCGAACCGGTCGGCGAGGTTTTCTGCTCCCAGCCGTTCAGCACGTAATAGCTGTATTCGTCGGTCAGGCCACCGGCGAAGTTCACGTTGATGTTGTTGGTGACCGGCAGGTAGTAACGGCCGGCGTTGCCGAACAGCTTGGTGCTGCCATCACCGCGCATGTCCCACGAGAAACCGACGCGTGGCGCGATCAGGTCGTCCATCTTGATGAACGCCTTGCCGGCGGCGGTGCGGTTCTCGAAGCGGTCCCAGCGCACGCCGAGGTTCAGCATCAGGTTCGGGGTGATGTTCCAGATGTCTTCCAGATAGAAGGCATTGGCCTCGGTCTCGAAGGTGCCGCCGGAGCGGCGGTTGCGAGCGCGCAGCATCTCGGTGACGCCAGCCGGTACGTAGGCGTTGGCGCCATCCCACACTTCATCGCCGGGGCGCGCCACGTAGGCGGTGTAGCTCAGCTCGGTCGGTCCTGGATAACGGGTGGACTGCTTGGTGGTCATCAGTTCGCGGTCGACACCGAAGCGCAGCAGGTGATCACCGAGCTGCCATTCGAAATCCAGGCGCGCGACATCGCGGGTGTCATCGCGTTCGGCCACCGCCGCGCCGGTCGGGTGGCAGCCCGCGCGCAGCCCCTGCAGCTTGCCCAGCCGCGGGCCGTAGGTGCTGTCGGTGAACACCGGGCTGCAGGCCTGGTCCAGCGACGAATTGGTGAAGGCACGCTGCTTGTTCTGGCCGACCATGGCGCGCGCGGTGAAATTCTGGCCGAAGTGGCCGGTGTAGGTGGCCGACCAGTTGCGGCCGCCGGTCTCGGTGACCGAGTCACCGCCCCAGGAACCGATCCGGTCCGCATTCCAGTTGTAGCCGTACGACGCGTTGGTGACATCGCCCTCGTCGGAGAACGCCAGCAGCGCCAGGCTGTGGTTGTCGTTGATGTTCCAGTCCAGCTTGGTGCCCCAGAAGCCGTTGCCGGAGTCGTTCTTGAACCAGGTACTGCCATCGGACGAGGTGTTGTGGCCCTTGTCGCTGCGGTCCTCGTACATCGCGAACAGGAACAGCTTGTCCTTGACGATCGGCCCCGAGCCCCAGACGTTGGTCTTCAGGAACGAGTTGTTGTCGCGGCTTCCGTAGGAATGCGGCGTGCCATCGCGGTGGAAATGATCGCCGCCACTGGCGCGCCACGCACTGGGCTCGGCGGTGACTTCAACGCCGCCTTCGAACTCGTTGCTGCCCGAACGGGTCACTGCATTGATCACGCCACCGGTGGAGCGGCCGAACTCGACCGAGTAGCCACCGGTCTTGACCTGGAATTCCTTGAAGAAGGCGAACGGCGCGGTGCTGAAGCCACGACGGGTATACATGTCGGTGACATTCAGGCCGTTGATGAAGACCGCATTCTCGGCCACCGATGAACCGGCGAACGACAGGCCTCCGAATGACGAGTTGCCGCCGACCACGCCCGGCGCCATCAGCGCGACCGCGGACAGGTCCTGCGCCACCGGCAGCCGCGAGATCTCCTGGCGGTTGATGTTGAACGAGGTTTCGGTGGAGTACACATCCACGCGGTTGACCACGCGGGTGCCAACCACCTGCAGTGCATCCAGGTTGGTGACACCGCCGCCGCTGCCCAGGTTGACCGTGGTGGTACCGCCGACGGCAACGCTCACCGATACCTGGTCGCCCAGCTTCTGGCCATCGCGGCTGAGCTGCAGCTGGTAGTCGCCCACCGGCAGCTGGCCGAGGCGGTAGCTGCCATCGGCGCCTACGGTGACGGTACGGGTCAGGCCGGTGCTGCTGCTGACCACGGTCACCTGGTCACCGGCGGTTGCACGGCCGGCGACTGCACCGCTCACGTTCTGTGCCATCGCGATGCCGGGCAGCACTACGCCCAGACACGCCCCGAGGGCGACGCACAACGCCGCCCGCTTGATGCTGTAAGCCTTCATCCCCTGCTCTCTCCTGCAAGAATTGAATGGTGTGGAATGCGATGTGTCGCGCTAGCGTTGCCTGGCTGGCAGTACCCGCCACTGGAAGTCGTAGGTCCATTGGTCGAAGTACAGGTTGCCGCCTGCCCACTCGGCCTCGCCGCGCTGCGAGTCGACCGTTTCCGAGCGGAAGTGCTGCTTGGCCGGCACCAAGGGCTGGCCGAAATCGTCGTTGAAAGCAATGCGGTAGCCGTCGAGGCCACCCAGATAGAAATCGCGCAGGGCCGGCACATCGCTGGCAAGCGCGCCGGTGGTCACGTCCATCGGCAACCAGCCGTATGGCGCCAGGTAGACCTGTCCCCAGTCATGCAGGTTGTTGTAGCCGCTGCCATCGTCGGAGAACACCATGCCCGACTGCCAGCGTGCAGGAATGCCGTTCATGCGCAGCAGCGCGATCAGCAGCAGGGTCTGCTGCCCGCAATCCGCATGGCCGGCGCGCAGCGCGTAATCGCTGATGTTGCTGAGCGTCGAGTATTCGCGCGCACCGGCCCATGGAATGCGGTCCACGGCGGCAAACAGCTTGCGCACCACTTCATAGGGGCGCGTCTCGCCCTGCAGCACCTGGTCGGAGAACAGCTTCAGCGCCGGGGTGAAGCGCACATGCGGCAGCTGCTCGACCAGATAGGGCTTCAATGCGGGATCATTCGGGGTGGCCAGCACCTTCGCGGGATCGATCGCAGTGTGTCGCGCGAAGACCGTTACTGCATAGCGGATCTCGAACCGGGTCGTCTTGCCGGCTACGGCCTTGGCTTCCAGGTAGGCGGTGCGCTGCAGGGTACTGGCCGGTGCCACCCGTGCCTTGGCCGGGGCGCTGCCCAGCCACTGCACCTGTTCCTGCTGGCCCGGGATCTCACGCGGGTATGGAATCCAGGCGCGTACGGTTTCACCCGCCGGGACGGCATCGGCTTTCACCGTGAGCGACTGGGTGAACTCAATGCGCTGCGGCAGTACGGACGCCTGGCCACTCTGTTCGGCTGCGGCAAGCACGCGCGCGTGGTGCGCGTTGAGCACTTCGTTCGGGCCCGGCGGTGACATCGGTGCATCCGCGCGGCGGCGTGCGCGTGCTTCGTCACTGAGCAGGAACAGGTTCGACGGTGCGCGCTTGAAATACCAACGCGTGCCATCGATATCCAGATGCTCGATCAGGCCGAGCTGGTCCCAGCGCGCGAATTCCTCGTCGGTCAGGTCCGGAATCCAGCGACGCACGGCAGACTTGGCGGCGGATTCATCGAGGGAAAAATCCAAGCGGATGCGGCGCATGCGCTCACGCTGGAACGTGCCTTCGGCAGCATCGCTCCCGGTCGCCAGCAGCGCATCGGCGTCGCTGAAGCGGCCGCTGTCGATCAGGTCGATCACCTGCGTTTCGCGCGCACGCTGCTGGCTGCTGCGCCCGTCTGCCGCCTGCGTGGCCGACGCCCACAGCAGCAGCGCGGCACACAGGCCGGCAGCAGCAGGCAGACGCGGTTTGCGAACGGCAGGATCCACAGCGACACTTCCCCAGCGCGGGTGGTAACGGCTGTGTAACACGGGCCGGGATGCCGGTCAATAATTTATTCTTGCTTTCGATGCCAAAAGGAATAAATATTCCAACAGGCATTCGAGGAGGGTGTGCACCGCATGAGCCTGGCTTCCCGCGAACCGCACCGGCGTTGGCCGCGCCGGTTGACCCTGGCCCTGTGCCTGCTGGCCGCACCGGCCTTTGCACAGGCGGCACCACCGCCCGACCCGGGTGCGCCGCTGCCCTATGTGATCGGCCTGCACGAGGCCTACCTCACCCCGCAGTACTGGGCCGCGCGCCTGGACAACGCTGATGCGCCGATTCTGGATCGCGCGCAGATCGAGGCGCAGAACGCGCGGATGCGGGCGCAGG
The DNA here is from genome assembly GCF_059370935.1 of Stenotrophomonas sp. YJH_SMC_12-1. NCBI lineage: Bacteria > Pseudomonadati > Pseudomonadota > Gammaproteobacteria > Lysobacterales > Lysobacteraceae > Stenotrophomonas > Stenotrophomonas sp. YJH_SMC_12-1. The sequence goes on along the minus strand of NZ_JCAFUD010000003.1, from coordinate 43,391 downwards.
ACAGCCATATCCAGGACATCGCCACACTGCCCGCCCAGCTTGATGCGGCGACGGTGCGTGCCAGCATCAGCGCGCTGTCCAGCTGGCCCACGCGTGCACTGTTCAACGAGACGGGCCAGGCCATCGCCCCCGCGCTGCGCAGCGGCATCGAAGCCAACCTCGGCCTCGATGCGATTCCTGCCCAGGTGGCACCGGCCTATGGGCTGGTGGTGAAGCGCGCGGCACTGCGTACCTTCCCCACCCGCGAGCGCGTCTTCAGCACCGCCGGTGACACCGACATCGACCGCTTCCAGGAATCGGCGCTGTTCCCCGGCGACAAGGTCGCGGTGGTTCACCGCAGTGCCGACGGCCGCTGGCTGTTCGTGCACAGCGAGCGCTACAGCGCGTGGATCGAAGCCGACGCCATCGCCAGCGGCGACAAGGCCACGGTGCTCGGCTATGGCACGAAGGGCCCGTACCGCATTGTCACCGGCGCCACCGCGCAGACCGCCTACACCCCGGAGGAACCGCGCGTATCGCGCCTGCAGTTGGACATGGGCGTACGCCTGCCGGTGCTGGCCGACTGGCCCGCTTCAGAACCCGTGAACGGCCAGCAGGCGCATGCCTCGTGGGTGGTGCAGCTGCCGGTGCGCGAGGTCGACGGGCGTCTGAAGCTCGTACCGGCGCTGCTGCCGCGCTCGCAGGACACCGCCGCCGACTACCTGCCACTGACCCCGCGCCTGCTGCTGCAGCAGGCCTTCAAGTTCCTGGGCGAACGCTACGGCTGGGGCCATGACTACGACACCCGTGACTGCAGCGGGTTCGTCTCCGAGATCTACCGCAGCTTCGGCGTGCTGCTGCCACGCAACACCAGTGCACAGGCGGTCAGCCCGGCACTGGATCGCCTGCCGTTCACCGACAAGGTCGGCAAGGCCGCGCGCGACCGTGCGGTCAGCGAACTACAGGTCGGCGACCTGGTCTACATCCCCGGCCACGTGATGATGGCCATTGGCCACGTCGACGGCCGCACCTGGGTGATCCACGATACGGCGGGCGGCAGCTGGTTCGGTGCCGACGGCAGACGTGTGCAGGCCCATCTCAATGGTGTTTCGGTCACGCCGCTGGAGCCGATGATGGCCAGCGATACCGTCCGCTACATCGACCGCATCACCAACATCCAGCGCCTGCGGGCCAAGACCCCCTGAATGAAGATCACTGCCATCGAACTGGGCATGCTGCGCGTGCCGCTGAAGACGCCGTTCAAGACTGCCCTGCGCACGGTGGAAACCGTGGAAGACGTGGTCGTACTGATCCGCACCGACACCGCCAACACCGGTTACGGTGAAGCCCCGGCCACCGCGGTGATCACCGGCGATACGCACGGCTCGATCATCGAAGCGATCCGCCACTTCATCGCCCCGCGCCTGATCGGCCAGGACGTGGTCAACCTCAACCATCTGTGCACGCTGGTGCAGACCGCGATGGAGCGCAACACCAGCGCCAAGGCAGCGGTGGAGATCGCGCTGTACGACCTGTGGGCGCAGCTGCACGGTGCGCCGCTGTACCAGATGCTCGGTGGTGGCGACCCGGTGATCACCACCGACATCACCATCAGCGTGGACTACATCGACAAGATGGTGGCCGATTCGCTGTCGGCGATCGAACGCGGCTTCGAGTCGCTGAAGATCAAGGTCGGCAAGGACATCGGACTGGACATCGAACGGGTCAAGGCGATCCATGCCGCCGTGGAAGGCCGTGCCCTGCTGCGACTGGATGCCAACCAGGGCTGGACCGCCAAGCAGGCGGTGCATGCGATGCGTACGCTGGAAGAGGCCGGCGTGGTGCTGGAGCTGCTGGAGCAACCGGTGAAGGCGGCTGACATCAGCGGCCTGAAGTACGTCACCGATCGCGTCAACACGCCGGTGATGGCCGACGAGAGCGTGTTCAGCCCGAGCCAGGTGATGGACCTGATCCAGCAGCGCGCGGCCGACATCATCAACATCAAGCTGATGAAGACCGGCGGCCTGTCGAATGCGATCCGCATCGCCGACATCGCCGGCATCTACGGCGTGCCGTGCATGATCGGCTGCATGATCGAGTCGAGCATCAGCGTGGCCGCAGCCGTGCACCTGGCCGTGGCCAAGAGTGATGTGATCACCAAGGTTGACCTCGACGGTCCCTCGCTGGGCCAGTTCGACCCGGTCAGCGGCGGCGTGCATTTCAACGAATCGGAGATCAGCATCAGCGACGTGCCGGGGCTGGGCATTACTGAGGTGCGTGGGCTGGAGATGCTGGGGTGATCTCTGCCCTGCGGCTGACGTTGCGTGCCACTGACGCTGGGTCGCGCGTTACTTTTCTTTTCGCGAAAGGAAAAGTAACCAAAAGAAACGCTCCCCCGGCCGCGAGCCGACGTGCTGCGCACGTCGGTGCCCTGCGCTCCTCGGTCCGCCGAGGGACGGCGCGGAACTCGCTGCGCTCAGACACCCGCGCCTCTTCGCCCTCGCCGGACCTGCGGTGCTCGGCTCGCTTGAAGGCGGACTCAACGTCAAAGGCAACAACTGCATCCCGTAACCTCTTCGCGGCTGGAACCCGCCCGACCCATTCCATGGCACGCTCTACGCTGCCAACCGCAACGCGCCTACACATGCCCGGACACCCCGCATGCCGCCCCTGCTGAAGATCCGTTCCGAGCGCGGGCAGATGTCGGCCATCGAGCGCCGCATCGCCGACTTCATCCTCGACAACGCCCACCTGCTGCGCGACTACTCGTCCCAGCAACTGGCCAGCGCGCTGGGCATCAGCCAGTCCAGCGTGGTGAAGTTCAGCCAGAAGCTCGGCTTCAAGGGCTACCCGGACCTGAAGTACTCCATCGGCCAGGATGTCGCCCGTGCTGGCGCCGATCCGCAGCAGGCCCCCAGCGAACCCGACAGCGGCGACGACTACCTGCGCCTGGGCGACACCCTGCGCCGCAGCAAGGCGCAGGCCGAAGAGGAAACCCGCCAGGCCAACCCGCGCAAGGAGATCGAGCGCATCGTGCAGCTGCTCGACGGCGCGCCGAAGCTGTTCGTGTACGGCCTGGGTGACGACGGCCTGTTCGCGCGCGAGTTCGCCATGCGGCTGTCGCTGCTCGGCCTGCTGGTGGTGCCGCATACCGACCCGATCCTGATGCTGGCCAACCTGTCGGCCGCGCGCCCCGGTGATGCGCTGCTGGTGTTCTCCGAATTCGGCAACCTGCCTCAGCTTTCGCAGCTGTCGCGCCAGTTCCAGGACATGGGTGGCAAGGTGATTTCCATCACCCGCCATACCGCCAACCCGCTGCGCGCGCATGCTGACGCAGCGCTGGTGGTGTGCGCGCACGAGCGCACGCCGCAGGTCGCGCAGCTGCTGTACCGTAGCGCCATGCACGCCCTGCTCGATTTCCTGTTCGTGCTGCTCTGCCACACCAATCCGGACCGCCAGCAGCAGCTGGCGGTGAACCTGGAGCGGATCGACCACCTGCTGGATTCCTGACCGGAGCACCTGTTGATGAAATCCCTGGTCCGTCTCGCTACCGCTGCACTGCTGCTTGCCGCGGCGGCATCCGTCCACGCTGCGCCGCTGCAGGGTGCGCGCCAGCTGATCGTGGTCACCAGCGAAAGCTGGGACAGCACACAGGGCCAGCTGCAGGCCTACGTGCGTGATGGCAAGGGCTGGCACGCACATGGAGAGGCGTTCCCGGTGGCACTGGGCCGCACCGGCAGCGCCTGGGGCCTGGGCCTGCACCCGGCGCAGGCCGATGGCCCGCAGAAGCAGGAAGGCGATGGCCGCAGCCCGGCAGGCGTGTTCGCGCTCGGCAGCGCGTTCGGCTATGCCGTCACACGACCAGGCACGGCCATGGCCTACCAGCCGATGCTCGAAAGCAGCTACTGCATGGATGTGTCCGGTTCGCCGTTCTACAACCGCATCGTCGATGAGAAGAAGGTCGGCAAGGCAGCTGTGGAAGGCTCCACCGAGCCGATGCGGCTGGATCTGCACAACAGGGGCGACGTGCGTTACCAGGAAGGCTTCGTGATCGCCCACAACCCGGACAACCAGCCCGGCAAGGGCAGCTGCATCTTCGCGCATCTGTGGCGCCAACCCGGTGAGGCCACGGCCGGCTGCACCGCCATGCCGCAGGCCCGCATGCAAGCCCTGCTGGACTGGTTGCGGCCGCAGGATGCGCCGCGCTTCGTGCTGCTGCCGCGCGCCGAGTACACGCGCCTGCAGGCCCAGTGGCAACTGCCCGCACTGCGCGGAGACGCCCGTTGAGCGCGCAGGACGAACCGCAGCTGCAGCGCGCGGTCAGCCGCTGGCAGATCGTCGGCCTGTCGATCAACGATGTGATCGGCAGCGGCATCTACCTGCTGCCGGCCGCCACCGTCGCCCTGCTTGGCCCCTTCAGCCTGTGGGGCGTGGTCGCTGCCGGCATCGTGGTCGCCCTGCTGGTGCTGTGCTACGCGCAGGCCGCCAGCTATTTCGACGAGCCCGGTGGCAGCTACCTGTATGCACGCGAGGCGTTCGGGCGCTTCGCCGGGTTCGAGATCGGCTGGATGATCTGGCTGACCCGCATCAGCTCGGCGGCCGCACTCAGCAACGCGCTGGCCGATGCGGTCGCGCGTTTCTGGCCGTGGGCCGGTGCCGGCATGGGGCGCATCGCGGTGATCGTGGTGTCGCTGGGCTTCCTCACCGGCGTCAACATCATCGGCGTGCGCTCGGCCGCGCGCACCGGCGTGGTGCTGGTGATCGGCAAGATGTTGCCGCTGCTGCTGTTCGTGGCCATCGGTGCGTTCTATATCGACCCGCAGCTGGCCTTCTCCGGCCAGCGCCCCGACCCGCACGACCTGCAGCGCATGGGCGAGGCCGCGTTGCTGCTGCTGTACGCCTACGCCGGCTTCGAGAACATCCCGGCCGCCGCCGGCGAGTACCGTAATCCGCGTCGCGATATTCCGTTCGCGCTGATCACCATGATCATCACCGTCACCGTCATCTACGGCGCGGTGCAGGTGGTGGCACAGGGCACGCTGGCCGGCCTGGCCAGCTCGGCCACGCCGCTGGCCGATGCCGCTGCCGGCTTCGGCGGCGAAGCACTGGCGCTGATCCTCACCGTAGGCGCGACCATCTCCATCCTCGGCACCAACAGCAACACGATGATGATGGGCCCACGCTTCCTGTTCGCACTGGCCCGCGATGGCTATGGGCCGAAGATCCTGGCGCAGGTGCATCCGCGCTTCCACACCCCGGCCGCATCGATCCTGTGCCAGGGTTTGATCGCACTCGGCCTGGCCCTGTCCGGTTCGTTCGTGCAGCTGGCCCTGCTGTCGATGACCACGCGCCTGTTCGCCTACATCGGAACGGCCGCTGCGGTACTGGTGCTGGCCAAGCGCTATGCGGACCGGCCGGGCGCACTGAAACTGCCGGGTGGCCCGCTGATTCCGGTACTGGCGCTGCTGCTGTGCCTGGCGCTGTTCGCCAGTGCCAGCTGGCAGAACATCGCTGCTGCGCTGGTGGCGTTCGCCATCGGCGCGGTGATCTACAAGCTGCCGCGAAAAGATGCCGACGCCGGATGACCGATAGCGCCGGGCCATGCCCGGCGGATTGATCTGGTGATCACGCTGCCGGACCGGGCCGTTAACCGCCACACAGGCAGGATCAGGCTTCGTCCACAACGGAGCCTTCCATGACCGAGTACCAGATCCCCGGCCGCGTACCGGACGACAGCACGCCGCGTGATGCGGTCAGCAACTACTGGCGTGAGCGCTACACGGCCGAGCCGTATTACGACGACCAGCTGTTCTTCGAGGATTATGAACCGGCCTACCGCATCGGCCACGCCGCGCGTGCGCAGGACATGATCCGCGCCTACGAACAGGTCGAAGCTGAACTGGAGTCGCGCTGGGCCAGCGAGCGTGGCCGCAGCCGGCTGGAATGGGCGCAGGCGCGCGGTGCCGTGCGCCGTGGCTGGGAGGATGCGCAGTTGGCGGATCCGCGGTTGAAGCGATAACGCCGTGCTTTTGTCGGGCCGAGCCTACGCTCGGCTCGACTCCACAAACGCCGCAGGACAGCCGAGCATTGGCCCGGCTCTACACATTCACTCCTGTTCCGGCAGCGGCGGCACGGCCGCGCTGCGCTTGCTCTCACCGCCACCGGCGGCGATCAGGTCGCGGGTGTTCTTCTGCACCGCCACCGCGCCGAACAGCGACAGTGCATACGCCATGCCGTAGAAGCCCTTCTCGCTCGGTGCCAGCGTGGCATTCCACAGGCCAACCAGCAGCAGCATCAACGCCGACAGCAGTGCGAACCAGCACAGCGCGTAGTACAGGCCACTCACCGGAATGCCCTCGACGCGGTCACGCACGCTCTTCTGCAGCGACACCGCCGCGAACAGGCCGAACAGCAGCAGGGTCAGGTAGTAGCCCTTTTCGTTGAGCGCCATCGTGGCGTTGAACAGACCGATCAGGTAGGCCGCCGCACCCAGCAGCAGGGCCACCCATGAGGCGGCGATGAAGGCGGTGGAGGGCTTGTGGGGCATGGCAGTGTTCATTGCAGATCCTTGGCAGGCAGACGGGCACGCTTTGCCCGGGCGTGCCCACCCTAGACGATCCCGCCGCGCTCGCACAGGGGTCGCAGGACCTTCGGGCCACGACGCTCACGACGCCAGTGGTATACAAGGGACAGCCCGGCCATCCGCATCCCCGCCCTGGAGATACCCATGACCCGCACGCCCCTGCTGCTCGCCCTCGGCCTGGTGCCGATCCTTGCCACCTCCGCCTGCAATGCCGCCGACCCGGCCGCCAACGGCGCCCAGACTGCGGCGCCCGCAGCCTCCACCACTGCCGACCAGCGCCCGTTCACCGCAACCGAAATCAGCCGGTTCGACCAGCCGTGGGCGATGACCTTCCTGCCGGACGGCAGCCTGCTGGTCACCGAAAAGCGCGGCAAGCTGCAGCACCTGGACCTGGCCAGCGGCCAGAAGCACGAGATCACCGGCGTTCCGAAGGTCGCTTACGGCGGCCAGGGCGGCTTCGGTGACGTGATCCTGCACCCGCAATTCGCGAGCAACCACGTGATCTACCTCAGCTATGCCGAGGAAGGCACGCTGGACACCCGCGGCGCCGCCGTGGCCCGTGCCACGCTGGCGCTGGACGCCAACGGTGCCGGCCAGCTGAAGGACCTGAAGGTGATCTGGCGACAGAGCCCGAAGGTGAGTGGTGAAGGTCACTACGGCCATCGCCTTGCTTTCGGCCCGGACGGCAAGCTGTGGATCAGCTCCAGCGAGCGCCAGAAGTTCGATCCGGCGCAGGACATGGGCGGCAACCTCGGCAAGATCATCCGCCTCAACGATGATGGCAGCCTGCCCGCCGACAACCCGTTCGCCTCGCAGGGCGGCGTGGCCGCGCAGGTGTGGTCACTGGGCCACCGCAACATCCTCGGCATGGCCTTCGATGCCAACGGCAAGCTGTGGGCACACGAGATGGGCCCGGCCGGCGGTGACGAACTGAACCTGATCGTGCGCGGCGCCAACTACGGCTACCCGATCGTTTCCAATGGTGACCATTACGACGGCCGGCCGATTCCCGACCACGACACGCGCCCGGAATTCGCCGCGCCGAAGGTGACCTGGACGCCAGTGATCTCGCCGGCCGGCTTCGTGATCTACAGCGGCAACCTGTTCCCGCAGTGGAAGGGCAGCGGCTTCATCGGCGGCCTGTCCTCCACCTCGCTGGTGCGCGTGGCCTTCGACGGCGACAGCGCGCGCGAAGCCGAACGCTTCAACATGGGCGAGCGCATCCGCGAAGTGGAACAGGGCCCGGATGGCGCCCTGTGGCTGCTGGAAGACGGCAGCAAGGCGCGCCTGCTGAAGCTCACCCCGAGCACCTGAGGTAGTGCCGGTCGCTGGCCGGCACGTTTGTCCGCAACGGCCCCGCACGCGGGGCCGCCTGCGTTCATTGGATGGTGATGACCTTCACCTCGGTCTTCGTGCAGGCCTGGTCCAGGCACTGCCCGTTCAACCACACCTGGCCGCTGCCGATCATCACGCCCTGCTGGTTGACGAACACCTTGCCGAAATCCTGCTCGGACACCGCCTTGACCACCGCCGGGGTGATGATCTTCTCGTAGTTGCGCTGGAACTCACCGGGGCCGGTGATCTTCTTTCCGCCACCGACGTTCAATGGAAAGCGCACTTCCTCGACCACCGCAGCGCGATCGCCGCCAACCACGGCGGCCTTGAACGCATTGAAGACCTTCTCGAACTGCGCCGCATCGCCAAGCAGCGTTTCGATGCGCGCGCGTGCGTCTTCGGCGGGCGCTTCCGCTGCGGGCGCGGCCGGTGCCGAAGCAGCGGGTTCAGTGGCAGATGCCGCAGGCGTTGCCGGGGCGCTGGCCTCCATCGGCGGCGGTGCATCCGCCGCAGGCTCGGCCGGCGGTGCCGCCGGCTGCGAGCAGGCGGCCAGCACCAGGGCGGGAATCAGACAAGCCATCCGGCGCATGCGCGCACTCCATCGAAACAGGGAGCCCGATGGTAGCGTCGCCGCGGTGAGGACAACAAAAAGGGGACGGAGGGGATTAAGTCGTTAGTGGCACAAACGACTTAATTCCCTCCGTCCCCTTTTTCTTCGATCAGGCCTTCAGCAGCTCGAACTGCACGGCTTCGCCGGCCGCCGAGGACGCGCAGACCCACAGGTCGAAGTGGCCCGGCTCGGCACGCAGCACGCCGTCGCGGCCGGTGAAGGCCAGCTGCTCGCGGGTGAGGGTGAACACCACGTCGGTCGACTCGCCTGGCTGCAGTGCCACCTTGCGGAAGTCCTTCAGTTCACGCACCGGACGCACGCGGCTGGCCACGCGGTCGTGGATGTACAGCTGCACCACTTCCTCGCCGGCCACGTCGCCGCTGTTGGTCAGGGTGGTGGTGATGGTGAGGGTGTCGTCCCAGCCGAGCTGCGCCGCACTCAGCCGCGGCACGCCGTAGGCGAAGGTGGTGTAACCGATGCCGTGGCCGAACGGGTACAGCGGCTCGTTCGGAATCTCGCGCCAGCGAGCCTTGAACTCCGACATGGTCGGCAGTTCCGGGCGGCCGGTGCGCGGGTGGTTGTAGAAGTACGGCTGCTGGCCGGACACCTGCGGGAAGCTGACCGGCAGGCGGCCGGACGGGCTGTAGTCGCCGAACAGCACATCAGCCACGGCATGGCCGGTCTGCGTGCCCAGGTACCAGGTCACCGCCACGGCCTGCGCATTGCGCACCGCGCCCTGCAGTGCCAGCGCGCGGCCGTTGCGCAGCAGCACCACCAGCGGCTTGCCGGTCATCGCCACCGCCTCGGCCAGTGCCTGCTGTGCCGGCGGCAGGGTGATCTCCACGCGCGACTGCGCTTCACCGCTGTAGCGCTGCGGTTCGCCCAGCGCCAGCACCACCACGTCGGCGCGCAGCGCGGCAGCCACCGCTGCTTCGGTGCCGCCCGGAATGGCAGTTTCCAGTTCGCAGCCCGGCACGATCTCCAGCAGCGCTTCATCGCCGATGGCGGCGCGCACGCCGGTTTCCAGGTCCACGTAACGCTGCTTGTCGCCGAACAGGGTCCAGCAGCCTTCAATGTTCTCGCGGTCCTGCACGAACGGACCGATCAGCGCGATCTTCTGCCCGGTCTTCTGCAACGGCAGCACGTTGTCGCGGTTGTTCAGCAGCACGATCGAACGGCGCGCGGCATCGCGCGACAGTTCGTCATGCGCGGCGAGGTACGAGGTATCGGCTTCGCGCGCCGGGTCCAGCGAACGGTACGGGTCGTCGAACAGGCCGATGGTTTCCTTCAGCCACAGGATGCGGCGCACGCCCTCATCCAGTACCGCCATCGGCACCTCGCCGCTCTCGACCAGGCCCGGCAGGTGCTCGGCGTAGAAGCCGCTCTGCATGCTCAGGTCCAGGCCGGCGGTGAACGCCTTGGCGGTGGCATCGCGGTCGTCGGCGGCATAGCCGTGCGCGACCAGTTCCATATCGGCGGTGTAGTCGGAGATCACCACGCCCGGGAACTTCCATTCACCGCGCAGGATGTCGGTCAGCAGTTCGGCGTTGGCACTGGCCGGCACGCCGTTGATGTCGTTGAACGAGGACATCACGGTGATCGCGCCGGCGTCGAAGGCGGCCTTGAACGGCGGCAGGTGCACGTCGCGCAGGGTCTGCGGCGAGATGTCCACCATGTTGTATTCCATGCCGGCCATCACCGCGCCATAGGCGGCGAAGTGCTTCGGCGTGGCCAGCAGCGAATCGGCGGCGCGCAGGTCGCTGCCCTGGAAGCCGCGCACGCGGGCGGCGGCAAAGGCACAGCCCAGCACCACGTCCTCACCGGCACCTTCGGCGCCACGGCCCCAGCGCTGGTCGCGGGCGATGTCCACGGCCGGGGCATAGGTCCAGTGCAGGCCGGCAGCGGTGGCCTCGATGGCGGTGGCGCGCGCGGTGCGCTCGGCCAGCGCCGGCTCGAAGCTGGCGGCCTCGCCCAGCGGAATCGGGAACACGGTGCGCATGCCGTGGATGACGTCGGCCGCCAGGATCACCGGGATGCCCAGGCGGCTCTCTTCGGTGGCGACCTGCTGGATCCGGCGGCCCAGTTCGGCGCCCACACCATTGAACAGCGAGCCGACCTTGCCCTCGCGCACCTGCTGCAGCACCTGGTCGGCATTGCGCACGTTGGCTTCCGGGTTCACGTCCGGGGCGAACGGGCGGACCATGTCCGCGAAGACACCCAGCTGGCCGACCTTTTCCTCGACGGTCATCTGGGCAATGAGGGATTCGATGCGATCGGAGGCCACCGGCAGTCCTTGATGAAAACGTTTACAAGCCCGGCATTCTAGCGATCCCGGGCGATTTGGCGAGGGGTTTGTTCATTCAGTTTCAGCCACCAGCGCGGTCCGTATGGCCCCGCCGGGGGCACCGCAGCTTACTCCGAGCCGGCCAGCTGGCGCTGCCCGGCCATCAACATGGCGTCGCTGGAGGCCTGGAACACCCGCAGGCCGAAGGCCGGCAGGATCGCCAGCAGGTGGTCGAAGATGTCCGACTGCACCGCCTCGTACTCACCCCAGGCGGTGCTGCGGGTGAAGCAGTACAGCTCCAGCGGCAGGCCTTCGGTGGTTGGCTGCAGCTGACGTACCAGCAGGGTCATGTCGGTATGGATGCCCGGGTGGCTGCGCAGGTAGCGCTCCACATAGGCACGGAAGGTGCCAAGGTTGGTCACCCGGCGGCTGTTGACCTCGGCCACGCCCTGCTCGCGCAGGCGCCCGTTCCACTGCCCCAGCTCCTGCTCCTTGGCCTGCAGGTAGTCGCGCAGCAGCGCGAATTCACCGAGGAAGGCCAGGTCGCCCTCGTCCAGGAAACCGACGCTGTGCTGGTCCAGGTACAGCGCGCGCTTGATCCGGCGCCCACCCGCCTCCTGCATGCCGCGCCAGTTCTTGAACGACTCGGTCACCAGCTTCTTGGTCGGGATGGTGGTGATGGTCTTGTCGAAGTTCTGCACGGTGATGGTGTGCAGGGCGATGTCGATCACATCGCCATCGGCGTTCTGGCTGGGCATCTCGATCCAGTCACCGATGCGCACGCGACCATCGCCACTGATCTGTACGCTGGCCACCAGCGACAGGATGGTGTCCTGGAAGATCAGCATCAGCACTGCGGTGGCGGCGCCGAGACCGGTGACCAGATAGCGGAGGTCGACGCCGGCCAGGGTGGCAACGATCGACAGGCCGGCGATCACGAAGATGACGATCTTGGCGACCTGCAGGTACCCCTTGATCGGCTTGTTGCGTGCCTCGGGGCGGCGCTCGTAGAGATCATTGGCCGCATCCAGCGCATGCGAGATGGCCAGCACCACGGTCAGGATCGCCCACGCCTGGCAGGCGCCGATGATGAAGCTCACCAGCCCCGGCGGCAGGTCCGGCACGATGCGGATGCCCGAGGCGATCACCTGGCTGGGCACCACATTGGACAGACGCGAGATCACCCGCATCAGGTGGCTGCCGCGGCCGGTATCAGCACCCGGCAGGCGGCTGAGCAGGCGTCGCAGCCCGCGCAGCAGGATGCGCTTGGTCACCCAGTTGGCCAGGCCAGCGGCGATCAGCAGCGCCGAGATCATCAACGCCAGGTAGGCGCCAGGATAGGGTTCCAGTGTGTTCTGCAGCCGTTCCAGCCACTGTACCGCCACCACCGCGTCCACCATCGGTTGTCTCCTGTCTGTTTCGTTGTTGCCAAGGTTGCCGGCCAGCGGCCGGCACTACCGGGGTTGCTGGCCAATGGCCGGCACGACCGGGTCAGTCCCGCGTGCGTTCGATGATCACGCCCACCGCGCGCGCGCCGCGCACCGCGCCCGGCTTGCTCAGCTTCAGGCGCAGCCACTTCACGTCGAATTCGTCCAGCACGATCTGCGCGCAACGTTCGGCCAGGGTCTCGACCAGGCCGAACTCCGACTCGCGCACGAACTGTTCCAGGCGCTTGCTCACCGCCTTGTAGTTCAGGGTGTGGGCGATGTCATCGGTGGCTGCGGGGCGACGGTTGTCGAAGCCCATTTCCAGGTCGAACACCAGGTCCTGGCGGATCCGCCGCTCCCAATCGTAGATGCCGATCAGGGCGTCGATCGTCAGCCCCTCGATGAAAACCTTGTCCATTGCGGTTACCAGCCGAATACAGACGGCCATGGTACCGGCACGGCGGTGAGCCTGCCCGGAACGGGCGGCGGGCCACCGGCGTGGGGCGGTCCGGAAAAAACAAAGGGCCCTGCTAGCGGGGCCCTTTGGTACCTCTCAACGTCCCCGGGGGGAGCTGGAATCCAGCCGCGAGTCCCGGAGCACACGATGCAGATCGTGACGTTCATTTCCTCTACGGTCCAGAGTCAATCACGACATACTGGAGGAAGCCCAAGGCGATACAGGAATTTTGCTGCCTGACACGGCGGCATTGCCCGATATCACGCCTGCGGCAACCAGCGCAGGCTAGTGATCCGCCATGTGGTCCCGTATTTGATGAGAGAGCAACGAATCCTGCAGGCAGCGCTGTCACGCCCACGGTGGGCGACGTACAAACGCATTGCATACCGGCACTGTTTGGACGCCGCCTCACTTTACGTATGGAACATGCAGATGTGCGGCGCGCTGCTATCTCCCCTGCACGTCTGTGAAATCGTAATCCGCAATGCGGTGGCCGCGGCGCTGGCGCATACCTTCGGGCCGCGCTGGCCCTGGCATCCTGCACTGCTGCAGCGGATGCCAGCAGATGGCGCGTTGTCGGCCTTGCAGGATATCCATAGACAGGCAGATCCTCGGATGGACACTCCGGAGATCATCGCCAGTCTTCGTTTCGCTTTCTGGCAGCAGCTTTTCACGCGGCGCTTCGAGGGAGCCATCTGGGCGCGGGGCTTGAAGATTGCGTTGCCAAACGCGCCACAGGATGCTCTCAGCGTGGTCCGCACGAACATCCACGCTGACCTCGACCGCATCCGCCACCTGCGCAACCGCATCGCCCATCACGAGCCCATCCTCGAGCGCGACATCGGCGCCGACCTGGCCGCGATCGGGCGGCTGATCCATGCCCGCTGCCCACACACGCTGGGCTGGCTGCAGCGCCATGAGCGGGCGACAACCGTGCTGGCGGCGTCGCCGTTGGCAGTGCATCGGTAATGCGTCCGCCGGCCGTGGCCCGACGCTACCGGTTCACACCGCCGGCAGGGTCGCCATGTCCCAGCGCGGGGTCACATCCACCTTCGGCGGGCTGTGCTGGCCAGCTTGCAGGCGCAGCGCGCCGGCGAAGGCGATCATCGCGCCGTTGTCGGTGCACAGTGCCGGCCGCGGGAAGCAGGCGCGGCCGCCGAGGCGCTCGGCCATCTGCTGCAGGCGGGCGCGCAGGCGCTTGTTGGCGCCGACGCCGCCGGCCACCACGATCACGTTGGTGCCCGCCGCTTCCAGCGCGCGCTCGCACTTGATCGACAGGGTCTCGACCACCGCATCTTCAAAGCCCCGGGCGATGTCGGCACGGGTCTGCTCGCTCTGGTCGCTGTCGCGCCAGGCCATCAGGACCTGGGTCTTCAGGCCGGAGAAGCTGAAATCCAGCCCCGGGCGGTCGGTCATCGGCCGCGCGAAGCGATACGCGCCCGGCGTGCCCTGCTCGGCCAGCCTGGCCAGCTGCGGGCCACCAGGGTACGGCAGCCCCATCAGCTTGGCGGTCTTGTCGAAGGCCTCGCCGGCCGCATCATCCAGGGTTTCGCCCAGCAGGCGGTACTGGCCGATCGCATCCACCGCCACCAGCTGGGTATGGCCACCGGACACCAGCAGTGCCACGAACGGCGCTTCCGGCGGGTCGTCTTCCATCAGCGGGGCCAGCAGGTGGCCTTCCATATGGTGTACGCCCACGGCCGGTACCTCCAGCGCCCAGGCCAGCGAACGCGCCACGCCCGCGCCCACCAGCAGCGCGCCGACCAGGCCGGGACCGGCCGTATAGGCCACGCCATCGATATCACCTACCCCCAGACCGGCTTCGGCCAGGGTCTGGCGCACCAGCGGCAGCAGCTTGCGGACGTGGTCGCGGCTGGCCAGCTCTGGCACCACCCCCCCGTATTCGGCGTGCAGGGCGATCTGGCTGTAGACCGCATGGGCGCGCAGGGCCGCGCTGCCGGACAGGCCGGTGTCATACACCGCCACGCCGGTCTCATCACAGGAAGATTCGATGCCAAGGACTCGCATGCCTGCTATTATGACGCCCCTGCCGCCCCCTCGGGGGATGTGCAGATCTCACTGCTTTCGAACTTCCGGCCCGTATTCAGGGTTGGCCGCTTGCAGTTTGTCTATTCGCCGCTATAATGTGCGGCTCGCCGGGCGTGACCCGGTTCTACTGTGTCCCGGAGATTCCATGCCCAGCGTCAAAGTCCGCGAGAACGAGCCCTTCGAGTTTGCTCTTCGCCGCTTCAAGCGCACTTGCGAAAAGGCCGGTGTGCTGGCCGAAACCCGCAAGCGCGAGTTCTACGAAAAGCCGACCCAGGAGCGCAAGCGCAAGGCCGCCGCTGCTGTGAAGCGTCAGCTGCGCCGCTCGTCGCGCGACGTCACCAAGCGTCAGCGCCTGTACTGATCGGACGCATCTTCATTGCGGCGGGCCTGCCTGTCGCGATGGAGCCGAAGCCGGCACGCGCGAGCGTCGCCGGCTTTTTGCGTTTCCGGGTTCGGGCATCCGCGCCCGCCCCACCTACCACCACGAGGTTCCTCATGAGCATGAAGCAGCAGCTCACCGAAGACATGAAGGCCGCCATGAAGGCCGGCGAGAAGCACAAGCTGGGCGTGATCCGCCTGATCAATGCCGCCATCAAGCAGCGCGAAGTGGACGAGCGCATCGAACTGGACGACACCGCCGTGATCGCCGTGCTCGACAAGATGGTCAAGCAGCGCAAGGACTCGGTCAGCCAGTACGAAGCCGCCAACCGCGAAGACCTGGCCGAGATCGAGCGCGCCGAGATCGTGGTCATCGAAGCCTACCTGCCGGCCAAGATGGGCGAAGCCGAGATCGTGGCCGCCATCCAGGCCGCCATCGCCGAAACCGGCGCCTCCGGCCCGGCCGACATGGGCAAGCTGATGGGCGCACTGAAGCCCAAGCTCGCCGGCCAGGCCGACATGGGCCTGGTTTCCAAGCTGGTCAAGCAGCTGCTGGCGTAATCCAGCACTTGCGGTCGGATCCCTTCCGCGACACGGAAGGGCTCTGACCCCATTGATGCACCCGCTTCACCGCACCTTCGTCGGTCGCCTGCTACAACCGCACACATGGTTGAACCCGAGCCCAACGTTCCCGTGTCACTGCGCAAGTACATCAAGCGCCTGCAGGACAGCTTCCCGATGGCGGTGGCCAAGCGCTTCATCGACGTCGACGTGCTGACCCAGGCAGCTTCCGTCTCCTTCTACGCCCTGCTGTCGATGGCACCGTTGCTGGTGCTGCTGCTGTGGCTGACCGCCTCGCTGTACCCGCCGGCCCAGCAGGCACTGATCGACCAGATCAGCTCGGTGGCCGGCAGCAGCGCGGCCACCGTGGCCGAAACCGTTCTGAAGAACGCCGACAACCAGCCGGATGTCGGCTCGCTGGCGGGTGTGTGGAGCACGCTGCTGCTGTTCGTCGGCGCCACCGCCGTGTTCGCCCAGCTGCAGAACGCACTGAACCTGATCTTCCGCACCAGCGGCGAGCGCCTGGAAGGCCTCAAGGCCTGGCTGCGCAAGCGCGTGTTCTCGTTCGGCGTGGTGCTGGCGCTGGGCTTCCTGCTGATCCTGTCGATGACCGCCACCACGGTGCTGCAGGTGGCCTTCGCGCAACTGCCCTCGATCCTGCCCGCGCTGGGGTACGTCACGAGCCTGCTGCTGTACGCAGTCGGCTTCGCCTTCATGTACCACTACCTGCCCGACCGTCGCGTGGCGTGGCGCCAGGCCTTCATCGGCGGCGTCATCACCTCGGCACTGTTCGCACTGGGCCGGTACGGCATCGGCGTCTACATCGCCACCGTGGCCCCCGGCAGTGCCTACGGCTCGATGGGCGCGCTGGTGATCTCGCTGGTCTGGATCTACTACGCCACCGTCGTGTTCTTCGTTGGTGCCCTGATGACGGCGGTGATCGATGAGCGCCTGCGCGCGCGTCATCACCTGGCCGCAGCCGGCATTGATCCGGCAACCGCCAGCCAGGTGCCCGACAGGGGGTAAACTAGGCCGACCGCCCCCGGTTCCGTCGCGTGGTCCTGCACCGCGCCCTGCCCTGTTGCCCATGGCCCGTATCCCCGACGCTTTCATCGACGACCTGCTCGCCCGCACCGACATCGTCGAGGTGGTGGGCAGCCGCGTGCCGTTGAAGCGCCAGGGCAAGGAGTACGCCGCGCGCTGCCCGTTCCATGACGAGCGCTCCGCGTCGTTCACGGTCTCGCCCACCAAGCAGTTCTATCACTGCTTCGGCTGCGGCGCGCACGGCACCGCGATCAGCTTCCTGATGAACTACGACCGCCTCGAGTTCCTCGACGCGGTGGATGAGCTGGCCAAGCGCGCGGGCATGGAAGTACCGCGCAACGAGAACCCGCGCAGCCCCCAGCAGCAGGACGACAGTCGCGAGCTGTATTCGGCACTGGATGCCGCTGCCCGGTTCTTCCAGAAGAACCTGGAAGGCAGCGACAAGGCACGCAGTTACCTTGATGGGCGTGGCGTGGACGAAGAGAACCGCGCGCGCTTCCAGATCGGCTACGCCCCGGATGGGTACAGCGGCCTGCGCGATGCACTGGGCAAGGACGAGCGGCGCATGAAACTGCTCGACCGCGCCGGCCTGTTCTCGAAGAACGACCGCGGCCACGTCTACGACAAGTTCCGCGACCGGGTGATGTTCCCGATCTTCGACCGCCGTGGCCGGGTGATCGCCTTCGGTGGCCGCGTGTTCGAGAAGGACGACGGCCCCAAGTACCTCAACTCGCCCGAAACCGCGCTGTTCCACAAGGGCCGCGAACTGTACGGCCTGTGGCAGGTGCGCCAGGCCAACCAGAAGATCGAGCGGCTGATCGTGGTCGAGGGCTACATGGACGTGGTCTCGCTGTTCCAGTTCGGTGTCACCCAGGCGGTGGCAACACTGGGTACCGCAACCACGCCGGACCATGCCGAGCTGCTGTTCCGCAACGCGCCGGACGTGTTCTTCTGCTTCGACGGCGACGCCGCCGGCCGACGCGCCGGCTGGAAGGCGCTGGAGTCGGTGCTGCCGCGCATGAAGGACGGCCGCCAGGCCTTCTTCCTGTTCCTGCCCGATGGCGAGGACCCCGACACCATCGTGCGCAAGGAAGGCGCCGAGGCCTTCAACGAGCGCCTGAAGCAGGCCACGCCGCTGTCGCAGTTCTTCTTCGATGAACTGACCCGCGAGATCAACCTGGGCACGCTGGACGGCAAGGCGCGCCTGGCCGAACGCGCAAAGCCGATGCTGGCGCAGATTCCCGACGGTGCCTTCGGCGACCTGATGAAGCAGCAGCTGGCGCAGCTGACCGGGCTCGGCGGCAACGCCCAGGCTGCACGCACGCCGATGCCGCAACGCCAGCCTTCGCGCACGATCCAGCCAGTGGCCAGGCGCAGCCTGGTGCGCGGCGCGATCGCCGTGCTGCTGCAGCAGCCGTCGCTGGCGCTGACCCTGGGCGGCAAGCATCACTTCCAGGGCCTTCGCCTGCCGGGTGTGGAACTGCTGCTGGAGCTGCTGGGGCTGGTCGAACAGCGCCCGGACATCAGCACCGGCGCCCTGCTGGAACACTTCGACGGCCGCGAGGAACAGGCCTCGCTGCATACATTGGCCGCACAGACGCTGCCCGGCACCGAAGCCAGCTGGACCCAGGAACTGCACGACGCAGTGGCCCAGCTGGAGAAACAGCTGCTGGTGCAACGTCTGGAGGAGTTGTTGGCAAAGCAGCGCCAGCAGGGCCTCGACGATACTGACAAATACGAACTGCGCGAGCTGTTGAAGGCCCGCGCCGGACTGCGCTTGTAGCGGCAGGACGTTTTCACGGAGAGGACCATGCTGCTGCGCCTGACCTGCCTGCTGTTGTTGTCGCTCTGCCTGCCACTGACGGCCCTGGCCGAAGACGTGCCTCTCAACGAAGTCCGTCCCGGCCTGTATGCCGGTGGCCAGCCCAGTGCCGCACAGCTGCAGGCCTTGGCCGCACGGGGCGTACGCACGGTGATCGACCTGCGCCAGCCCGACGAGGACCGGGGCTTCGATGAAACCCGCGCGGCCGAATCGCTGGGCCTGCGCTATGTGCGCATTCCGGTGGCCGGCGCCGAGGGCCTGGATACGGCCAATGTGCGCGCGGTGCACCAGGCCCTGCAGCAGAGCCAGGGGCCGGTGCTGCTGCACTGCGCCTCCGGCAACCGCGCCGGTGCCGTGCTCGGCCTGGTCAATGCCCACTACGAACATGCCAGCCCGGAGCAGGCGCTTCAGCTCGGCCAGCGCGCCGGCCTGAAGTCGCTGGAAGCCGCCACCCGCCAGCGCCTGGCCACACCGGTCACTTCGCCCTGAACAACCCTCCGCACCAAGGACTCTGCCCACCATGACCCGCTGGTGGTCGCGCCTGCGACCGGACAACTTCACCCTCGCCCTGCTGTGCACCGTCGGCCTGGCCTCGCTGCTGCCGATGAAGGGCGCCGCCGCCATCGTGCTCGACGATGTCACCACCGTCGCCATCGCCGCGCTGTTCTTCCTGCATGGCGCGCGCCTGCCGCGCGAGTCGATCATCGGCGGCATGCTGCACTGGCGGCTGCACCTGACCATCCTGGCCTGCACCTTCCTCCTGTTCCCGCTGCTGGGGCTGATGTTCAAGCCACTGTCGGGCTGGCTGCTGACTCCGGAGCTGTACCTGGGCGTGCTGTTCCTGTGCACCCTGCCGTCCACCGTGCAGTCGTCCATCGCGTTCACTTCGATGGCCCGCGGCAACGTGCCGGCAGCGGTGTGCAGCGCCTCGCTGTCGAGCATCCTCGGCGTGTTCCTGACCCCACTGCTGCTGACCGCGCTGGCCGGCACCTCCGGCGGCGTGCATGACCCACTGCACGCGATCGGCGGCATCATGCTGCAGCTGCTGGTGCCGTTCGTGGCCGGCCACCTGCTGCGGCCGTGGATTGCCGGCTGGGTGGAGAAGCAGCGCGCGCTGCTGCGCTACACCGACCAGGGCACGATCCTGCTGGTGGTGTATTCGGCGTTCGGCGAAGCGGTGACCGAAGGGTTGTGGAGCAAGACGCCGCTGCTCTCGTTGCTGGCCGTGGCCGTGGTGGCTGCCGTGCTGCTCGGCATCGCCATGCCGCTGATTACCTTCATCGCCCGCCGGCTGCGCTTCAACCGCGAGGACGAGATCGCCATCGTGTTCTGCGGCTCGAAGAAGAGCCTGGCCACCGGCGTGCCAATCGCCAAGGTGCTGTTCGCCGGCGGCAGCCTCGGCGCGATCGTGCTGCCGGTGATGATCTACCACCAGATCCAGCTGATCGTCTGCGGCGTGATCGCGCAGCGGTATGCGCGGCGCAAGCCCTGACAGGGCACGCGGGTTGTTCCGGGTAGACCATCCACGCATGGCGTGGATCTACTCCAAACCACGGATGGCGTGAACCACCAGTAGATCCACGCCATGCGTGGATGGGTTGCCTGACACTACGGATCCACGAGCGTGCCGACGCTCAGCTCCGGCATCCACACCCACAGGTCGTACGCCCGTTCCGCATGGGTATCGCCCCGCAGCCGCGGGGCCACCTGCTCTGGAAGTGGCCGCGCCATGCAACGGTCCGCGCACGCCCACGCCTGGCCACGCAGCGCACCCAACCGCACGCTGTAGATATCCAGGTCCCGCAGCTGGGAGGCCATCGGCCGCCTCTGCATTTCCGGCGGCATACCTTCCGGCCGCCGCAGCATGGCGTGGACATTGCCAGTCAGCACCAGCATGCGTGCATTGTCTGGCAACCCTCGATAGAGCCGTCGCAATTCGGCTGCCATGAAGTCATCGCGCGTCTGGTTGCCGCCACTGCTGGCATTGACGTCATAGCCAACCACTTCGATCACGCGCCCCTGCGCCTTCAGCACACGGAGGCCTTCGATCATCGCCAGCATGTCGCGGCTACGGCGACCATCATGCTGGTCATCGCGCACGGTCCAGAACGCGCGGCCGTGCAGGTGCCGGCGCGCCCTGGCCCCGCCATCGGATTCCAGATAGTCGCGCAGCACAGGGTTCTCGGCGCGTGGCAGTTCCAGCGCCAGCAGGACCGGGCCGTTGCGGCTGTAGTCGTCCACCAGCTGGCGTACCAGCAACGGGGTCTCGCGGGTGCCGTGGAATTCGCCCAGTACCAGCAGGCGGTGCTCACCGGCATGCTGGCGGATCTGCGCGGCGGTGTCATCGGCATGCGCGGTGAGGGCTACACCCAGCGCCAGCAGCAGCGCGGTGGTCCAACGGAAGATCGAATGCATCCCTGCGCCTTCCTTTCCTTTGCGGTCAGGAACAGCAATGGCGACGCAGCAACCGCGGTTCAAGTAGATCCACGCCGTGCGTGGATGCTCCCGCCATCAGACCGGGCCTGAGTCGAGCGTGGCTCGACTCTACAAAGGGCAGCCGCTCACAGCCAGGGCAGGATCCAGTGGTCCACCAGCAGGAAGGCGAACAGCGCCATCAGGTACACGATGGAGTAATAGAACATCTTCATCGAGAACAATTCGTCCGGCGGGTTGAGCATGCGCCAGGCATACCAGAGGAACACCGCGTTGAGCACGATCGCGCCGCCCAGGTAGAACGCACCGCTCATGCCCACCAGGTACGGCAGCAGGCAGACCAGCGCCAGCACCACCGAATACACCATGATCTGCTTGCGGGTATGCACCACGCCGTGGGTCACCGGCAGCATCGGGATCTCCGCCTTGGCGTAGTCCTCGCGGCGGAAGATCGCCAGCGCCCAGAAGTGCGGCGGGGTCCAGATGAAGATGATCAGCACCAGCAGCGACGAGTACGCCCAGTCCGACGAACCCTGCATGCCGGTCACTGCGGCCCAGCCCAGCATCGGCGGCATCGCGCCGGCCAGGCCACCGATGACGATGTTCTGCGAGGTCGCACGCTTGAGGTACACGGTGTAGATCACCGCGTAGCCGATCAGCGAGGCGAAGGTCAGCACGGCGGTGATCAGGTTCACCCACAGCACCAGGATGGTCATCGACAGCACGATCAGCACGCCGGCAAACACCAGCACCTGCCATGGCTTGACCTTGCCCACCACCAGCGGACGCCACGAGGTGCGCGCCATCTGCGCATCGATGTGTGCGTCCAGCAGCTGGTTGATGGCGGCTGCGGCCGAGGCCGCCAGCCAGATGCCGAGGAAACCGAGCACACCGGCGCGCACCTGCTCCCAGCTCGGCACGCCCGGAATGGCCAGGACCATGCCGACCAGGGCGGTGAAGACGATCAGGGCAACGACCTTGGGCTTGGTCAGGTCCCAGTACTGGCGGTAATTGGAAAACATGGAGTCAGTCCGGGGCGCGCAGGCGGGCCAGCAGGCTGACCAGCACGAACAACAGGGCAACGGCCACGCCGTTGTGGGCCACCGCCACTTCCAGCGGCAGCGCCAGCTTCACGTTGAGGATGCCGAGGGTGACCTGCAGCACCAGCAGCGCGATCAGCGCGCTGGCCCAGCCACGCATGCTCGGCAAGCGGAACAGGCGCACGCCCAGCCACAGCAGGTAGACGGCCACCACCACCGCGAACAGCCGGTGCGCCATCTGGATGGCGATACGCGAGGCGCCATCCAGCACGCCGCCTTCGTAATCCACGCCGATGCCGCGCCACAGGGTGAAGCCTTCGACGAAGTTGTGCTGCGGCCACCACTGGTTGGCACAGCGCGGGAAGTTGTCCAGCGAGGCGCTGCCGCCGCCGCAGGCCAGCGCCGCGTAGTTGGCACTGACCCAGCCGCCCAGTGCGATCTGGGTGACCAGCACCGCCACGCCGATGCGCAGCACCCACTTCAGCTTCGGTGCTTCGGCCAGGGTGATCGGCATGTGCGTGGCGCGCCAGGCCATCCAGACCAGCAGCGCGAACATCAGCATGCCGCCCAGCAGGTGCCCCATCACCACGATGGGCTTGAGCAGCAGGGTCACCGTCCACATGCCCAGCAGGGCCTGGAAGATCACCACGGCCAGGGTCAGCAGTGCAGCGCGCGCCAGGTCGATGTTGCTCCAGCGCAGCGCGGCGATCAGCAGGATCGCCTCGCCGATCAGAGCCAAGGTACTGGCGGTGCCATGCCAGCCCATCATGTACAGCGGTATGCCGGCGGCCACCAGCACGCAGGCGGTCACCACCGCCGTGCTTCCGAATCGCCGCTTGCGCGTGGCCAGCAGCGCCAGGGTCAGGATCTCGATGCCCAGTGCGCCGGCCAGGAAGCGGTGCACCTGTTCACGCCAGGCCTTGTGGGTCTCCAGCGGGCGGATCTCCGCCGCCGGGTGGCCGATGGTCTCTTCCACGTGCTGCGGCCAGGTGGCCTGGCCATAGCAGGTCGGCCAGTCCGGGCAGCTCAGGCCGGCATCGGACAGGCGCACGAAGGCGCCGAACATGATCGTGCTCGCGGTCATGATCATGGCGAACCACGCCAGGCGGTGGAAATTGCGGTGCAGCGCCGGACGCGCGGAAAGGCTCATCAAACGGGACTCACTTCAGTTTCAGCAACGTGGCCATGTCCTTGCGCAGGCCACCGAGGTCGGAACCCGGGGCATGGCGCATGATCACGAAGCCGTTCGGATCGATCACGTAGACCGGCAGTCCCGCCGGATCATCGACGCCCGGCAACGCCGCGCGCAGGGCTGGCGACGGAGCCAGCGGCCGCAGCGCGGGCAGCGAGGCGATCGACGCCGGTGGCGTACCCAGCCACAGGATCTCGACATTATCGGCGTTATGGCCGAACAGCTGCCACACCTTGCCCAGTCCCTGCGACAAAGTGACGCACTGCGCGTCGCAGGCACCGGCCGGCGCCACCAGCAGGCGCCAGGTACGGGCTTCGGGGTTCCACGGGTACGGCTGGCCGTTGGCCAGGGTCGGCGCCTGCTGGCGCAGGTCCACCGGCGGCTTCAGCAGCTGGCCGGCATTGCGGTGCCCGGTGGGCTGCCAGCCAGAGAAGCGCAGCACGGCGGCCAGCGCCATCGCCCCGAAGAACACGGCAAACAGCAGCACCAGGGTCCGGCGGCCGGAGCCGCGCGCCTGCGGGGACGTAGCAGTGTTCATGCGGGGCATTTTCTCATGGTTGGGTGAGGGATGCGGGTGTGACGCCGCGGTAGTGCCGGCCGCCGGCCGGCATCCAGGAATGCGGGGGTTGCCGGCCAGCGGCCGGCACTACCGGGCAGCACGTCGCCTGCGCCACTCCAGTACCAGCGCGACCACCAGCACGGTCAGGGCCAGCCCGAACCACTGCACGGCGTAGCCCAGGTGGCGCTGCGGCGGCAGCGTGTTCGGCAGCAGGTCCAGGTCGCGTTCGTCGCCAAATGGCAGCGCCGGGTCCAGCCGCAGGACGCGATCGGGCAATGCCGGCAGGCCAAGCGCCGCCGCCAGGCCCTCGTCGGGCAAGCGGCTGGCCAGCCAACGCCCGGCCTCATCGGTAGCGGAGAACGCCGGGCCCAAGGCCAGCCCCGCCGACGGCGGCGGCGCCAGCAGGCCACGCACCGCCACCGGCGAAGGCGGCGACGGCACATCCGGCAGCCTGCGATCGGGCGGCAGCGCGCGCCAGCCCAGATCGACCAGCAGCACGCTGCCCTCGTCACTGCGGAACGGGCGATAGATCTTCACGCCCGCGCGGCCGTGCCGGGTCTGGTTGTCCAGCAGCACCACGCCGGGCAGGAAACGGCCGTGGTCGGCCACGCCGTGCAATGCGCCAGGTGCAGCCAGGGCCTGCGCCAGTGGCATCGCCTGTGCCACAGCTGGACCTTGTGCATCCAACATTGCCTGTTTGGCATGCATGCGCTGCAGCTGCCACAGCCCCAATGCGGTGAAACCAACCATTGCCAGCACCGCCAGCAGCCATGCGATCACGCGCGTGTGCTGGCGCATCATGACAAGTCCGCGCAAACGCGGTCAGATAGGCGCATCCACCCTGCCCTCGAGCCGCGCATGAGTGATTCGCTGAAGACCCTGCTGGTAATCGCGTTTCTGATCGTCATCGTCTGGAATCTGGGCGCCGGCCTGTATTACCTGCTGGTCGACCGCGGCCAGACCAAGCGCACGGTCAACGCACTGACGCGCCGCATCGCGGTGTCGGTTGCGTTGATCCTGCTGGTGATCGTGAGCATCTACATGGGCTGGATCAAACCGCACGGCATCGGCGGCTGAGGTCACCGATGCGTGCGCGGTCAAAGCACGTAGACGAACATGAAGAGCATCAGCCACACCACGTCGACGAAGTGCCAGTACCACGCGGCCGCTTCAAAACCGAAATGATTGTCGCGGGTGAAGTGTCCCTTGGCCGAACGCAGCCACATCACGATCAGCATGATCGTGCCCAGCAGCACGTGCGCGCCGTGGAAGCCGGTCAGCATGAAGAACGTTGAACCGTAGATGCCCGAGCCGAGCGTCAGGTTCAGTTCCTTGTAGGCGTGGATGTACTCCTCCGCCTGCAGGGTGAGGAAGCCCAGGCCAAGCACCACGGTCAGGCCCAGCCAGATCAGCAGCTGGCGGCGGTTGCCGGCCTTCAGCGCGTGGTGGGCGATGGTCAGGGTCACGCCGGAGGTCAGCAGGATCAGCGTATTGATCAGCGGCAGGCCCCAGGCCGGGATGGTCTGGAACGCGCCGCCGATCGCCGCGGGGCCGTTGGTCGGCCAGCCGGCGGAATAACCCTGCCAGAGCAGCTCGTTGGTCATCACCCCGCGGCCTTCGCCGCTCAGCCACGACAGGCCCAGGTTGCGGGTGTAGAACAGCGCACCGAAGAAGGCGCCGAAGAACATCACTTCGGAGAAGATGAACCAGATCATCCCCATCCGGAACGAGCCATCGACCTGGTGGTTGTAGTTGCCCGCCTGCGACTCGCGCACCACGTCGCTGAACCACCAGAACAACGTCAGCACCAGCATCGCGATGCCGATGTAGAAGGTCCAGCGTCCCCAGCTGGCATCGTTGAGCCAGCTGGCCACGCCCACCATGGTCACCATCATCGCGATGGAACCCACGAACGGCCATTTGCTCTGGGCCGGGACGAAGTACACGTTGGCGTCGGTCGGTGTCTGGGCCATGTCGGTATCCGGGTCAGGGTGCGGCGTGCGCGCCTTCCGAGGTGGCGGCCGGGGCCAGCCGATCGGACAGCGCGTCGTTGCGATAGAAGGTGTAGGACAAGGTGATCGTCTTGATCTCGGGCGGCAGGTCCGGATCGACGATGAAACGCACCGGCATGTCGCGCTTCTCGCCGGCCTGCAGCGTCTGCGCGGTGAAACAGAAGCACTCGGTCTTGCTGAAGAAGCCCGAGGCACGCGCCGGCGCCACCGAAGGCACCGCACTGCCGACCACCGCCTGCTGGCTGTCGTTGCGGGCGAAGTACAGCGCTTCGTTGAGTTCGCCGGGCACCACGTCCATGGTCAGCTGTTCGGGATGGAACGACCACGGCAGGCGCGAATTGACGCCGCCATCGAACTCCACGCGCACGGTGCGCTTGCCGGTGGCGGCGCCTGCACTGGCTTCGCCACCGGGGCCGCGTTCCAGGCGCACACCGAACACCTTCTCGCAGGCGATGCGGTACAGCGGCACCAGCGAGAACGTGAGCAGGAACACCGCCACCGCCACACCGATCAGGCGCGGCAGCCCCGCACTGCGAGACGGTGTGCTGGCTGGCGCCTCGCTCATCGGCCGATCACCCCGCTGAGGATGAAGCCGACGTAGACCAGCACGGCGATGGCGCCGACCCACATCGCCGTGCGCCTGGCGCGCTGGCGTTGCTGTTCGATGCCGTGGCGTTGGGCTTCGGTCTGGCTTTGGCTTTGGCTTTGGTAGAGCCGACTGTTAGTCGGCTGCACTTCGCGAGTCGACTGACAGTCGACTCTACCGATCGGCAGCGGGCTCTCGTTATGCATGCCCCACCTCAATGCGTGATGTCGTCATGCGCCAGATCTCCCGGGCGGATGGTCGGCGGCGTGGTGAAGGTGTGCGCCGGTGCCGGCGACGGCAGCGTCCACTCCAGGCCGCGCGCGCCTTCCCAGGAACGGGCCTCGGCCTTCTCGCCGTTGCGCAGCGAGGACAGCAGGATCGCGGCCATCATGAACGGGGTGACGAACATGCCGAACGCACCGATCGAGCTGATCAGGTTCCAGTCGGCAAACGCTACGCTGTAGTCCGGAATGCGGCGCGGCATGCCGGCCAGGCCGAGGAAGTGCTGCGGGAAGAACAGCAGGTTGACGAACACGATCGACCACCAGAAGTGCACCTTGGCCCACTTCTCGCTGTACATCCGTCCCGTCCACTTCGGCCACCAGTAATACACCGCCGCGATCAGCGCGAACACCGCACCGGTCACCAGCACGTAGTGGAAGTGGGCGACCACGAAGTAGGTGTCGTGGTACTGGAAGTCGGCGGCGACGATCGCCAGCATCAGGCCGGAGAAGCCACCGATGGTGAACAGGATGACGAAGGCCACCGACCACAGCATCGGTGCCTCGAACGTCAGCGAGCCACGCCACATGGTGCTGACCCAGTTGAACACCTTCACGCCGGTCGGGATCGAGATCAGCATGGTGGCGAACATGAAGTAGATCTCGCCGCCCAGCGGCATGCCCACGGTGAACATGTGGTGGGCCCAGACGATGAACGACAGGAACGCGATCGCGGCGGTGGCGTACACCATCGCCTGGTAGCCGAACAGCGGCTTGCGGCTGAAGGTCGGGATGATCTCGCTGACCACGCCGAAGGCAGGCAGGATCATGATGTAGACCTCGGGATGGCCGAAGAACCAGAAGATGTGCTGGTACATCACCGGGTCACCGCCACCGGCGGCATTGAAGAAGCTGGTGCCGAAGAACTTGTCGGTCAGCAGCATGGTCACCGCGCCGGCCAGCACCGGCATCACCGCGATCAGCAGGAAGGCGGTGATCAGCCAGGCCCAGCAGAAGATCGGCATTTTCAGCAGGTCGATGCCCGGCGCACGCATGTTGAGCACGGTGGCGATGATGTTGATCGCGCCCATGATCGAACTGATGCCGGCCACGTGGATGGCGAACACGCTGAAAGCGACGTTGTAGCCGCCCTGCAGCGACAGCGGCGGGTACAGCGTCCAGCCACCGGCCGGTGCACCGCCCGGCAGGAACAGGGTCAGCAGCAGCAGGCTGAATGCCACCGGCAGCAACCAGAACGACCAGTTGTTCATGCGTGGCAGCGCCATGTCCGGCGCGCCGATCTGCAGCGGGATCATCCAGTTGGCCAGTCCGACGAAGGCCGGCATCACCCCGCCGAAGATCATCACCAGCGCATGCACGGTGGTCATCTGGTTGAAGAACTCGGGCTTGACGAACTGCAGGCCCGGCTGCGCCAGCTCGGCGCGGATCACCACGCTCATCGCCGCGCCGATGATGAACATGATGAAGCTGAAACCGAGGTACAGCGTGCCGATGTCCTTGTGGTTGGTCGAGAAGAACCAACGTTCGAAGAAGCTCTGGTGGTGATGGTGATCGTCGTGCCCAACTGCCGAGTGCGCCATTGCAAAACACCTCTCAGAATCGGTTGTCACCGCGGCCGCGAACGGCTGCGGGCTTTACATCACGCTCCGCTGGCCGCGGTGGCAGGCGCGCTGCCCGCTTCTGCAGCAGCAGGCGCAGCCGGTGCCTCGCCCGTCGGTGCAGTCGGTTCGGCAGGTGCCGCAGGCGTGGCGGGCTCGGCGGGCGGCGCCGGCTTGCGCTGCGCCAGCCACTGCTTGAACTCTTCCTTGGACACCGCCTCGACCACGATCGGCATGAAGCCGTGGTCCTTGCCACACAGCTCGGCGCACTGGCCGCGGTAGACACCCGGCTGCTCGATGCGGGTCCAGGCTTCGTTGATGAAGCCGGGGATGGCGTCCTGCTTCCAGCCCAGCGCCGGTACCCACCAGGCGTGGATCACGTCGTCGGAGGTGATGACGAAACGCACCTTGGTATCGACCGGCAGCACCAGGCGGTTGTCGACATCCAGCAGGTAGTGCGGATGGCTTTCGCGGGTCGGCACGATGCCGCTCTGCCGCACGCGGTCGGACTCGCGGTCCAGGCGGCTGGTGAAGGTAACGTTCTCGCCAAGGTACTCGTACTTCCACATCCACTGGTAACCGGTGACCTTCACTGTCATCTCGGCATCGCGGGTGTCATACATCTTGATCAGGTTGGCCGTGGCCGGCCACGCCATCACGATCAGGATGATCACCGGGATCACCGTCCAGATGATCTCGGCCTTGGTGTTGTGGCTGAAGGTGGCGGCGACCGCGCCCTTGGATTTGCGGAACTTGAAGATGGCGTAGGCCATCGCGCCGAACACGATGACGCCGATCACCGTGCAGATGATCAACGAGAGATTGTTCGATTCCCAAGCCAGGCGTGAGGTCTGGGTCACCCCCTTGCCCATGTTCAGCTGCCACGGCTTGGGATCGGCCGCCTGGGCCCAGGCCAATGCCGGAACCAGTCCCCCGGCCACCATGGCGGCGACCGCTGCAACACACTTCGTGCCCCACCTGCTGCTTTGCTTCATTGCCTAGACCCTTAGCGTCGTCGGTTGCCGCCATCGCTGGCGGCGAGCAAGCTTTCAAGTGTCTCTGCAAGCGTCTGACGTTCGGCCGGCGCGAGGAAACTCCCCACCTCCACCTGCCGGCCGCTGGATGCCAGCCGGACCCTCTCATCGTCGGTGAGCAGGCGCACCCAGTGGGGGTGGGCCCGGAACACCGGCGATCCACCGGGTACGGGGATGACCTCCACGTACGCCGGCACTACCCGGATCTCCTCCTGCCGTTCACCGCTGCGCCACAGGGCACGCAGCGCCGCCGCCAGCACCAGGCTGTACAGCAGCGCGAACAGGGGGGCGAATGCATTGCCGGCCAACCACCCGAAGGCGGACACCAGCCACATCGCACCCGACAACACGGTGAACAACAGGACGAACTGCCGGGCATCGAGCGCCCGTGGGGGACGCAGCCGCAGCTGCGTACCTGACCCATCCGGAGCTGGAAGCACCTCGATCATGTCGCAACCGCGTTCCTGCCGCGGGAAACGTCTCGATGGTAGCCCTGCCCTCTCGCCGGTAGCAAGGGTGCATTCACACTTTTTCCCATGCTGCAACACAGCATGAGGTCGGCGGCACGAATGACGAATTCAGCACAAATTCTACCGAGCTTGCTGAACACGCTGAATCCACCACCGTTAGGGGCTATCAGCCCTTCACGAAGGTGGCTGCGGGGCACTTCCGCAACCCGCAAAAATGATTAAAATCGCCAAGTTTTCCATTGGCCGGACCGGCATGAACGCACCTTCCTCCTCCCCTGCCGCCAGCGACGCACTGCGTCCCGGCGCGCTGCTGTCGCCGGAACTGCCGGCGCCCCCCAACCCGTTCCGCCAAGCCATCACCGATGCCTGGTTGAAGGACGAGGCCAGCCACGTCCGCGAGCTGCTGGCGCTGGCCCGTCTGCCGGCCGAAGAGCAGGCCAGGGTGCAGGCGCTGGCCGCCGACCTGGTTGGCCGCGTGCGCGTGCGTGCCAAGGACCAGGGCGCCATCGAAGCCTTCATGCGCCAATACGACCTGGGCAGCGAGGAAGGCGTGCTGCTGATGTGCGTGGCCGAGGCACTGCTGCGTATTCCGGACCAGGACACCGCCGACAAGCTGATCCGCGACAAGCTGGCCGATGCCGACTGGGAAAAGCACCTGGGCGGCAGCGACTCGGTGCTGGTCAATGCCTCCACCTGGGGCCTGATGCTGACCGGCAAGCTGGTGCAGATGAACGACGCCACCCGCGCCGATGCGCCCAGCGCGTTCAAGCGCCTGGTCGGCCGCGTCGGTGAGCCGGTGGTGCGCCTGGCCGTGCGCCAGGCGATGAAGATCATGGGCCACCAGTTCGTCATGGGCCGCACCATCAGCGAAGCGCTGGCGCGCTCGCACAAGGGCGACAACGCCAGCTACCGCTACTCCTTCGACATGCTCGGCGAAGGTGCGCTGACCATGAAGGACGCGCTGCGCTACCTGGAAGACTACCGTCGTGCGATCCACGCCATCGGCGGCGATCACAAGGCACGCGGCGGCCGTCCGGATGGCGACGTCAACAATGCCCCGGGCATCTCGATCAAGCTGTCGGCGCTGTACCCGCGCTACGAGCACGCCAAGCGCGAGCGCGTGCTGAAGGACCTGGTACCGGGCGTGCTGGAACTGGCACAGCTGGCCAAGAGCTACGGCATCGGCTGCACTGTCGACGCCGAAGAGTCCGACCGCCTGGAACTGTCGCTGGACATCATCGAGCAGGTGTTCTCTGACGCGTCGCTGTCCGGCTGGGATGGCTTCGGCGTGGTCGTGCAGGCCTACCAGAAGCGCACCCCGTACACGATCGACCACCTGGCCGACATGGCGCGCCGCGCCGGTCGCCGCCTGCAGGTGCGCCTGGTCAAGGGCGCGTACTGGGACGCCGAGATCAAGCGCGCGCAGATCGAAGGCTACCCGGGCTACCCGGTGTTCACCCGCAAGCAGAACACCGACGTGTCCTACCTGGCCTGCGCCAAGCGGCTGTTCACCCATGCCGACGCGATCTACCCGATGTTCGCCACGCACAACGCGCACACCATCGCGGCCGTGCGCAGCATCGCCAACGGCGGCGTGTACGAGCACCAGAAGCTGCACGGCATGGGCGACGACCTGTACGCCGAAGTGGTGCCGGCTGACCGCCTGGGCCTGCCCTGCCGCGTGTATGCACCGGTCGGTTCGCATGAAGACCTGCTGCCGTACCTGGTGCGCCGCCTGCTGGAAAACGGCGCCAACTCCAGCTTCGTCAACCGCATCACCGACGAACGCGTACCGATCGCCGACCTGATCCGCGATCCGGTCGAGATGGTCGCCTCGTTCGCTTCGATTCCGCATCCCAAGATCCCGCTGCCGGTTGACCTGCTGCGCAGCCAGAACCACGACAGGAAGAACTCCATGGGCGCCAACCTCGCCAACGACAACGAACTGCGCGCCCTGGCCGAGCAGATCAACGCGGCTGTGAAGCCCTGGCAGGCCGCCCCGCTGGTGCCGGGTGCCAACCCGACCGGCGCCGCGCTGCCGGTGACCAACCCGGCCGACACCCGTGAAGTGGTTGGCCAGTGGCTGGCCGCAGACGCCGCCACCGTGCAGAAGGCCCTGGCCAACGCCGTAGCCGCGCAGCCGGCCTGGAACCGCACCCCGGCCGCCAGCCGCGCCGCCATCCTCGAGCACGCCGCCGACCAGTTGGAAGCACGCATGCCGGAATTCATGGCGCTGTGCGTGAAGGAAGCCGGCAAGAGCCTGCCCGACAGCATCGCCGAAGTGCGCGAAGCGGTGGACTTCCTGCGCTACTACGCCAAGCAGGCGCGCGAGCAGTTCAGCCACGCCGAGAAGCTGCCGAGCCCGACCGGTGAGTCCAACGAGCTGCAGTTGCACGGCCGCGGCGTGTTCGTCTGCATCAGCCCGTGGAACTTCCCGCTGGCGATCTTCCTGGGCCAGGTCGCTGCCGCCCTGGCCGCCGGCAACAGCGTCATCGCCAAGCCGGCCGAGCAGACCAACCTGATCGGCTACTACGCGGTGAAGCTTCTGCACGACGCCGGCGTGCCGGCCGAGGTGGTGCAGTTCCTGCCCGGCGACGGTGCTACCGTCGGTGCCGCGCTGACCGCCGACCCGCGCGTGGCCGGCGTGGCCTTCACCGGCTCCACCGACACCGCCCGTGCGATCAACCGCGCGATGGCGGCGCGTGACGCCGCCATCGGTGTGCTGATTGCCGAGACCGGCGGCCAGAACGCCTTCATCGCCGATTCGTCGGCGCTGCCGGAACAGCTGGTCAAGGACGCGATCGGTTCGGCCTTCACCTCCGCCGGCCAGCGCTGCTCGGCCGCGCGCGTGCTGTTCGTGCAGGACGACATCGCCGACAAGGTGATGACCATGCTGGCCGGTGCGATGAAGGAACTGAAGGTCGGCAACCCCGGCCTGCTGTCCACCGACGTCGGCCCGGTGATCGACGCAGATGCGC
This sequence comes from Stenotrophomonas sp. YJH_SMC_12-1, assembly GCF_059370935.1. NCBI lineage: Bacteria > Pseudomonadati > Pseudomonadota > Gammaproteobacteria > Lysobacterales > Lysobacteraceae > Stenotrophomonas > Stenotrophomonas sp. YJH_SMC_12-1. The sequence continues at coordinate 10,718 of NZ_JCAFUD010000003.1, read as the reverse complement.
TGAAGATCCTGCAGGACCACGCTGAGCGCATGGACCGCGAAGCGCGCCTGATCGCCGCCGCCGAGCTGTCGGCCGAGGCCGCCAACGGCACCTTCTTCGCACCGCGCGCGTACGAACTGAAGGACCTGGGCCAGCTGCAGAAGGAAGTGTTCGGCCCGGTGCTGCACGTGATCCGCTGGAAGGGCGACCAGCTCGACGCGGTGATCGACCAGATCAACGCCACCGGCTACGGCCTGACCCTGGGCGTGCATTCGCGCATCGACGAGACCGTCGACCGCATCAGCAACGGCGTCCATGTCGGCAACGTCTACGTCAACCGCAACCAGATCGGTGCGGTGGTCGGCGTGCAGCCGTTCGGCGGCCAGGGCCTGTCCGGCACCGGCCCGAAGGCCGGCGGCCCGCACTACCTGCTGCGCTTCGCCACCGAAAAGACGGTGACGGTGAACACCACCGCCGCCGGCGGCAACGCCTCGCTGCTGACCCTGGGCGACTGATCGCCCGGTTGATGCAGTGAACGAAAAACCCCGCGAAAGCGGGGTTTTTTATGCCTTGCTTCCTGTAGAGCCGGGCCCCCGCTCGGTTTGCCTCGCACAGCCGAGCGTGGGCTCGCTCTACAGAGGCTGGGCCACACTGAACCGATTGTCCGCCCGCTTCGCCAGCTCGCTCTGCACGCGCGCGATGCGCGTCTCCAGATCGCCTTCCAGCAGCACGTAGTCGACTCCCCGCGCCTCCAGCTCGCGCACGTACCACGCATGCTGCTGCGCCCGGAAGGCCTCGCCCACCCGCGTGCCGTCCTGGTCGAACGGGATATCCGGCGCACACAGGAACAGCAGGTCATACGGTCGCAATGCAGCCTGCCGCAGTGCCTCCGGCGCCGTACCAGACATCCAGCTGCTGTAGCCCAGCGTCACCAGCGGCGTGGTATCGCAGAACAGCCAGCGATGCGCATGCCGTGCGGTCTCGTCTTCGTGCTGCGGCTGTGCCATTGCGATGCGAAGCAGATCATCTGGCGTCAGCTCTCCGCCCTGCTGCTCCCATAGCGTGCGGCCATACTCCGGCACCCAGGCGGTCTGCAGTCGCTCGGCCATCACGCGCGCCAGCGTGGTCTTTCCGCTGGACTCGCCACCAATGAACGCCACGCGCTGCACATAGCCGGCATAGACCTGCGGTGCGAGGCCATGACGGTGCGCATGCGGATCGGCGCGCAGCTGGGTGCCACACGCCTGCCCGACGTCCAGTGCGCGTTCGAGCCGCTCATGGCGCACCGGCGCGTCGAAGTGCGCCGACAGCGCCTGCGCGAAGCCATCGCCATAGTCCTCACCGGTGTACACCGCCTGCACTGCCCCTCCGAAGAGGTTCAGGCACAGCCAGGCCGTGAATGCGCGCTGCACCTGCTCGTTGTCGCTGTCCTGCGGCAGCCTGCGAACCGGCATCCCCTGCCGGGTGCACAATGCCGCCAGTCGCGCATCATCGAGCACCGCCACCGTGGCCTGCGGGAATCGCGCTCGCAGCCAGCGCTCGCGACGCGCGGCGCTGTAGCCTGGAAAGCCCGGCTGCGACCAGCCAATCACCAGCAGCTGCGTGCAGCGTGTGGCGGCAAATTCGATCAGGCGTTCGTGGCCGAGGTGCAGCGGGCAGAACTTGCCCACCACCAGGCCCCGCGCAACGCGCTCAGGCAGCGGCATCGGCTGCCCTGGCCTCGATCCGCATCAGGTGGCGCCAGTGGCGCAGGGCGACCAGCGCGTTGATCCAGAAACCGATGTAAAGGATCGAGGTCAGGTGCAGGCCGCGGCTGTAATACAGCGGCACCGCCACGGTATTCACCAGCAGCCACACCCACCACGATTCCAGCTTGCGCCGCATCATCAGGATCTGCGCGATCACGCTCAGCACCAGCACCGCCGAATCGATGTACGGCGCGTAGGCGTTGGTCAAGCGGGTCAGCATCCAGCCGTAGCCGAAGGTGGCCACCACCGCCAGCGGCACCAGCCAGGCCCATGCACGCGGCCGCAGCGCAGTGATCGGCAGCGGCGCGCCATGGTCGCCACGCAGCCACTGCCACCAGCCCAGCACGCTGACGGCGATGAAGAAGAACTGCAGCACCATGTCCGCATACAGGTGCGAACGCTCGAACACCACGGCGAACAGCGCGCAGCCCACGATGCCCAGCCACCAGGTGTGCACGTTGTTGCGGCCGGCCAGCAGGATCGAGCCGGCGACGGCGATGTTGGCAGCCAACTCCAGCTGGAAGTTCGGGTCGGACAGGTTCATGGCGCTATTGTCGTTGATCCGCGCGCCATGCGTGGCTCGCTCCTACGCACTGGGGTCAGAGCCCTTTCCTTCGGAAAGGGATCCGACCCCGCCACGCCGCAGTAGATCCATGCCATGCATGGATGGCCGCCCCCACAAAAAGAAAGCCCCGCTTGCGCGGGGCTCCCTCGTGCTGCTTCAGGCCAGGGCCCGAATCAGAACTTGTACTGCATCGAAGCCGCCAGCACGTCGCCGCTGACCTTGTACTTGCCGGTCACGGTGTTGCCGGTGACCGAGGTCGAGTTGACGTTCGGATCCTTGGTGAACAGGTGGGTGTAGCCCACGCTGTATTCCATCTTGTCCGAAGCGGCGTAGGTCAGGCCCAGCGACAGCCACTTGCGGGTGGTGTCCGGCACGCGCACGTCGCGGTGGGCGTCGGTGGTCGGGGTCTGGTCATAGGCCAGGCCGCCACGCAGGGTCAGCTTGTCGTTCACGCGGAAATCAGTACCGATCGACGCGAAGGTGGTGTCACGGTAGTGGAACGGCAGCACGCTGTCCGGCTGGTTGGAGTCATAGTCGACGGTGACCTGGTCGAACTTGCTCCACGCCGTGCGCGTGACTTCGGCCATGATCTGCCACTGGTCGTTCACGCGGTGGGTGAAGCCCACGGTGGCGCTGGCCGGCAGGGTGATGGTCGCGCGGCCGTTGCTGTCGATGAAGGTACCCGGGGCGGCCCTGGCGAGGAAGGCGGCAGCGTTCTGCGGGATGGTGAAGTCGGCCTTGCCGTCGGTGATCTTGTGCTCGACCTTCGAGCGGTAGCTGAAGGCGATGTTGGTGCCTTCCACCGGGGTGACGGTCATGCCCAGGGTGTAGCCGACCGACACTTCATCGCCCTTGATGCGCAGGAAGCCATCGGCGGTACCCGGGGCGAAGCCCTGCTGGGCCAAGGCCGCAGCGGCCTGCTTCGAGGCAGCCAGGGCCTGAGCCGGGGTGCCACCGGCGGCCAGCACGGCAGCGGCTGCCTTCTGCTGGGCGCTGGCGTTGATCGCGGTGCCGGTATCGACGGCGCTGGTCAGGTCGACGTTCAGGCGCTCGGCGAACACCGACGCACCGAACGACAGGTACGGGTTGACGTCGTAGGAGAACGCCACGCCCAGGTCGATCGCCTGCAGCTCGGTCTTGACGCCGTTGTAGCGGCCGACCCAGTCACGGTCGTATTCGGTCTTGAAGCCGAACGGCACGGTCAGCGAAGCACCGAAGTGCATGTTGTCGTTCTCGCCGAACGGCACGTGGAAGTACGCGGCCGGAACCGGGGCGATCATGCCGGCGTCGCCGCCGTTGCCACCGGAAATCGGCGCGCCGTTGCCGTACTTGCCCTGGCCGCGGAACTTGGCGCCGAAGCTGATGGCACTGACGTCGCCCTGGACCAGGGTGCCGTCGAGCAGGCGCATGGAGGCCGGGTTGGTGGCGATGACCGAGGCGTCACCTTCGGTCGAGGTGGAGCCGGCGAACGCGCGGCCCAGGCCCTTGGCGCTGTTTTCCTTCAGCTGGAAGGCGGCAGCATTGGCATCGGCGGCGGCCAGCGCACCGGCAACGCCGACAGCCAGCAGGGTCAGTCGGGCAATGGTGGAAGCGGTTTGCATCGTAGTTCTCTCTCTCCGGTAAGCGGTGATGGTGCTCTGAGTGCGCCTGCGCCCGCCGGGTCCTGGGACCCATCGGAGCGCGCCGGATTCCCCTCCCGACATACGACGCCGTATGCGAGTATTACCCAGAGCTGTTAATGAAACAATAACAGCGCAGGCGGTTTTTTCGTCTCAAAAGCTGAACAGGACCGTCCCCACCGAAAGTGGCCGCACGCTAGGCTATTGGCATGTTCGTCTCGCTCCCGTCCCGCAAGAAGGCGGCCCTGCGCTGGGCCACGCCCGTGCTGTTCGCGTCATTGTGGCTGGCGTTCCTGTGGTCGATCTCGCGTCCGGACGATGCCCGCGGCAGCCTCTGGCTGGACTGGGGCGCGCTGTCCACCGGTCTGACCCACCCGCTGGACTGGTGGGCGACCCTGCAGGACGGCAGCGTGCTGCGGCTGTTCACCGCCCTGTTCCTGCACGCGGACTGGTCGCACCTGCTGGGCAACCTGGTGTTCCTGTTGATCTTCGGCCTGCCCGCCGAGCGGGTGCTGGGGCCGTGGCGGCTGCTGCTGCTGTTCCTGGTCGGCGGCGCAGTGTCGAACCTGGTGGCGATCTACACCATGGGCAGCCCGGACCAGATCATCATCGGCGCCAGTGGCGCGGTGTCGGCCCTGATCGGTGCGTATCTGGCCCTGTTCCCGGGCGCGCGGCTGGGCGTGGTGATCCCGCTCGGCCTGTTCCTGGAGTTCGTGCGTGCCCCGGCCTACCTGCTGATCGGCGTCTGGGCGGCGCTGCAAGTGGTGTTCGCCCACATCGGCCCAAGCTTCGGCATGGTGGCCTGGTGGGCGCACATCGGTGGCTTCGTGTTCGGCCTGGTGTACGGGGTCTACGTGCGCGCGGCCATCGCCCGCCGCCTGCGCAAGCGCCACGGCTTCTGACCGCCCGGGTAGTGCCGGCCGCTGGCCGGCATTTGGTTTCTTCTTCCGCCCTTGAGCCGACGCCGGGCATGGCCCGGCGCTACCTCACGGCTTCGCTGGGGCCGGTGCGGGCTTTGCTTCCGGCTTTGCTTCCGGCTTAGGTTCGACCTTCGCTTCCGGCTTCGCCGCAGCGGCCTTCGCGGCCTTGGCCGCATCCGCCTTCGCCGCTTCGGCCTTCAAGCGTGCAGCCACCGAACCCGGGTTCTTCAGCTCGGCCAGCGCGTCATTGATCGGGCCATCGCCCGGCAGCACCGCACCGGCGTGGTAGCCCTCGGTGCCTTCGTCATCGCCGCGCAGATGGCCTGGCAGGGTCGCTTCGCTGTAATCGCTCAGGCTGGCCGGCAGCGCCTCGTCTTCCGGGCGCGCCGCAGGCTTCAGTTCGACTTCCGGCACGATGCCAGTGGCCTGGATCGACTTGCCACTCGGCGTGTAATAACGCGCGGTGGTCAGCTTCACCGAATCGCCGTTGTCCAGCGGCAGCACGGTCTGCACCGAGCCTTTGCCGAAGGTGCGGCTGCCGACCACGCGCGCGCGCTTGTTGTCGCGCAGCGCCCCAGCCAGCACTTCCGAGGCACTGGCCGAACCCGCATCGACCAGCACCACCACCGGTGCGCCCTTCAGCAGGTCGCCCGGCGTCGCATCGAACCGTGCATCACTGATGCTGATGCGGCCGCGGGTGCTGACGATGTTGCCCTTGTCGAGCAGGTCGTCGGCCACCTGCACCGCGGCAGTCAGCAGCCCACCCGGGTTGCTGCGCAGATCCAGCACCAGGCCCTTGAGCTGGCCACCGGACTGCTTCTGCAGCTGCTGCAGGTGCTTCTGGAAGTCCGACCCGGTGTCGGCCTGGAAGGTGCTCAGGCGGATGTAGCCGTAGCCCGGCTCCAGCAGGCGGCTGCGCACGCTGGTCACGCGGATGGTCTGGCGGGTGAGGCTGACGTCGAACGGCTTCGGCTTGCCCGCGCGCACGATGGTCAGCACCACCTTGCTGCCGGCCGGGCCACGCAACGGTTCGCTCGCATCAATGGCGCTGATCGGCTTGCCGTCGATGGCGATGATCAGGTCACCAGCGAGGATGCCGGCCTTGGCCGCCGGCGTGTCGTCGATCGGCGAGATGACCTTCATGCTGGCGTTGTCGGGCTGCTGCTGCAGCTCCACGCCGATGCCCTCGTAGGCACCGTTGGCCTGCTCGTCGAAAGCCTGCGCGTCTTCCTTGTTGAAGTAGGTGCTGTGCGGATCAAGGTCGAGCAGCAGGCCACGCACGGCTGACTGCATCAGCTTCTTGTCATCGACCGGGTCGACATAGGCGGCGCGCACCGCGTTGTACACGGCCACGAACCGGCGGATTTCCTCCAGCGGCACCTTCGAGGTCACCGCCTCCTCGCTGTTCGCTGCCTGCCCGCTGGTTTCCGGGCTGGGGGCGGGCGCGGTCTGCTGCGCCCAGGACAGCGCTGGCAACAGGGCCAGCAAGAGGGTGGCGGTACGGGCTGCGCGCATGGATCACTCCTGTCGACGGTGGCATGGTGCCCAAGGCACATGCACCGATTATGCGCGAAGCACAGCTAAATTCCCGTTGAATCCGGCCCGCATCCGACGGGCCAGGATTCAGCGCCGCTGCAGCCAGCTGTCCGGGTTGACCGGCTGCCCGCCACGGCGCAGCTCGAAGTACAGCGCGGTGACGCCCTGGCCGCCGGAATTGCCGACCTTGGCCACCGCATCGCCGCGGCTGACCCGCGCGCCAGCATCCTTCAGCAGGGTGTCGTTATGCGCGTAAAGGCTCATGTAGCCGTTGCCGTGGTCGACGATCAGGATCATGCCGTAGCCGGTCATCCAGTCGGAGAACACCACGGTGCCATCGGCCACGGCCGTGACCGTGCTGCCGGCTGGCGCGCCGATCAGCACACCGCTGCTGGTGCGCCCATCGGGCAGCTTGCCGCCATAGCGGGCCAGCAGGTTGCCGGACAACGGCCAGCCCAGGCCGCCGACCTTCGGCGCCGGTGCCGACGCCACCGCAGGTGGAACCTTGGTGGGCGGCGGTGGACGGCCCTGCGCGGCGGCCTGGCGTGCGGCGCGCTCGGCAGCGGCTTTCTCGGCGGCGGCCCGGCGTGCAGCGGCGCGCCGCTCGGCTTCGGCCCGCGCGGCAGCGGCACGCAGGTTGGCCAGCAGCGTTTCCAGTGCCTTGGCGTCCTGGCCCAGTGCCTGTTCCTTCTCACGCTGGTCCTTGAAGCGCTCTTCCAGCGAGGCAACGGTCTTTGCGCGATCGCGGCGGTCCGCTTCCAGGGCGGCTGCCTGCTGTTTCTGGTCCTGCTGCGTCCCCTGCAGCTTCTGCTTGCGCTCGGCGATCTGCGCTTGAAGCGCTTCCAGCTCCTTCAGGTCGGCGGTCAGCGTGGTGATCCGCTGCGCACGCTCGCGCTGCAGGTAGCGATGGTAGGCCAGGGCGCGGTTGGCATCGGCCACCGTGTCCTGCGACAGCAGCAGCTTCAGCGGTGCGTGGTTGCCCAGCTGATATGCCGCGCGCAACAGCCCGGCCAGTTCGCGGTGCTGCTGGGCCAGGTTGCCCTGCAGCGTGCTGCGGCGCTGCTCGGCTTCGGCAAGGGCGCGGCCCTGCTCGCGCAGCGCGGCTTCCGTCTGCGCAAGGGCACGGCCGGTGCGGGCTACCTTCTCGTCGGCCTCGCGCAGTTGTTGCGATGCCTGCCCGCGCTGGCCCTCGATCTGCCGTCGCTCCTGCGCCACGCCCTTCAGTTCGGTTCGCAGTTTCTGCAGCTTGCGTTCGGTCTCGCGGGTGGTCTGCGCACCGCTGGGCAGCGGCAGGGCCAGCGCCAACGCCAGCCCCAGCAGCAGGCAGCGACCGCCGCGGGCAGCGGCGATGTGATGTCGGCGTGATGGGAAGGCGTTGTCGCGCAAGGGCTTTCCAGTGACTTCAGGCAGTTGCAGGGGGTACCGGGGAATGGTGACATCTCCGCACGCGGCCTGCCAGCCGCACATCCATCGAGGTCCCATGAAAACTCTTTCCATTCCGCTGTTGTTGGGCGTCCTGCTCGTTGCCGGCCCCGCCGGTGCCCAGGACAACATCAGCAAGGTCAACGGCAGCATCAGCGCCGAGCCTGGCCAGCGCTACGGCAAGCTGGATACCGTCAACGGCGGCATCCGGGTTGGTGAAGGCGTCGAGACCGGCAGCATCGACACCGTCAACGGCGGGGTCAAGGTGGCCGACCGTGCACGTACCGGCAAGATTGAAACGGTCAACGGCGGCGTACGCCTGGGCCGCGAGGTGATTGCACACGGCAGCGTCAGCACCGTCAACGGCAGCATCTTCACCGATCGCGGCAGCCAGATCGAAGGCGGCGTCGAAACCGTGAACGGTGGCATCGGCCTGGTCGAAAGCCGCGTCGGCAAGGACGTGGAGACCGTCAACGGCGATATCACCGTCGGCATCGGTTCCCAGGTCAACGGCGGTGTGCACGTGCGCAAGCCGAACTTCAGCGTCTCGCTCACCGCCAGCCGCAAGCCGCGCGTGATCGTCGGCCCGAATGCTGTGGTCAACGGCCCCCTGCAGTTCGAACGCGAGGTGGTGCTTTATGTGCATCGCACCGCGCGCATCGGTCCGGTCACCGGCGCTGAGCCGATCCCGTTCGACACCGAAACCGCTCCGGCGGACTGAGCGCACCGCGCCTTCGGGTTCGGTGATACTCGCTGACACCGGCCGTGCACGACGTGCGGCCGCCCTTTGTTTTCCAGGAATCGACGATGCCCCGCAAACTCCTTCTGTGCCTGGCCGCCGCGGCCGCGCTCAGTGCCTGCAAAGGCGAAGACACGCCGGCCACCGCACCGGCGTCAGCCACCGACACCGCTGCCGCGAAGCCGGCGGCTCATCAGTTCTCCCCGGAGATCAACGCCGGCGACTTCGCCGAGATGGTCAAGACCCTGGCCTCGGATGAATTCGAAGGCCGCGCCCCGGGCAGCAAGGGTGAAGAGCTGACGGTCAACTACATCCGCGACCAGATGCAGCGCATCGGCCTGCAGCCCGGCAACGGCGACAGCTGGTTCCAGGATGTGCCGATGACCGAGACCACGGCCGACGCATCGACCGTGCTGAAGATCACCCAGGGCGGCAAGACCACCGAGCTGAAGTTCGGCACCGACATGGTGGTGGGTACCCGCACCGGCCAGGCCGAGGTGAAGGTCGATGCCAGCGACCTGGTGTTCGTCGGCTATGGCGTTGATGCGCCGGAGCAGAAGTGGAACGACTATGCCGGCCAGGACTGGAAGGGCAAGACGGTCGTGATGTTCGTCAACGACCCGGGCTTCCATGTCGACGACGCGAAGCTGTTCGACGGCAAGCGCATGACCTACTACGGCCGCTGGACCTACAAGTTCGAAGAGGCCGCGCGCAAGGGCGCCGCCGCGGCGCTGATCGTGCACGACACCGCCGGTGCCTCCTATGGCTGGGACGTGGTGAAGAACTCCTGGGCCGGCCCGCAGTACGACCTGCCGGCCAAGGATGACCCGGAAGCCCGCATCCCGGTGCAGGGCTGGCTGAGCGCCGACGCCGCCAAGGCGCTGTTTGCCGGTGCCGGCCTGGACCTGGCGCAGGCTTACAAGGATGCGAGCAAGCGCGGCTTCAAGCCGGTGCCGCTGAAGGCCACCGCCACGGTCGACCTGAAGAGCCAGATCGCGCAGAAGCAGTCGCGCAACGTGGTGGGCGTGCTGCCAGGCAGCAAGCGTGCCGACGAGGCCGTGCTGTACATGGCGCACTGGGACCACCTGGGCAAGCACGAGGGTGAAACCGGCGACAACATCTACAACGGTGCGGTCGACAACGCGACCGGCGTGGCCGGCATCCTTGAGGTGGCCGAAGCCATGGCCCACCAGGATCCGAAGCCGGAGCGCTCGGTGGTGTTCCTGGCGGTGACCCTGGAAGAGTCCGGCCTGCTGGGTTCGAAGTACTACGTCTCCCACCCGACCTTCCCGCTGGACAAGATCGCCGGCGTGATCAACCTCGACGCGATGTCGGTGGCCGGCCGTGCCAAGGACGTGACCGTCACCGGCTTCGGCAGCTCGGAGCTGGAGGACATCCTCAAGCCGCTGGCTGCGGCCCAGGACCGCACGCTGCATGGTGAGACCTCGGTGCAGAGCGGCTTCTACTTCCGCTCGGATCACTTCAACTTCGCCAAGGCCGGCGTGCCGGCCCTGTACGCCGATGGTGGCGAGGACCTGCGCGAGGGTGGCGTGGACGCCGGCCGCAAGGCCGCGGCGGACTACGGCGCCAACCGCTACCACGGTCCGAAGGACGAGTTCGACGCGTCCACCTGGAAGCTGGACGGGACTGTCGAGGACCTGCAGCTGATGTACGGCGTCGGCAAGGAACTGGCCGGTGGCGATCGTTGGCCGAACTGGTACGAAGGCAACCCGTTCAAGGCAGCCCGCGACGCGATGATGAAGGACAAGGCTTCGGCAAAGTAAAGCCGGGCCATGCTCGACTGAACATCGTTGAGAGCAGAGCGGCGCCCCACGGGGCGCCGCTTTTCTTTTGTCTACCGTCGGCGGCTCATCCACGGTTGGTGTGGATCTGCCGGTAGTGCCGGCCGCTGGCCGGCAATCGATTGGTAGCGGCCAACCTTGGTTGGCGCCATGCTTCCTCGCGGAGCACCCACGCATGGCGTGGATCTACCGGGCAATGCAACGCCATCGGGTTGCCGGCCAGTGGCCGGCACTACCGGGGTTTCCTGCGCACAAAGAAAAACCCCGCTGCGTGAGCAGCGGGGTTTTGGGTGTAAACCCTGGCGATGACCTACTCTCGCATGGCTTGAGCCACACTACCATCGGCGCAGCTGCGTTTCACTTCCGAGTTCGGGATGGGATCGGGTGG